>NC_008268.1:0-333333 GCF_000014565.1 Rhodococcus jostii RHA1 | reverse complement strand
AACGCACAGCGGCTCGTACAGCATCTACCGGGCACTGGCGGTGGCGTCGGGCGCGCTGTCGCGCCATCACAAGGCCGACCTCACCGACACCGCGCCCACGAACATCATCGGCCCGTACCCGCAGTGGAGCGAGCCCGGCAAGATCGTGAGCCTGGACCCGTGGGGTGCCACGGTGGCCGAGGTTTTCGCCGCCGAGTTGGCGGCCGGTCACGACATTCGCCCCAGCATCGCTGTCACCAAGGCGCATGTGATCCTGCCGGAGATCATGGAGGCCATCCAGAAAGGTCGCCTGCACCCGGACGGCCGCTTCCTGCTGCCCAGCGGTGCTGCGCTGGTAACCAAGGCGGCGATCGAGCCGGTCTGGCACCTGCCGGGTGTGGCGGAGCGCTTTCACTGCAGCGAGACGGATCTGCGCCGCGTGCTGTTCGAGGAGACCGGCGGCATGTACCCCGAACTCGTGACGCGCTCGGACCTCGAGGTGTTCCTGCCCCCGATCGGGGGTCAGACCGTGTACATCTTCGGCGACGCTCGTGACCTGGCCGATCCAGGGGTGGAGCTGACCGCACGCGTACACGACGAATGCAACGGCTCGGACGTGTTCGGTTCCGACATCTGTACCTGCCGCCCGTACCTCACGCATGCGATCGAGGAGTGCATCCAGGGTGCGCAGCGCGGTGGCGTGGGCCTGGTGGCGTACTCCCGCAAGGAGGGCCGTGCGCTCGGCGAGGTGACCAAGTTCCTTGTCTACAACGCGCGCAAGCGCCAGGTGGGCGGCGACACCGCCGATCAGTACTTCGCCCGCACCGAATGCGTGGCCGGCGTGCAGGACATGCGGTTCCAGGAAATGATGCCCGACGTGCTGCACTGGCTGGGCGTCAGAAAGATCCACCGCCTGGTCTCCATGAGCAACATGAAGTATGACGCCATCACCGGCTCGGGTATCGAGGTCGGGGAGCGAGTGGACCTTCCCGCGGACCTGATCCCGGCCGACGCGCGCGTGGAGATCGACGCCAAGATGGCGGCCGGCTACTTCACGCCGGGCGCTGTGCCGGACGCTGACGAATTGGCGAAGGTCAAGGGCCGGGAGTTGGACGGATGAGCGTGACCGGTGTCGGTCCCGTTCTGGACACCGGGCGGGCCGAGGGTGCGGCCGCGGCTCTGCGTACCACGTCGGCCGTGCGGGAGCGCGCGCGACAGCTGCTGTCCCGTGCGCGCGAGGGCGATTCACTCTGGTTCGGCGTCGACGACGACGCATTGGAAGCGGCCGCGGCGGAGGTCGCCGACGTCACGCGTGCCCGCTATCCCGACCTGAAAATTCCGTACCACAGCCGCTGGCGCCATTTCGAAGCCGGCGGCGTGGACCGCAAGGCCGAGCTGGATGCACGGCTGACCGCGCTGGACGCGCCGGGCCGCGCCCGCGCCATGATCGACCTGGCCGTGGTCAGCGTCCTTCTCGACGCAGGTGCCGGTCCCGACTGGCACTACCACGAGGTGCACGGCGGGCAGCGGTTCGCCCGTTCCGAGGGCCTGGGCGTCGCGAGCTGGCACGCGTTCCTCAGCGGCCTGTTCTCGAGCGACGCGGCGCACCCGCTGCAGGTCGATGCGGCCGGGCTGTGCGGGCTGGACACGGACCGGCTGGCCGAGGTGTTCCAGGCCGGCCCATCCAACCCGTTGGTGGGCCTCGAAGGTCGCGTGCTGCTGCTTCGGCGGCTGGGCGAGGCGCTCGCCGCGCAGCCCGAAGTGTTCGGCACGCACGGCCGGCCGGGTGGCCTGTTCGATCTGCTGGTCGCCCCACAGGGTGCCGCCACGGCGACGGTCGCCGCCCACGACATCCTGTCGCAGCTCCTGACGTCGCTGTCGGGCATCTGGCCGACGGGCAACGCCATCGACGCCGAACCGTTGGGCGACGTCTGGCGCCACGACGCGGTGGCCGGTCCGGGCTTGACGCGGGGCTGGATGCCGTTTCACAAACTGTCGCAGTGGCTGAGTTATTCGTTGCTGGAGCCCTTCCAATGGGCGGGCGTTCGGGTGGTCGGGTTGGACGAGCTGACCGGCCTGCCCGAATACCGCAACGGCGGTCTGCTTCTCGATACCGGTGTGCTCCGCCTGCACGATCCGGCCTGGGCTGCACAAAACTGGACGGCCGGAGACGAATTGGTGGTCGAGTGGCGCGCGTTGACGGTAGCCCTGCTGGACGAACTGGCCCCGCTGGTGCGCGCACGTCTGGGCGTGGATCCCGGAGAGATGCCGTTGGCCTGCGTCTTGGAGGGCGGCACCTGGGCGGCGGGCCGCGCGCTGGCACAGCGCTCGCGGGGTGGGCTGCCGCCGCTGAACATCGTCAGCGACGGCACGGTCTTCTAGAAGAAACGAGGACGACTACATGGGCACGGTACACGTGATCGAGCACCCGCTGGTGCAGCACAAGCTCACGATGATGCGCCGTAAGGATGCCTCCACCAACAGCTTTCGTCGGCTGGCGAACGAGATCTCCGCGCTGATGACGTACGAGGTCCTCCGCGACATCCCGATGCAGGAGATCGACGTCGAGACACCGCTGGAATTCACCACCGGCAAGGTCATCGACGGTAAGAAGCTGGTCTTCGTCTCCATTCTGCGCGCGGGCACCGGCATCCTGGACGGCATGCTGACAATTGTGCCGGGCGCGCGCGTCGGCCATATCGGTCTCTACCGCGATCCCAAAACCCTCGGAGCCGTGGAGTACTACTTCAAGATGCCCGGCGATCTGCAGGAGCGCGACGTGGTGGTGATCGACCCGATGCTTGCCACCGGCAACTCCGCCGTGGCGGCAGTGGAGCGGTTGAAGGAATGCGGCCCCAAATCCATCAAGTTCGTCTGCCTGCTGACCTGTCCCGAAGGCGTTGCCGCCCTGCACAAGGCGCATCCCGACGTCCCGATCTACACCGCCGCCGTCGACCGTCAACTCGACGAGCACGGCTACATCCTGCCCGGCATCGGGGACGCCGGCGACCGTCTCTTCGGCACCAAGTAGCAGGCGCCGTCGTCACGGGGCAGTGGATTCCGGCGCTTCGAGTTCGGTGTCCGGGGGTGTGGGGAATCGCAGCGCGAGCGCTGTCTTGATTTCGATGTGACGCAACAGGAAGGCGCGCTCGTCGAGCCGCTTGCGCCGCAGCCAGCCGGTGACTTCGTCGTTGCACTTACTGGCGTTGCACGAGCCGCAGGCCGGGGCGATGTTGTCGAGGGTGTAACGCCCGCCGCGGGACAGCGCCTGCACGCAGTCGCGTTGCAGCGGCTTGTCGGTCGTGCCGCAGTATGCGCAGCCACCCCACGCCTCGGTGAGCGCACTCCACTGCTCCGCGGTGAGGTCGTGCTCGACACTCTCCATCCGACGCTTGCGTTTACGGGCGCCCCTGGCCCTGCGACTCCGGTTGACCGCCATCGCCCCAGCCTAGGACTCGGGACGGGTCAACCGGCGACAGGGGGACGCTCTGTTCGAAGCTGAACACGTTCTCCGGGTCGTAGGTGGCCTTGACCTCGCGCAGCCGCTCGCGGTGGGAACCGTAGTACTCGCGTTCCCAGTCCGACGCGGCGGCGTTGGGCACGTTGACGTAGGCGCCGTCGCCATAGGGGCGCAGCGCCCGCCAGAAGTCGGCCGCCCAGCCCAGTGCCGTCGAGTTCAGGGCGGGGTCGTTCCAGGCGGCCCCCGGTTCGCAGTAGAACAGCGCGTCGCGGTGCGGGAACGCGGACCCGCCGGGCGGAGCGTGCCGGACGGCACCGCCGAAGCTCGAGCAGAAGAAATTGCTCGGCGGGCTGGGCGTGTTGGCCATGTAGTGGACGATCAGATCGATCGCCTCGTCGGGGAAAGGCCGGGTGACGAACTGCGAGTAGAACTTCCAGAGGGCGACGTCGTTCGGCCCCCTGTCGACGTCGCCGTACACGGTCTGCCAGGGGCCCTCCGTCACGGTCACGTCGGGATTGCCGATCGCCAGCAGCGACCGAAGTTGGTCCTCGAGTTCCCGCCGCGCACCGCCGAACAGCAGCGCAGACAGTTCGACCGCGGTGGTATCGACCTCCAGCGCGCTGGTCAGCCGCTCGTCGGCGACCGGCGCGTCGCGCTGCCACACGCGAAGCAGGGCGCCCAGGTCGTCGTGACCGGTCCACCTCGCGACGAGGAATGTGACGTTCGAGAGCTCGTGCAGCCTCAATGTGTAGGACGTCGCAATCCCGAAGTTGCCGCCGCCCCCGCCACGGCACGCCCACAGCAGGTCGGAGTTGCTGTGCTCGGTGGCCTCCACGACCTTCGCCGAGCGCGCGCCGTCGGCCACCACCACCTCCGCGGCGAGCAGGTTGTCGCACGCCAGACCCATACTGCGGGTCAGTAGTCCGAAGCCACCACCGAGAATCACGCCACCGAGACCGACGCCGCCCTCCGAGCCGGTCGGAACGACGAAGCCGCGTTGCCCGAGAGCCGCGACCGTCTCCTGCTGCGTCAGCCCCGTCCCGACGGTCGCGGTGCGCGCCGCTTCGTCGATCACGATGCTCTTCATCCGACTGACGTCGACGACCAGCCCGCCGTCGATCGACGACCAGCCCTCGAGGCTGTGGCGACCGCTGCGGGCACGCAGGGCGATGCCCTCCGTGCGAGCCCAGCGGACCGCGTTGACCACATCCTGCGTGTCACAGCAGAACACGATCGCCTCGGGATAGCGGGAATACAGGCGGTTCCAGCCCACCCGCGCCGCCTCGTAGCGGGAATCGCCGGCACGCACCACGTCACCGGTGAGCACGGTGGTGGCAGTCAGGGGCTTCATCTGTCGGTCAGTGCGAGAAGACATCGGCGTCTCCCGGCTCGGTGTCCAGTACCTCGCGTTTGAAAATCAACAGGTACGCGAAGTACAACCCGCCCGCGAGGAGCAACCCGACCGCAATCAGGATCGAGGTCAGTGCACTCGAGGGCGACACGATCACGAACAGCACGACCGCCGACCACAGCAGCGCACCGATCGCGACCGGCAGCTCGAAGCGCCCGAGATCGAACGCGCCCTCCTTACGATCCAGTCGCCTCCGCACCGCAAGATAGAGGAGGATTATCGCGCCGTAGAGGACCGCCGAGATGACCGTCCCCACCGTGAGCAACTCCAGCAGTGCGCCACCGGGCAGCACGGCCATAAGGACGACCCCGACGACGACGATCATGATGGTCGCCGGAATGGGTGTCTGCGTGCGCGGGTTGACCCGGCGCATCAACCGGTAGGCAGGGAAACGCGCGTCGCGCGACATCGCGAACACCATCCGCGAGCAGGTGGCGAGGGTCACCATCCCGGCGCCGAAGAATGCGAACGCGATCGCGACCAGGAGGGTCCTCTCCATCACCGGACCCAGCTGATCGCGCAGGATCGCCGCCACCGGGGTGTCACTGGCGCTCACCCGGGGGATATCTTTGATCGCAATCGTGAGCGCGATCAGGAACACCAGTCCCAGCACAGCCGCCGCGACGACCGATCCCACGATCGCGCGCGGGACGCTGCGAAACGGATCCTTGGCCTCCTCAGCCATATTCGCCGCGGAGTCGAAGCCGACGAGCGTGGCGAGCCCCATGATCATCGCAGCCATCAACCCGCCGCCGACGGCGAAGTAATTGGGGGCGCCTTCGGTGATACCGCGCGAGGTCAGGTTGCCGACCGAGCCCTCGCCCGAGATCGCCACGGCGGCGAAGAGCCCGATCGCCAGCACCACCACGATCACCAGTTCGAGCCCGACCGCGCCCGACGTGATCAGCCCGACGAGGCGCGTGGAGAACACGACGAGCACCGCCTGAACAAGCACCACCACGAGCGTGATCACGCGCGCCGTGTTCTCGTCGGGCTGCATGCCGAACAGCGGCATGAGCGCGGAGCTTGCCATCGCGTTGTCGACCGTCACCACGCCGAGTGCCAGGTAGCAGAAGGTGAGCCAACCGAACAACCAGCCGATCTTCGGGTTGGCCAGCCGCGAGGCCCATTGATAGGAGGAGCCACTGAGTGGGATGCGGGCCGCGAATTGGGCGATCACCAGCGCCACCAGGGTCTGCCCCAACGCCACGATCACCCAGAGCCAGATCCCCACCGGTCCGGCGTCTCGGAGTACGTCATCGTAGGTGCCGAAGATCCCGACCGCCACCGAGATGAACGCGAACGAGACCGCGAACACCTGAAAGGAGCCCAGCGTTCGCTTCAGCTCCGGTTTGTAACCGCAGTCCTGACATTCTTGATCGGCGATCTGCGCGCCCACCACGTCTTCTGCCGTCATCTGGGCCGCCTCACGTTCGATCGGGAACTTGCGGGGTAGTGAATCGCGATAGAGACCCGTCACAGCGAGACCCGTTCCGCGATCAGGACGAGACTGGTCTGTTTCATCCTCCTCCTCGCGGATACGGATGTCATCGATGGTTCGTCTCTCTAAATACTCCGAGATGCGCACGGGGCGCGTCAGCGCACACGTCTCGGCCGCCGAGGTGAATGGCCCCGGCGGCCGCAAGAGAGTGCTGTCGATCCAGAGTGAGTCGGTGTCGACCGTGTGTCACATCCAGGGCATGTCGGGATCGAGCGAGTGGGAGATCACCCCGTCGTCGGGCTCGAGGGGGTAGTAGACCTGGTGGATGGTGGCACCCTGCTGGGAGTCAACGGTCGCGGCGGCGGGGCCGTAAAGAGTTGTGCCGCCGGGCTCGACCAGCGTGGTGCCGGGCTCGACGAGGGTCACCTGCGGGGGCACGTCTTCGTCGGGGGCGTCGCAGGCGACCATGGGCCACGCGTTTGCGCAGCCGATTCGGTCCCTGACCTCGACCTTGTACGGGGAGAGTCCGGATTCGGGGGAGACGACTTGCGGGAACGTCGACTGGGCGGGTGCGGCGGCAGCAGTGGCGCTCTGGGCCATGAACATTCCCAGTCCGAGGGCGGCGCCCGTTGCGGCTGCTGCGGCGATGCGTGTCTTCGTCGAGTTCATTGCGTTTCTCCTGAGTGTGGTGTGTGAATTTCCGTGTCCCTTGTGGACGAACACCAGTCTTCGCCGGAAGGGGGGTCCGGCACCGCCCCCTGAAGGGGTGGTCGGCCGTCCATCCAGGGGTGGATGTTTGCACCCCGGGGGGTGTTCCGAAGTCACGAAAGAACAGTGGTCTGCCGCGGTCGGCGACGTCAGAGGTAGAGGTCGACGAGGGTACTGATCACCGACCAGTGCGTGGTCCGTGCCCGCACGGTCCTCAACTCGGGGTAGACGACGCGGAAGGTGCGCGCGAGGGCGACGCTGAGTCCGCCGGTGATGTCGGCGAGCCCCGATCGGGTTTCGGTTGCGAGGATGCCGTCGAGGGGCGGGTAGTCGGCCAGTCGTTCGACGATCGGATCTACCCGGAGGCCGGGTCCGAGCTCGCGGAACAATCCGATATTCTCCTGCAAGCCTCGGGTGATCGGCAGGTCGGTGGGTTCGACGATGTGCCGGTGCTGGGCGGCCGCGCTCTCCTGCGCGACGAGGAGCAGGTCGTAGAGTTTCGCGGTGACGACGTCGTCGAATCGGTGAAAGTCCTCCCGGACGACGCCGAGACTGGCGACGTCCCGGAAGATGTCCGCGAACTGGTCGAACGTCATGAGCGTCCCACGGCTTCCGGCCTCCGCACGTTCCATGAGGTGATCATCCTCCGTGATGCGGTCACACATCCGACGAACCGCGCGCAAAGGATGCTCGGTCCGGAATCCCGTTGTCCGGCACGACGTCCTGCGTCCGCTGCGAGTGCTTCCCAGTCCGGGCCCAGTGGAGGGAACCTGTCCTGCGAGGGCGGCGCATGGGTTGTGCAGGACCACGACCAGCGAGTACAGCGAAAGGTATGACGTCGACGAACTGGACGCGGTGGTTGCCGTTGGCGGCCGTCGCGGTGTTCGTCGTCGTGCTCGCGGCGAGCGGGATGGTTCCCGTCTGGCCGGGACTGCTGCACCTGGTCGCGCTGCCGCCGCTGGATCAGTTCGCGGACCTGCGACTTCTGCTGGTGCGTACCGCCTCGTGGCCGCAGTTCCTGGTGCTGCTCTCCGTGGTGTCGGCCGTGCGGGTCATGCTGATGGCCTGGCTTCTCGGTGGACTCGATGCCCGACGCCTCCGCTTCGCCGCGATGTTCTACGCGGCGGCGTTCGGCCCGGTCCTTCTTGCGACGCTCGGTGACGCGACCGCCTACGCGGCGCTGTACTCGCGGGCGTTCTGGCCGGCGGTGGCGCTGGTCGGACTGCTGGTCGTGATCCTCGGCCCGGTCCCGTGGCAGGGCGGGGTCACCGTGCGCGGGGCGATGGCGCGGGGGTGGCGCCGCGGCCTGCGGATCGAGGTGATGGTGCCGTACTGCGCGGCGGTCCTCGGGCTCGGCGTTCTGGCCGACCGGGCCCCGGCCCTCACCGTGCTGCTCTTGCCGGTCTCGGCTGCGGCGACGGGACTGACGGTGTGGGCGATGGACCGTGAACCGGTTACCCGGCCCGTCGCGGCGCTTGCTGCCGTGCTCGTCGTGGTGACGGCGGCGTCGGTGATCTTTGTTCGGACACGAGGATATGACGATCCGGAACCCGCGCCCCGGCAGGCCGGTTCGCTGTTCCTCATGTCCGGAATCAATTCGCGTTCGGGGCAGGGGAGCATCCCCCGGGCCGACGTGCACCGGCTGGGTTACGAATGCGATCAGGTGTACTACTTCTCCTACGCCGGCCCCGGCGACGGGCAGCCGCAGCGTGACTCGACGTGTCCGATCAGATCGGGTGCCCCGTACGAATCTGCCGACACCCAGCGCCCCGTCGAGGAACAGGTCGCGTTGTTTGCCGAACAGACCGCGAACCTGCAGCGGCCGTTGACCGTTGCCGCACATTCCCACGCCGCGTGGATTGCGTGGGACGCGGTTGCCACCGGGCGGGCGCGGGTCGATGTGCTGGTGCTGGTGGGCGTCTTTCCGGAGACCCCGCTCGGCTTTCCACCCCCGGATGGCGATCGACGGGGCAGGGTGTTCGGCGACCTGTTGCGGTGGGCGGCGCCGGTGACCGACGTCGTCTTCTTCCACTTCGACCCCGACACGCCCGCGGCGCGGCAACTGCTCGGCACCGCGGGCAGCGCACAGGCCATTCTCGGCGAGCCGCTGCCCGGGGAGGTGCGTGTTCTGAGTATCACCTCGGCTGCCGATCTTCCCCTGATGCCGCACGGCTGGCGGCTCGACGTCGAACGCAATGGCTGCCCGGTCCGCGCCGCACACTCGTCGCTGCCCACCTCGGCTGCCTTCGAGGACGAGGTGATCCGGTTCCTGGACCACCGGGATCCTCCACCGTGCCCGATGTGGCGGGACTGGGGTGCGGTCGTGATGCACGCGTTCGGGTCACCGCCGAGTGGGAGCTGACAGACAGCGGTGCGACCCAGCTGTCCGGACCGACGACACCGAATTGTGTCGAAGCGGACGAAGCGATTTCTCGGACGCCGGAGCACGCCGCGGAGTTAAATGGAATCACGCAGGCGTAATGGATTTCGGCAGCGAGTAAGCCCAACTCAAGGTCCGCCGCCGCCCGCTCCGGTCGCGTCCTGACCGTGCGGGAGGCATAGCGTCGGGGTGCGCGATGATCGAAGCAGTGACAGGGCTCCTTGCGAGGAGAACCGAACCCGCCGATGCCCGATCCGACCCGCCCGAACACATCGATCACGATGCACGTGTCCGCGGTGTCGCAGTCGGAAGACTCCTGGCGGTGGCGGCGTTGACACCAGAGCAGGCCGCACTACTCGTCGCGGATGCGCTCCATGAGCTCGAACTGGCGCGCGGCGAGGGGCCCTACCCATTCCGCCTCCGGAACGTGACGGTGTCCGATGCCGGTCATCTCACGATCGAGTGCGCGGGCAGTGCGTCCCGGCGAGACATGAACGAGGCGGTGGTCGAACTTCTCCGAAGCATTGCGACGAACTGTCGCGGTTCGGCCCTGGCCGACCGGTTGCACGAATCGCTCGCCGAAACAACAGATCTGGATGCGTTGGTGCACCGGGTTCGTCAGGCGATCGCACCCGATGTCGACCCAGCCGAGGAGAGAAGGAAACGCTGCCAACTTGCCGGGCTCGTCGCGGCCACCACGGGACGGCCGCGTCCTGACACCGAGGTGGTGGGGGAGCGGACGGACGTCCGGGACTGGCCATATGTGGCGGCCGGTTCCACCCTCGCACCGTCAGGCTGGTTTCCGCCGGTCCGGAATCCGTGGCATCGCAAAAGGAGACGGCCGTCGCGGCGGCAGGGAGCACTCGGCCTGATCGCGATCCTGATACTCGTCGCTGCAGCGTGGATGGCTCCCCGGGTGTGGTCGGAGCTGCGCCGGGGATGGGACGCCGTCCTGAATCCCGTGAATCCCTCGGAGCAGAATCAGATTCGGCCCGTATCGCCGCCTCCACCGGAACCCCAGGCTGACCAGCCACCGTCGGCGACGATCGATGTCGGCCGGCCGCCGCCGCCCGTCGACATCGGTGCCCCCGGCAGTGCGGGGCCGATCACCCTCGTCACGGTCACGCGCGCCAACGGGGAGTGCCTGCCCGGGCAGGCGTGCGCGATCCGAGTCGACATTCGCCTCGATCCGGCAGCAGCTGTCGGCGCCGTGACCTGGCGGGTGAACGTGTACGACCGCTGCTCCGGCGAGGTGCGGCCCACCAGTGACGTGACGCTGCCCGTTCAGCCAGGGTCACAACAGGTTTACGGCATCGTCCGGACCGATCTGCCGCCGGGCGCCGCACTCGCCGTCGCGGCCGTCACCAGCGCCCCGGCGACGGCCGCGTCCGAGCCGCTGCTGGTGCCTGCCGAAAACGCTCGCTGCTGAGCGGCGGGGGGAGGGGTGGGATGCACGACGACAAGCACGACGACAAGCACGAATCCGACCCGTGGATCGTCGGTGCGGCGATCGTTCTCGTCGTGCTCGGCCTTCTGAATTTGCTCTCGACAGGGAAGACGGCAGACGCTGTTCGCCACACGCTCTTCGCCGTTGCCGGTCTGGGCATCATGTATGTGGTGTCCCGCCTGCGGATGAGTGATCTCCGCGCCTTCGGCTGGGCAGTGTTCACCGTGGCGACCGTGTTGCTGGCGGTCGTACCGTTCGCGGGGGTCGCGACCAAGGGTGCTCAACGCTGGCTGGACTTCGGCGTATTCACCGTCCAGCCGTCCGAGCTGGCCAAGCTCGCCCTGGTTCTCGTGCCCGCGAGCATGCTCGCCGGTGGGTTCACGCTGGCACGATTCGTCGCGACCTTGGCGATCGTGGGCGTACCCATTGCACTCGTCGCACTCCAACCCGACCTGTCGACTGCCGTCGTGCTCGTCGCGACGGCGGGATTCATGCTCATCCTCGCCCGAGTCCCGCTTCTGCCTCTGGTTCCGCTGTTCGTGCTGGGTCTCGCGTCGCTTCCGCTGGCCGTGCTCTTTCTCCGCCCCTACCAGCTCGAACGGGTCCACGTGTTCCTGTCGAGCAACGCCGACCCTGCCGGCGCGGGATGGGCCGAGCTGCAAGCGAACATCGCGATCGGCAGCGGTGGCCTGTGGGGGCTGGCGCGCGACCCGATGTACGCGGTGCGGGCCGAGTATCTTCCCGAATCGGAGCACGATCTCGCGTTCGCCAGCCTGGTGTACGGGTGGGGTTTGATCGCCGGCCTGGCTGTCGTGGTGGCAACTTCGGTCATCGTGTGGCGGGCTGCACTCTCCGCGCGCACGGCGCGCACTCGCGAGGCCGCACTCGTCGCGGCCGGGATCGGCGCGTTGTTCGGCATCCACGCGCTGGTGTCGATCGGTCAGAGTCTGTCGCTGCTGCCCCATACCGGCATGCCGATTCCCCTCTTCAGCTACGGGGGCACCGCCGCCATCGTCGGTTTCGTCGCCATCGGACTGGTGCTCGCGGTGCGCCGAGACGGCGTCGCGCGACCGCTGTGGACCCCGGATCCCCGACGGCGGCGCCGCCCGCGCGGAATGTCGGCGGGCACCCTGACGATGACCGCGGCACTCGTCGCGATGTCGGTGTTCGCCTGGCAGTTGCAACACGACCGGGGTGCGGAATTCCGGGCGATGAGCGACCAGCAGATGATGCGGTGCATCCGCCTGCCCGCAGAGCGCGGACTGATCCTCGACCGCAACGGTGTTCCCCTGGCGGTGAACGTGGCCGAGTACGCCGTTGCGGTGGTCGCCCGGATGTTCGACGAGCACGACGACGACGCCCGGAACCGGTTGGCCGCGGTGCTCGCCCGGTCTCCCGACGAGGTCGCGGACCTGATTGATGCCGGTGGCGAAGGCGAGTCGCAGGTGGAAGTCGGCCGAGTCGCGCCCGACCAGGCGCGGCGCATCGTGGACGCGCGACTTCCCGGTGTCCTCGTGGTGCCTACCGGCCGCAGGCAGTACCCGTACGGTGCCGTTCTCGCCTCCGTCCTCGGACACGTCGGGGTCGCCGACGCCGACGACATGGAACGCTGGCCGCATCTCGCGCTCGGGTCACGCGTCGGCAAGGCGGGACTCGAGAAGCAGTACGACGCTCTGCTCCGCGGCAGCGACGGCAAACAGTGCATGTATGTCGATCCGTCCGGGCATCCGGTGGCCGCCGGCGAACGGGTGGACCCGGTACGGGGCCACGATCTGCGCCTGCACCTCGACATCGAAGTGCAGAACCTGGCCACCGACGCACTCGTGGAGGCGATGCGCACCAGCAAGGGCGACCTCGGTGCCGCAGTCGTGATGGACGCGCGGAACGGAGCCGTGCTGGCCCTCGCCAGTGTCCCGGGGGCCGACAACAACGTCTACGGACCTCCGGCCGACCTCGTCGCCCTCGCGGCGCAGAGTCAGACCCCGGGGCCGAGCCCGTTGCTCAACAATGCCACCCAGACCGCCGTCCCCCCGGGCTCCACCTTCAAGATCGTCGTCGCGGCGGCGAATACCCGATACCCGGTGCTGTCGCCGGACGCGGTGATCGACACCGGCGCCGCCTACACCTACGGCGGCCACACCTTCCGGAATTGGCAACCGATGGGCCCGCACAATCTGCTGCAGGCGATTCAGTGGTCCGACAACGTCTACTTCTACAAGCTCGGTGAACTCCTGGGTCCGGAGAGGATGGCGGACGTCGCGGGCCAACTCGGCGTCGGCAGGCGGTCCGGGATCGACCTGCCGGGCGAGGCCGAGGGGTTCCTCGGCACCCCGGAGAACGTCGGAAGCATCGGGGCCACCTGGTATCCCGGGTCGACGCTGTTGATGGGTATCGGACAGGGCACCGTCAGCGCGACCCCGATACAGGTGGCGCGCTGGACGTCGGGGATCGCCACCGGCGCGATGGTGACGCCTCAGCTCGCCGCGGCGTACGGGTCGGAACTGACCCCCATCCCGACAGCGGAGCCGCAGCGTCTGCCCTTCGCGGACTTGCTCGGTCCCGTCCGGGCAGGCATGCGGGCGTCCGCGTCGGCGGGGACCGCCGGGCAACTCGCGGACCTCCCGGTACCGGCCGGCGCGAAGACCGGCACGGCGGAGGACCCGTCGGCGCCCGGAGAAGGACTGAATGCCTGGTTCTCCGCGGTCGCGCCTTTCGACGCCCCCCAGATCCAGGTGTCGGTGCTGATCCGCGGTGGTGGCTTCGGGTCGGCGACGGCGGGCCCCGTGGTCAAGAAACTCCTCGAGCACTACTTTCCGCGACCGCCCGCCCCGGCGCCGACTCGGTGATCAGGCGCTGTAGGCGGCAACCACCTCAGGGTGCACCAGACACGCCGTAGCGCCCTCGGCGACGCAGGTGAGTGGGCGCTCGGCGGTCTTCACCGGGAATCCGAAGGACTCTTCGAGCAGCTGGGACAGCCCGCGGAGCAACGCCCCGCCACCGATGACGAGCAGCCCTTCCGACATCACGTCACCGATCGCCTGGGCGGGGAGGTCGTCCAGGCATTCCGTCAATGTCTGCACGATTCCGGTTGTCGTCGGCCGCAACGCCTCCACGATCTCCTCGGTCTCGAGTGTCACCAGGCGTGCGCGGCCGGTCACGGCGTCGCGGCCCTCGACGACGAGCGACTGCCCCTCGGCGCTGTCGGGTTCACCCAGCTTGGCACGCTCGGCGGTGAGTTCGCCGACGACGATCTTGTGCTCTGCCCTCAGGTACTGGTACAGCGCGTTCGTCAATTCGTCGCCCGCGACACGGCAACTACGGTGAGAGAGAATGCCACCGAAACAGATGGCGGTGACTTCCGAAGTGCCGCCGCCGATATCGACGACGAGGTGTGCGCGTGGTTCCATGGGGTTGATTCCGCAACCGAGCGCACCCGCCACCGGCTCCGGTACCAACCCCACTTTCCGCAGACCGGCCTCGTGGCCGACCTCGAGCAGTGCGCGGCGTTCGAGCGGGGTTGCGCCCGCGGGGACCGAGATGACGGCCTTGGGCCGCAGACCGTATCGCCTGGCGGAGGAGACCCGTTTGATGACGGCCGTGACGAACGCCCGCGCCGACTCCAGGTCGACGATCACCCCGTCACGCATCGGTCGAACCGGCGTGATTCCGATTGGAGTGCGGCCGACGAGACTTCGCGCCTCCGTGCCGATCGCGAGAGCACGGTGCGGATCCTTCGTTCGAACGAGCATGAAGGACGGCTCGTTCAGTACGATGCCGTCGTCGGGAGTTCCGACGACAGTGTTGGCAGTTCCGAGATCGATACCAAGTCCACCCACGTCGGCCTCCAGAGGGATTCCAGCGAGATGATCCTGATGTTACGCAGCCGCAGCGTCGTTCGGAAGATATCGCGTGACACCAAAGATTCCCGGTAGCGATCAGGAGGGCCGCGGGATTTCCTCGGTGCGTCATCGTGTCCGCTCCCACGGCCAGGTCATCAGGGCCCACACGACGAGAATCAGTGTCGTCGCGGTCAGTAGGTACACCGGCCAGGGACCCAGAACGTCCAGAAGGGTCGCGGTGGCAGGCTTTCTGTTGAGGAAGCCGTAGTTGGTTCCGGCGACGCGGTTGAACGTGAAGGTCACTGCCGCCCAGACGACGGTGACCAGGACCGTGAACCGGTAGCTGCGCCACCGGGGCCGCATCCCTCGACCCCACGTCAGATAGATGGCCGCCCAGACCACGAGCAGGTGAATCGCCCAGAACGCGAGGAACTGATAGTGGGGGAAGTCCGGACCGGTCAGAACAGGCGAGATCAACGCCTGGGTGCTCAGCACGAGTCCCCAGTAATACGTGAGCGCGTAGGCCCACTGCGCCCGGGACCACAGGGCACAGGCCGCCGCTACGGTCGCGAGATCGGTCAGGCGCAGCGGTACCGAGCCGCCGATCGTGGGCGGAATCGAGAAATGAACCAGTGTCGCGCCGTATATCGCGGCCGTCAGCACCGCAAGGACTCGGCCCAGGCGCCGGGCTTGCGATTCGGTCTGCCGTCGTCCGAGCCGGACCAGAACCGCGGCCCCCACGACGAACAGCGCGATCATCGCCCAGTACGACGGGCCGTACGCCGTGAATTCCCTGTCCGATGAGAACACTCTCGATCAGCTCCGCACTGTCGTCACACGAAGTCGAAAACCGGTGGGAGAACGCCGACCATCAACGCCGCCCACATGCCGAAGACGGGAAGGTAACCGGTCTGCCAGCGTTCGGTGGAGCTGAATCCGCGGTGGCCGCGCAGGAACCCGAGAATGAGATGAGCTGACCACGTCAGGTTGACGAGGAGGACCAGGTTCATTCCGAGTGCCGCCACCTTGTTCGGGGTGAAGCCGAATTCCGCGATGCGAGTCAGCATGGCGAACAGCATCAGCAGGTCGACCGCGAGGGCACTGACGACGAGGACGAGTTGGAGGCGGTCGAACAGGTCGGGCGGCAGGTAGGGGTCACGGGCCGAAATCGCGTACAACAGCAATCCCAGGACGACGACGAGAATGAGATCCATGAGGATCAACAGGTTTCGGTCGACGTCGACGACGCTGCCGGTCGTCGCGAATGCCGTCAGCAGCACCAGCAGCATGAGAGTCGTCAGCGGGGTGAACACGCGGGTGAGGACTGGGGCGATGTTCTCGACCACATTCTGCTTCGCCTCCACGAGCCACGCGGCGACGATGACCGCGCCTGCCGCCCCGAACGGCAGCACCCAGTCCTCGATGAACCACTCGACACTCAGGCCGAGTGCGTCGAACGCACCGATCGTCAGGCCGATGAGGACGCCGCCGCCGAGGGCGAGGAGGGTCAGGTAGACGACCCATTCGCCGGTGAAGCGGATGAAGTCCATTCGCCGGCGGTCCGATCGCCACTGACCGCCGACATACGCTAGGCCGACGGCGAACCACAGCGCGATCGGTGCGTGGATCGCCGCGATCACCTCGGTGGAGCCGTTCGATGCGAACGGGAAGACGTTCAGCAGTACCGCCGCCAGCGCGAACGGCACCAGCAGTACCGCGGCGAGGCGGGGTGTCACCTGCCGCTTCCAGGCGAAGTATCCGGCGAGGAACGGAAGAACGAACAGACTGAGGTTGCGCGCGAGGTCCTGCTCGCCGAGCGTCGCCACGCCTGCCTTGACCGACAGTGCCGCGCCGACGGCGAGCCCGAGAACGACGAACAGCTCACGTGTGGCGCGAGTGCCGTCGCCGTCCGACGCGGCGGGCATGAGGACGAGTTGCTTCCACAGTCGATCGGAGTGCTCGCGAGCGAACTCGCGGGAGATGTCGTCGACGTTGCCCATGCGTTTGACCGCGACCAGGAAGGCCTCGTCGGTCCTCAGCCCAGCGGAAGACAGGTCCGAAATCTGATCACGGAGATGGTCTTCCATCTCGTCGGTGTCGGCGGCGGATATCGCGTGACGGCGCTCGACGTAACCCCGCCACTGGCCGATCTGCGATTCGAGCTCCTTGTCGGTATCCATCACGACCATCCTTGGGCGGAGGCTGGGGGTAGCTGGACGGAGCGCCACACCTGGCTCAGAGCGTCCGCGACGACGTCCCATTGGGCGCGTCGTTCCGCGAGCATCTCCCGGCCCGCAGCGGTGATCGTGTAGTGCTTGCGCCTTCGCCCGCTGTCGGAGGCACCCCACGACGCCGACACGTATCCCAATCTTTCCAGGCGATGCAGGAGGGGGTACAACATTCCGTCGGTCCACTGAATCCGTCCGCCGGACAGGTCGTTGACTCGTTTCAGAATGGCGTACCCGTACGACTCGCCTTCCGCGAGAATTCCGAGTACGAGGGGAGTGGCCGAGGCTGCCACCAGATCTTTCTCGATATGCATAGAACCCCTATCCCTAGATCTGCTAGTCATCAAGCTAGCAGATCGGATCGCGGGTCGGTGCGCAGCTCGCGGAAGTCGAAAGCGACAACCTGGGGTTGACGCTTGCTGTGCGTCAACCTAGAGTTGACGCATGGAGAATTCGGATCGCACGACCCCGCCCATCCGACTCGACGAGCTCATCGACGCGATCAAGAAGGTGCACGCCGAGGCCCCGCTCGAGCAACTCACCGACGCGGTCCTCGCCGCAGAACACCTCGGTGAACTGGCCGACCATCTCATCGGCCACTTCGTCGACCAGGCCCGCCGCTCGGGGGCATCGTGGACCGAAATCGGCAAGAGCATGGGCGTCACGAAGCAGGCCGCGCAGAAACGGTTCGTCCCCAAGGATCCCGGGCAGGCCTCCGACCTCGACCCGAATCAGGGATTCAGCCGGTTCACTCCGCGCGCACGACAGGTGGTGGTGGTCGCGCAGAACGAGGCCAGGGCGGCACACAACGCCGAGATCCTGCCCCAGCATCTCGTCCTCGGACTCCTGGCCGATCCCGAAGGGCTCGGCGCCCGGGCGATCGCCGCGCAGGGCGTGAAACTGGATTCGGTCCGGCACGCCGCGACCGCGACGCTGCCCCCCGCCGCCGAGGAGGTGCCCGCACTCGTTCCCTTCGATGCTCAGTCACGCAAGGCGCTCGAACTGACGTTCCGTGAGGCACTACGTTTGGGGCACAACTACATCGGCACCGAGCACATCCTGCTGGCCCTGCTCGAGGTCGAGGACGGGGTCGGTGTGCTCACCGGACTGGGTGTCGACAAAGCTGCCGCCGAGGAGAACATCGCCGCCAACCTCGACGCCATCGTCGCCGCCCGCGAAAAGGAGTGATCCGCAGGGGCTCCGTCACCGCTGCGGTGCTCAGGTGAAGGGCGTCCCGCCGGTGACGCCGAGCACTTCTCCGGTGACGTAGCTGGATTCGTTCGATGCGAGGAATACGTACGCGGGTGCCAGTTCGGCCGGCTGGCCGGGCCTGCCCAGAGGCACGTCGTCCCCGAACTGCCGATAACCGTCGGCGGGCATCGTCGCGGGGATCAACGGCGTCCAGATGGGCCCCGGTGCAACGGCATTGACCCGGATTCCCCGCTTCGCCACATCGGCCGCCAATCCCTTGGTGAAATCGATGATCCCTGCCTTCGTGGTGGCGTAGTCGAGAAGCCCGGGAGACGGATTCGTCCCCTGGATCGACGAGGTGTTCACGATCGTCGATCCAGGTTCCATGACTGCGACGGATTTCTTGCACAACCAGAACAGCGCGTAGAGGTTCGTGCGCAGGACACGGTCGAACTGCTCGGTGGTGATGTCGGCGATACCACCCGTCTGCACCATCTGAAAGGCCGCGTTGTTGACGAGGATGTCGAGACCGCCGAGTTCACGGACCGTCAGGTCCACGAGATACTGGCAGTGGTCCTCCGACGTGATGTCGCCGGTCGCGACGACGCCTCGTCGTCCGGCCTCTTCCACCAGTCGCACGGTCTCCCGTGCATCCGCCTCCTCCTCGTCCAGACAACTGACCACGACATCGGCACCCTCGCGAGCGAACGCGATCGCCACCGCTCGCCCGATGCCCGAATCCGCGCCGGTGATCAGGGCGCGGCGACCGTCGAGGCGTCCGCTTCCCCGATAGGACTTCTCGCCGTGATCCGGGGCGGTCACCATGTCGGAGGTCAGTCCCGGGTGCGATAGCTCCGGTTGGTGTTCGCGATCGGGGGCGGGGTACTGCGTGGTGGGATCCTGCTGGGCGTACTGGTCGGCCATTCTCGTACCCTTCTTCGTCTTCTGTCGAATCGGCAAGCGGGACTGACAAGTTCGTCGAATCAAAGGCGCTTCCCGCCACGCTTACCCCTTCCGGAGCACCCGGAAACCGGGGTTGCATCCGCTACCGGACGCTGTGCGTCGACAGATCAGGGCAGGGGGCCGGTGTCCGACAGCGCGGTGTTTCCGCGTAGGCCGTGAGCGTCTTTGCCGGGGGAGGCGCCGAACAGGCGGCGGTATTCGCGATTGAACTGGGAGGGGCTGTCGTAGCCGACGTGATGCCCGACGCCGGCGACGTCACCGGGGTGTGCGACCAGCATCGAGCGGGCGTGTTGCAGTCGGATACGTTTCTGATACTGCAAGGGGCTCATGGCCGTGACGGCTCGAAAGTGCCGGTGAAACGCCGATGCACTCATACTGGACAACCGTGCGAGGTCGTCGATCCGCATCGGCTCGGAGTAGTTGTCGCGGATCCAGTGGATCGCCCGGCTGACATGCGCCAGGTCGCTGTCGGCCATCCCGATCTGGCGAATTGTGCTCCCATGTGGGCCGGTGAGCAGCCGCCAGAGGATCTCCTGCTCGATCAGCGGGGCGAGCACGGGCGCGTCCGCGGGGTGATCGAGCAGTCGCAGCATCCGGGCCGCGGCGTCGAGTAGATGGACATCTGCGTCGCCGGTCTCGATCGCCGGCACGCCGGCGGCGCCGCGGGACCACCGTTCGGTGGGGGCCTGCAGCACCAGTGCGGCGATGGCGGCCGGCCGCAGGACCAGTCCCATGGCCAACGACGGCGCGCCCTCGCTGATGTCGATGTAGTGGCCGGTGACAGGCACACTGGCGGTGACGACGAGACATTGCCCCGCCCGGTACTCGTAGAGTCGGTCGCCGAGCAGGAGCCGCTTGCCGCCTTGGGTCATGATCACCAGCAGCGGTTCGGTCAGCGAATACTCCGGCGCCGCCGACTCGGCCGTTACTTTCGACAACAACAGCCCATCGATCGGCGTCTGCAGATCCGGCCGGGCATGGACCGTGATTCCGGCGCGGATCTCGTCCAGGAGGTCGGGGGAGTTGCGCACAACTCACGAAAGCATCCGCGTGGCCACTACGGCAACCCAATCGGGGCGACACGGACAGGATCGTGCAATGCCCGGCGCCGATCGATCTACCGCTGCCACTGCGGTTCGCGTTTCGATGGATGTGCACATTCCGATACCCCAGGAGCAGATCATGCGACTCGATCAGTACGTCACACTCGGCCGCTCGGGACTACGGGTCAGCCCGTTCGCCCTCGGTGCGATGACTTTCGGCGAAGACGCCGGTGGCGCCGGCTGCAGCGTCGAGGAATCCGAGAAGATCCTCGCCACCTACCTCGACCTCGGCGGCAACTTCATCGACACCGCCAACTTCTACACCAACGGCCACTCGGAGAAGATCCTCGGCGATTTCTTCGCCGCCCATCGCGGTCGCCGCGAACGCGTGGTGCTGGCATCGAAGTTCTTCGCGAACCTCTTTCCCGGCGACCCGAACGGCGGCGGTGCGGGCCGCGCGGCCATCATCGCTCAGCTCCACGAAACCCTTCGCCGCCTGCGCACCGATTACGTCGACGTGTACTGGCTGCACAACTGGGACCGCCATACCCCGATCGAGGAAACCCTGCGCACCCTCGACGACCTTGTCCGCGCCGGCAAGATCCGCTACATCGGGATCTCCAACAACCCGGCGTGGGTGACCGCGCAGGCTCAGACCACGGCGCTGTTGCGAGGATGGACCCCGCTGATTGCACTGCAGGTCGAGTACTCATTGCTGGCCCGCACCGTCGAGGGCGAACTCGCGCCCCTCGCACTCGATCAGGGCATGGCTCTGGTGCCGTGGAGCCCACTGAAGAACGGATTCCTGTCGGGCAAGTATCGCCGCGGCACCGAGGTCACCGACTCTGCCCGCACCGCCTTCGTCGGCGGTCCGACCGATGCGGAGTTCGTTGTCATCGACGCCGCCGCCGCAATCGCCGACGACCTCGCGACCACCTCGGCTGCCGTCGCGCTGGCCTGGCTGCGTGCCCGATCCGGGACCGTCGTCCCCATCCTCGGCGCGAGGCGCGTCGAACACCTCACGGACAACGTCGCCGGGCTGGAGGTGACTCTCGGCCCCGAACACCTCCGCATCCTCGACGAGGTCTCGGCGCCGACGTTGAACTACCCGGCGCCGATGCACGGCGAGCAGCGGGCGATGCTTCAGTTCGCAGGCACCACCGTGGACGGGGAGTCGTCCACCGTGTATCCACCGCTGCTGCAGAGCGATGTCCGGTACTGACGGCCCACGTACTTGTGCGGATCACGTGTCCGGCACCGGAAATCGGGAAGGATCAGCGTGATGTCGGCGGGGATGATCCCGAGTACCTCGTCGACGCGACGTGCGACCGCCTCCGGTAAGTTCTCGCCAGGGCAGGGATGACCGGAACAGCTGTTGGTCCAGACTCCGGGCCATGTCGACTTCCACCGTGCGCGCCGACCGACCAGCCCCTGTCCCTCGGGGTCGATGACGTAGGCGGAAAACGCAAGGTGCAGCGGTGTCGCCGAGGTATGTACCGATGCTTCGGCCACGGTGCCGACCTGGGGGCCTGCCTCGTCGAGCAGCTCTGCGGAGGGGCTCACCCCTAGTTCGCAGGCAATATCCGCCGAACTGCGCGAATCGTGGCGGCCGGGCTCGCCGGATGCCACACCTCGCGATCAGAGTAGGACCAGGCGTACGTCGGACTACCGTCGCAAATGCAGTCGAGTAGCCCCGGCTCGTCGAGTTCGTCGGCCGACCACTCGTACAACTGCTGCAGTCGCGGCCCGATCATGCCGTAGTCCAGCATCTCACCGATGTTGTGCTCAGCGGCGACATACGCCGCGACGTCGTCTCCGAGGGGATATCGGTCGGGAAGGACCCGAGAAAGGGACAGGAAGATCCCGGTCATCGAGAGACGAGGATCTCCCAGAAGGGGGCCGGCCGGCGCGAGCCGCCCCAGCGCCAGACGCGGCGCCGAGACCAAGGCATGGGCGTAGAGAACACGGAGCAGTACCACGTTGAGAAAGAAGCGCTCGGGGTGGCTCTCGGTGCAGGCAAGGTCGCGATGGTCCAGGTAGGCGGAGGCAATGCTCGCATTGTGGGCCCGGTACCAGGTGCGTGCGGTCGGATCGGCAACGAAAAGCATCCACAGATCGACCGTGTGCGAGGACGGCGTCCCTCCCATTCCGCCGCTCCGGGCGACAGCCTCGCAGCCGTCGCGCATCAGCCGTTCGTTGACCGCTCGCCACCACGGACTGCCGGGCGGCATCGCACTCAGCGGCGCCAGCACGCCGCGACCGATCTGCCAGCGCATGAACGACAAAGCCGCCCGGCGGAACGGCAAGTGCCGGGGCGCGTTGCCGATCGGACCGTGATATGTACGGCGATCAGCTCGAGTCGGGCTGCAGGATCGTCCCGCACATCGTGGACCTGATCGACTGCCCACTCTGCGGCGGAACGTCGAGAACTCACGCTCCCTATTGTCGGACCCGCCGGTCCGAGGGGGAAGTGTGCGATTTCTACTCGGCCGCCTTGCTGATCGGTTGCCGACACGGAGAGAGGTGCCGCCAAGGACGTAACAGTGGAAGAGCCCTGTGACTGCCTCGATTTCAAATGCAGAAGAGCTACAACACAGTTCCATTCCGGGCTTCGCCGATGCGGCGCCGGATCGGCGAAGCTCCTGGCGGTGTAGGGCCGCGCCCCGAAGACCGGCCGGGCCTGCCGAGGCACAGAAGCCATCGTGCCGAGACACGCGCGGGACTACGGTAACTCCTCGACGGTCACCCATCTCGGGTCTATCCCCGCGCGGAATCCCTTCCACGACGGGTGGCGGAGCCGCCGGTCCAGGGTGAACTCCCGGTACTCGACGGTGCCGACCAGAATCGGTTCCACCCAGCGGGCGTGAGCGGCAAGCTCATCGGGAACATGATCGTCGAAGGGACTGGAAGGGCGCTCGAGTGGCCGGAGCAGCATGAGCGTTCGGCGCCGGTGGGATTCGGTGAAGCCGGAACCGACGTGCCCGACGAATATCAAGCCGACCTGGTCCGCGTGGGCACCGACGATCAGCGACCGCAGACCGCCGCGGCTGGTCGCTTCCCACCCACCGACGATCACCTCGGCGCTGTTGCGTAGCGGAGTTTTGACCCAATCTGGTGAGCGGCGTCCGGGCCGATAGGGCGAGGTCATTCTCTTGGCGACAATTCCTTCGAGACCGTGCTCGTCGGCTAACCGGAGCATGTCCTCGCCGGCGACATCGACCCAGTGTGGAGGTACCCGTAGAGCCTCACCCTCCAGATCGAGGTTCAGGTCGGCCAGGAGTTGTCGGCGCTCGAGGTACGGCCACTGCAGGATCGGCGCCCCGCGGTGCACCAGCAGATCGAAGATGCAAAAGGCGACCGGTACGGCGCGCTGCAGCGCGGGCGGTGGATCCTGGATGGGGGTCCGCTGTCGGAGCAGGTCGAAGCGCGGTCGGCCGCTGCCGGCTGCGGGCGCGACGATCTCACCATCGACTATTACGCCTCGGCCTGGGTTGATCTCGGAGAGTCCGGCGGCGATCTCCGGGTATGCAGCGGTGATGTCGGCGTTGTCGCGGCTGAACAGGTGCACCGCGGCCGGGGTGATGGTGGCGACGGCGCGTACACCGTCGAATTTCATCTCCACCGCCCAGTCGTCTCCACCCGGTGGTGAGCCGAGCGTCGCCAGCATCGGTTTCACCGGGCGGAGAGGTGGTGCGGGCTGATGAGCGGGCACAATGCTGATTCTCCCCCTCGTTCCGCCCCGGCGCGGCATCGCCCGGATCGACGTCAGGTGGATGCCGATCACCCTCGCCACACTGCACATCCCGCCAGAACTGCCGACCGCAGATCACGGGGCCGGTGCGCCTCGTTACTCGGGAAAGTCTGATTCGTGGGTCGCCTGGGCAGGCCACGGCATAAGTGGACGCTCGCCGAATGCGCGGCGCGCCTCGCGTCAGGGCCGCTCGAGGACGACGACGTCGGTATCGCGGAGAGCCTGCCGTTGTCGGCGGGCGATGGCGTATCGCACGGCGGCACTGCGCTGCCGCAACATCTGTGCGTGCGTGGCTGCGAAGTCGTCGTCGAACAGAATCGCTGCGGCCTCGTCACACTCGATCAGCACCCACTCGTACGCCAGCCGGGCCGGGGCAGCGTCGTCGAAGAATGCCGGCATCACCGTGTCGTCGACGAGGTGGAAGGGAATGCGCGCGATTCGGTACTGGAGGCGGCCGAGCGCTCGTGCCGCGGCTGCGACTCCCATGCACTCGATAGTAGGTGGTACGACGTGCACGCGTATCAATTCCGCTGCCTCACAGTCGGACCGGGGTCCGTGTGAGCGGCCCCGCCGCTGAGCCCGCCGACAATTCCGCTGCTGAGGATCGACCCGCAACCAGGTGTGCCGACAATCGGCCGGGTGGTGTAGCAGACAGTGGACAAGCTTCCCGACCACGTCGAGTTCCGTCGGTCTTGACACCCAGCACATGTCGCTGTCCGTGTGCGTGCCATGCACCCCCTTCACCCGCATTCATCAGCCTGCTCGACGACGGGCACGTCGAGCAGGCTGGGCAGCTCGCGTGCTCCGCGGAAGTGCTGGCGGCCCTGCGCGGGCGAATTCCCACACCGCAGGGGAGCGCGGCCTAGGGTCGGAAGCAGCAGCGGTCTTCCTCGGCGTCGTAGAAGGAGGTGACAATGTCACCTGCGACCCTGGTGTGTCTGCCGTACGCAGGGGTGGGCGCGTCATTCTTCCGCGATTGGCAGAGTTGTGCGCCGCGGGGACTCGACATCCTCCCCGTGCAGCTACCCGGCCGCGAGGAACGCTTTGGTGAGGACCTGCTCACCTCGGTCGACGCCGCCGTCCATGACATTGCGCCGCGCGTGCTGCCGGTCCTCCGGGAGTCTTCCGGGGTGGCCGTGTTCGGGCACAGCCTCGGTGCGGTCCTGGCCTACGAGCTGGCGCATCGCCTGACTGCCGACGGAGACGTCGCGCTGACCCGCCTGTTCGTGAGTGGATCGCCGGGTCCGGCGACCGTGCGGGAGGTCCGGGCGTCGTCGTTGGCGGATGAGGAATTCCTCGACCGGGTGGGTGAGCTGGCCGGGTACTCCCATCCCGCGCTGGCGAACCCGGAACTGCGCGAGCTGCTGTTGCCCGTCGTCCGGGCCGACGTCGAGATGCACGAAAACTATCGGCCACCACCACGCCCACCGCTGGACGTCCCGATCACCGCCCTCCGAGGGCGGGGTGATCACCTCGTCGGTGCCGCTCAGTTGGCGGAGTGGGCGGCGACGACGACCGCGGGGACGTCGGTGATCGAGGTCGACGGCGGGCACATGTACCTGACCGAGCACCCGCACGCGCTGGTACGGCTGCTTGCCGCGCAGCTCGCCGAGGACGCTCGGTGAGCGCCGACCTCGCCGGAAAGACGGCCTTCGTGACCGGCGCGGCGCGGGGGATCGGCCGTGCCTGCGCCGTCGAGTTCGCGGCGGCTGGGGCCGACCTCATGCTCGTCGACATCACCCGAAACCTGCCAGGGGTGCCGTACCCACTCGGTTCGCAGAGTCAGCTCGACTACACCGCGGAGTTGTGCCGCGAGCACGGTGCGACGGTTCTGACCCAGGCGGTGGATGTCCGCGAGCTCGCAGAGATCACGGCAGCGGTGCAGGTCGCCCACGAACGATTCGGTCGCCTCGACGTGCTCCTCAACAATGCGGGAATCGCCGCACCGTCCGGAAAGGCCGCTCACGACATCGCCGAATCCGAGTGGCGTCTGATGATCGACGTCGACCTCTCCGGGGCGTGGCGGACGATCGCGACGGCCGGACGGATCATGGTCACCCAGCGCAGCGGAAGCATCATCAATATCGCCTCGACGGCCGGGCTCGTCGGGTACCGCCACTTCGCCGGGTACGTTGCGGCTAAGCACGGCCTGGTCGGCCTCACCAAGGCCGTCGCCCTCGACTACGCGCCGAGCGGGGTCCGGGTGAATGCGCTGTGCCCGGGATCGGTGCGGGACAGCAGTGAGTACGAAGGGCGGATGCTGGCGGAGATCGCACGCTCCCTGGGTGTCGGCGTCGATGAGCACGAGTCGGTTTTCGTGCAGGCCCAGCCGACCAACAAGCTCGTCGAACCCGGCGAGGTCGCGGCAGCGGCGCGGTGGCTCGCGTCCGACGATGCGCGTGGAGTCACGGGTTCCGTGGTGACGGTGGACGGCGGTTTCACGGCCCGGTGAGAACGATGGGCCCGTGTCCGCCGGCCCCAGTCGCCGCGCGTCTGTCGACTACGATTGCTTCATGCACCAATCTCCTTGGGGGAGGTCTGGACCGGTGCGCACGGCGTTCGGCCATGCGATGACTCTGCGGGTGCCCCGCGGAGTGAGCTCGGACATGCTTGCGGTGCGGTGGGGTACGGCGTCCCGTCGCTGGTGGGAGCGCGCGACCAGGCCGTCGCGTCTATGGGTGGTGGATGTTCCGGCCGGTTCGGCGTCGGAGGAGGCACGACGCCGGCTTGCCGCCGAGTGCCGGCGGCCCGTCGCTGTCGATGGTCCGGCGGTGCGCGCAGTCGTGATGCAGTACCTCGACCAGGTGGCCGATCTGGTCGTGGTCGCCGATCGGCGTGATCTCGACACTGCCTCGCTCACGCTCGTGTGTGACGTGCTCGTCGGCGTGCGCGACGCCGACACGGTGACCGCGAATCCCGTTGGTCGACATCGGCACGGTCGGGCACTGGGCGGATGGAGCGCGGAGGTACTGCGTTCCTCCCACCCGCTGGTCGCGGCCCGTGAGGATATGACGGCGACGGTGGCCGCTGCCGCCGCGGTGGTGACCGGTAGGCGTGACGACCTCTCCGTGGTCACGGTTCCGGTGTGGCGGGTCGACCGGACGCGGCCGCCCCGAATGCTCGGCGGATTCGAGAACTGGGTCGACCTGGCCTTTCACACTTCCCTGGACCGCACTCTGGCCGAGCTGGCGGAAGAGGTGAAATGCTCACGGCAACAGGAGGTCTCGTGGGAATCTGTGAAGATCGGAGAAATGCGCAGTACGGCAACCGGGGTGCTGGGGACGGTTACACGTGACACCGGACGTGAGTATCTCCCCTGCCAGACGGCGCCGTTTCCGCTGACACTCGTGCCGGTGGCCGACACCGGCGGACACGCCACCCTGGAGGTCTACGCCGACCCGGTGTCTGTGGACGCCGACACAGCGGCGAGGTTCGGGCAATGGGTCGCCCGAGTGGTGAACGGACTTCGCGATCCGTCACCGCGACGACGTCGTGTGTTCGGTGCGGCGGTGGCACCGGTGGGTGCCGGTGTGCGAGCGCCTGTCTCCGGCGGGAGAATCGAGGATCTCGTCGTCCGGCAGGCTCACGAGCGTCCCGACGCGGTCGCGGTGACCCATGGCCGGCGCACATTGACTTACCGTGCACTCGAGGAGCAGTCGGCCTGGATGGCGCGAGGTCTTCACGATCGGGGAGTCGGCCCGGGGGACCGGGTCGGAATCTGTGTGGATCGGTCGGTCGATCTCGTCGTGACGATGCTTGCGGTGTTGCGCAGCGGTGCGGCGTTCGTTCCGATGGACGTGCGGCATCCTCCGGATCGGCTCGCGTACACGGCGCGTGATGCCGGTGTCCGATTGGTCGTGACCGAGTTGCAGGGCGAAGCCCGGTGGGCCGGAGTACCGGCGGTGACGCCGGCGGAGTTGCCGGGATCGGTATCGGGCCCGGGTGAGGTGGATTGGGCTGTGGGAGGCGACGGCGCCCCCGCCTACGTGGTCTACACGTCGGGGTCGACGGGTCGGCCGAAAGGCGTGGTGATTCCGCACCGTGCCGTGCCGGCGCTGATGTCGGCCACCGCAACCGAATTCGCGCCGACTCCCGGGGACACCTGGTCGATGTTCCATTCGCCCGCCTTCGATTTCTCGGTGTGGGAGATCTGGGGCTCGTTGTCGACCGGTGGCCGACTCGTGATCGTGCCGTACTGGATCTCGCGGTCCCCAGTGGAGTTCCACACATTGCTCGCCGACGAACGCGTCTCCGTCCTCAGTCAAACGCCGTCCGCATTCGTCCTCCTGGCCGCGGCCGACCGGGATCTCGAGCCGCTGTCCGCGCTCCGCCTCGTCGTGTTCGGCGGTGAGACTCTCGACCCCCGGGTGGTACTGCCGTGGCTCGACCGGTATCCGGAATCACGATGCCGGTTGGTGAACATGTTCGGGACGACGGAAACCACCGTGCACGTCACCGCGCACACCGTGACGCGGCGCGACGCCCTGACCGGATCGCGCACGGTGGGGAAACCGCTACCCGGCTGGGAGATGGCGGTCGCGGACGAGTTCGGCGATCCTCTGCCGAACGGCCTGACCGGCGAGATCTACGTCGGCGGGGCCGGTGTCGCGCTCGGGTACCTCGACCGTGCCGGACTGACTGCCTGCCGCTTTGTCGCTGCACCCGGCGGGTCCCGCTGGTATCGAACAGGCGATCGCGGAAGAATCTGTGACGACGGCACTCTCGAGCATCTCGGTCGCCTCGACACCCAGGTCCAGATTCGCGGGTTCCGTGTGGAGCTCGACGAGGTGCGTTCCGTGCTCCTCGACGATCCCGTCGTCACGGCAGCGGCCGTGGTGCCCTCGGGAAGGCCGGAAGACCCGGCCGGAATCGCGCTCGACGCCTACGTCGTCCCGGGCGGGTCCGCTGCGGCCGGGGGGACGGAGACGGTCGCAGCGATACGCGAACGCGCGGCCCGATTCCTACCGGAACACATGGTGCCCCGGTCGATCACCCTGGTCGACGCTCTACCGCTCACCATCAACGGAAAGATCGACGTGGCAAGGCTTCCCGCACCCGCACCGCGGTCTCTGCCGCACAATGTCGTCGAACCGCAGGACGGTGGCCCCCTCACCGATGCGGGAACAGCGCACATGCTCACCGACATCTGGGAGTCGGTGCTGGGAGTCCCGGTCTCGCTGGACGACAACCTCTTCGAGCTCGGGGGGAACTCGCTGTGCGCGATCAAGGCCGACAGCATGATGCGGCGGCTCGGTCTTCCTGCCCTCCCGATGCGGGAGCTGTACCGGCACCCGAGCATCCGCGGAATCTGCGGCACTCTGGCGCGGCTCTACCTGCCCCGCCCGGATAGGTAGTTTTCGACGAGCATGCCGATCGCACGTGCTGGTTTCGGTTGCATCATGTCGTTGTGTCCGCAGTCGACGTGTTCTTCCTGCACGGTGCCGGTAATCGAGTCGCCCCATCCGTCGTGGGGACCGTCCTCAGCGATGAGCAGGAGCGCGTCCCCGCGAAAGACTCTCGGGGCGAATCGCGCCGCTAGCCGGGTCGACCGGTCATATCCCTCGGCGATGCGCCGCAGCTGGTCTGCCGTCATGGCCGCTGCGGGACCGTACGCCTCGCGGAGGCGGTCGCTGGCGTCGGAGTACCTGAGCGGTCGGGAGTTCGCGCCGGGTCCGACGTCGACCCCCAGCCCACGCAGAAGGTCTCCGACGTCCAACGGGTCGGGTTCCGCAATCGGTTCGCCCGCATAGCTGTCCAGGAGCACGAGGGACGCGACCTCCTCACCCCGGTCCTGCAGCTCGGTGGCCATGGCATGCGCGATCAGACCGCCGAGCGACCAGCCGAGCAGATGATACGGCCCCGCCGGCTGGACGGCACGGACCTCGTCGAGGTATCGGTGCGCCAGGTCCTCGATCGAGTCGTACTCGGGACCGCCGCCGAGGGAGGGCAACTGCAGTCCCCACACGGGCCGGTCCGGTGAGAGATGGCGCACCATCCCGGTGTACGCCCAGGCCAGGCCCATCCCGGCATGGACGCAGAATAGTGGTGCGAGCCGGTCACCACGGCGCAGCGGCACGAGAACCCGGAGAGCTTCGTCGGTGGTGGCGGGCACTTCTGTGGCGAGGCGGGCCGCGAGCCCCGCGGGAGTGGGGTCCAGGAAGAGCGCGGGAAGCGGCACCGGCCGGCCCAGTCGCCGCTGCAGGTCCGCGGCGACGCGGACCGCGGACAGTGACGTGCCGCCGAGTGCGAAGAAGTCGTCCTCCACTCCGATCGGGCGGTCCTCGCCGATGTCGACGACTTCCGCGATAGCCTCGACGACGGCCCGCTCCACGGCCGTGGACGGGGCACGGAATCGGTCGGGCCGGGGACCGAACTCGGGTTCGGGGAGGGCCGAGCGGTCGAGCTTGCCGGCCGGGGTCAGTGGCACCTCGTCGAGTACGACGACCGCGGCGGGCACCAGATACGGCGGAAGCTGCGCGGACAACGCCGTGCGCACCGCACTCGCGTCGACGTCCACGCCGGTCGCACCGTGGACATAGGTGACGAGTATCGGTTCCCCGTCCGGTCCGGTTCGCCCGACGGTGGCCGCGAAACCGATGTCCGCGCGCGCCGCGAGGATCGAATCGACCTCGCCCGGCTCGACCCGGAATCCGCGCACCTTGATCTGGAAGTCGGTGCGGCCGAGATGTTCGAGCGTGAGGTCGGGCCGGGTGCGTACCAGGTCACCGGTGCGGTACATCCGCCACCCGGGGGCGGCGAACGGGCAGGCGACGAAATGGGTCGCCGTCGTGGCCGGGCGGTCGTGGTAGCCGCGGGCCAGACCGGGCCCTGCCAGGTACAGCTCGCCCGGGGTGCCCGGGGGAACGGGATGCAGCCGGGCGTCGAGGACGGCGGCGGTGAACCCGCGGACGGGGCGCCCGATGGTGACGGGTTCCGCCGGTGCCAGTGGTTCACTGACATGCGACCAGATCGTCGTCTCGGTGGGACCGTACGCATCGAGCATGCGCCGGCCGGGTGCCCATCGCCGGGCCAGGTCGGTCGGGCACGGTTCACCGGCGACGACGAGGACCCGCAGCGAGTCGAGTCCCGTCGGTTCGAGCGTGGCGAGCGCGGTCGGGGTTATGAACGCGTGGGTGATCCGCTCAACGGCGAGGATGTCCGCCAGGGCCGACCCGCCGTAGGTCGGCGGGGGTACGAGCACGACCTGGGCACCCGCACAGAACGCCATCGTCAACTCGAACAGCGACGCGTCGAAACTGGGGGACGCGAGGTGCGAGACCCGCGCATCGGGCGTGACGTGGAGGTGGTGACGTTCTTGCTCGAACAGGTTTGCCAGACCCCGGTGCGACACGACCACGCCCTTCGGGGCGCCGGTGGACCCGGACGTGTAGATGAGATAGGCGGGGTTGTCCGTGCGCAGCGGAGCTGTGCGGTCGACGTCGGTCACCGGCGTGGAAGGAAAGTGCCGCGTTTGCGTTTCGAAGTCGGGATCATCGAGCACCAGCCACTCGACCGTGTCGGGCAACTGTGCACGATACCCAGCGACGGTGAGGCCGAGCGCAGCGCCGGCGTCGGCGAGCATATGGGCGATCCGGGTGAGCGGATACGTCGGGTCGACGGGTACCGACGCCGCACCCGAGCGGGCGACCGCCCACACGGCACGGACCCACGCGATCGACCGCGGCAATGCCAGGGCGACGACACCCTCTGGGACGGCACCCCGAGCGATGAGCAACCGGGCGAATTGCGCGGAGTCTTCGCCGAGTTGGCGATAGGTGAGCGCGCGACCGGCGTCGGATACGGCCAGCCGGTCGGCGTGCCGCTCCACCGCCTCGGTCAGCAGGTCGGGCCACACCCGCGCCGGGAGGCCGGGCGGTCCGGAGACAGAGGTGTCCTCGTCCTCGTCGCCGAGCGTGAGGTCTCCGACCGGGTGGTCCGGGTCGGCGACGACCGCCGCGAGGAGACGGGTCAGACGATCGGCGAAGCCCTGCACGGTCGCGGCGTCGAAGATGTCGGTGGCATAGGTGAATCCGGCGGCGATCCCGTTCGGGTCACCGGACTCGTCGAACGTCTCGGCGACCACCAGTTCGAGATCGACCTTGACGACGGGCGGCGTGTACTCGGCGACCGTGACCGTCAGGTCCGGCAGTGTGATCTCTGGTCGCTGGACGCTCTCGAATTCGAGTGACACCTGGAACAGCGGTGAGCGGGAGGTCGACCGCGCCGGATCCACGGCCTCGACGACGCGCTCGAAGGGCAGGTCGGCGTGCAGGAAGGCGCCGAGATCGACGTCCCTGGTGCGGTCGAGTACCTCGGTGAACGACCGGGAGCCGTCGACCGGCGTGCGCAGGACGAGTGTGTTGACGAACATGCCGACCAATGGGTCCAGCCGGGGATCGGGGCGGCCGGCGACGGGGGTGCCGATCACGATGTCGGAACTCCCGCTGAGGCGGGCGAGGAGGACGGCGAATACCGCGTGGATCGCCATGAAGAGCGTCGAGTTGTTCTGCCGCGCGAGCGCCGATAGTGACCGGTGCAGGTCCCGTCCGATGTGGAACACGACCCGATCCCCGTGGTGGGTGCGGTGGGTGGGTCGGGGTCGGTCGGTGGGGAGGGGGAGGGTGTCGGGGAGGTTGGTGAGTGTGGTGGTCCAGTAGGTGGTTTGGGTGTGGGTGGTGGGGGTGGGGTGTTGGGGTGTGCCGAGGAGTTGGTGTTGCCAGTGGGTGTAGTCGGTGTAGGTGAGGGGTAGGGGTGTGGGGTGGGGTGGTTGGTGGTGGGTGTGGGCGGTGTAGGCGGTGGTGAGGTCGTGGGTGAGTGGGGTGAGGGAGTGGCCGTCGGCGGCGATGTGGTGGAGGACGAGGGTGAGGGTGTGGTGGGTGTTGTCGAGTTGGTAGAGGTGGGTGTGGAGGGGGGTGTCGGTGGTGAGGTCGAAGGGTTGGGTGGTGTCGGTGTTGATGTGGTGGGGGAGTTGGGTTTCGGTGGTGGGGGTGGGTGTGAGTGGTGGGGTTGTGGGGTGGGGGTGGATGTGTTGGGTGGGGTGTCCGTGGTGGAGGGGGTAGGTGGTGTGGAGGGGTTGGTGGCGGTGGATGAGGTCGGTGAGGGCGTGGTGGAGGGCGGTGGTGTCGAGGTGGCCGGTGAGGTGGAGGGTGAGGGGGATGTTGTAGGTGGGGGTGGTGGTGTCGTATTGGTTGAGGAACCAGATGCGTTGCTGGGCGGGCGATAACGGCACGAACTCGGGTTGGGGCCCCGGAGTGGGCACCGGCAGCGGGGCGTCGTTCGAGTCGTGGTCGAGGTGGGTGGACAGGACCCGCGGTGTCCGGTCCTCGAACAAGGTCCGGACGTCGATGTGGGTGTGCAGCGTCGAATTGACCCGTGCCACGACCCGTGTCGCCGTCAGCGAGTTCCCGCCCGCCTCGAAGAAGTTGTCGTCGACACCGACGTGCTCGAGCCCCAGAACGGCCGCGAATGCGTTCGCGATGGTCTCCTCGACGGGCGACGTCGGTCGGTGGGCGGGATCGGCCGGGGAGTCGAACCGGGGATCGGGCAGTTCGGCGCGATCGAGTTTGCCGACGGGGGTCAGCGGGATCCGGTCGATCGGCACGATCGCGCTGGGCACCATGTGAGCCGGAAGTCGTTCGGTGAGATAGGCCGAGAGTAGTGCCGGGGCGAGTTCCGCGGAACCGACGACGTAGGAGACGAGGATCGGGTCCCCGGCGGGTCCGGTGCGGGTGAGTGTCGCGGCGTATTCCACGTCCGGGTGGGCACCGAGGACGGCGTCGACCTCGGCGGGTTCGATGCGGAACCCGCGCACTTTCACCTGGAAGTCGGCGCGGCCGAGGTACTCGACCACCCGACCGCCGGACGTGTCGGCGATCCAGCGGACGATGTCGCCGGTCCGGTACATCCGCTCGCCCGCCGGCCCGTATGGAGCGGCGACGAAGCGTCCTGCGGTCAGCCCCGGCCTCCGGTGGTATCCGCGGGCCAGACCCGGCCCGGCAATGTACAACTCACCCGGAACGCCGTCCGGGACCGGTTGCAGCCGCGCATCCAGCACCACTTCCTCCGCACCGGCGATCGGGCCGCCGATCGTCACGTCGGACCCGGGTGCGAGCGGCGCGCTGATGTTGGACATCACGGTGGTTTCGGTGGGGCCGTAGCCGTTCCGCAGAGCACGGCCACGGGACCACCGGGTCACCAGACCGGGCGGACACGCTTCTCCGGCCGCGAGAATCTCGCCGAACCCGTCGTATCCGTCGAGATCATCGGGATCGGCCGAGGCTAGTGCGGCAGTCGGGACGAAGGCATGCGTCACCCGTTCGGCGGCGACGAAGCGGGACAGCTCCGTGCCGCCGACGATTGTCGGCGGGCTGATCACCAGAGTCGCGCCACAGCCGAACGCCAGTAGATAGTCGAACACCGATCCGTCGAATGAGGGTGACGAGAAGTGGAGCACGCGCGAGTGCCGCCCCGGACCGAGGCCGGCCGCCTGCGCCGCAGCGAGCGTGGCCAGCCCGCGGTGCGGAACCACCACGCCCTTCGGGACACCGGTCGATCCGGACGTGTAGATCATGTATGCGGGATGGTCGGGTCGCAATGGCCGGCGGCGATCGGCATCACCGACGGCGCCGCTCGGCTGTTGTTCGACCATCGTGACCGTCCCGGGTTCGTCCAGGACGAGCCATGGCACCGTGGCCGGCAGCCGCTCACGTTGCGGTGTCAGTGTGACGCCGAGCGCGACACCCGAATCGGCGATCATGTCGGTGATGCGTGCGGCGGGATAACCCGGGTCGATCGGGACGAAAGCGGCCCCGGTCTTGGTGATCGCCCAGACCGCAAGCACGGAGTCGGCGGAACGGGGAATCGCCAGGGCAACGTAGCGCTCCGGGCCGGCGCCACGCGTGATCAGCAGGCGCGCGAGCCGGTTCGACGCCTCGTCGAGGTCGCGGTAACTCACAGCGCGACCGGAGTCTTCGAGCGCGACGGCGTCCGGATCGAGGGCTGCGGCGTCGGTGACGATCGTCGCGAGCGTGCGGGTGGCGGGTGCGGGACCGCCGCGCACGGGCGCGAGCGCACGGAACTCGTCGTCGCCGAGAAGCCGCACCGACGCCACGGTCGTGTCCGGTGCCGTCGCGATGACGTCCAGTGCCCGGCACATGTGGGCCGCGATCGCCTCGGTGTCCTTGCGGCTGAGGAACTCCGGCAGAAACTCGAACTTGAGGTGGAGTGTGGTGTCGGTGGTGGCGGCGAGTGCGAGGGGGTAGTGGGTGGCGTCGGTGGCGGAGGTGGTGGTGATGGTGAGGTCGGTGGGTGGGGTGGTGGTGTGGTGGGGGTAGTTCTCGTGGACGGTGATGGTGTCGAAGGTGGTGGCGTGGGGGTTGGGGATGTGGGTGAGGGGGAGGTGGTGGTGGTCGAGGAGTTGTGTGTGGGTGGTGTGGGTGCGGGTGAGGAGGGTGGTGAGGGTGTCGGTGGGGTGGAGGGTGATGCGGACGGGGATGGTGTTGATGAAGAGTCCGATCATGGTTTCGATGCCGGGGATGTGGGGTGGGCGTCCGGAGACGGTGGTGCCGAAGGTGATGTCGGTGGTGCCGGTGTGGGTGGCGAGGACGAGGGCCCAGGCGGTGTCGATGATGGTGTGGAGGGTGAGGTCGTGGGTGCGGGCCACCGTCCGCAACGCATCGGTGTGCTCCCTTGACAGCGAGACCCGATACTCCTCGGGGAAAGTGGATGGGACGCGGCCGCGTGCGGACGGCACCAGGATCGTCGGTCCTTCCAGTCCGTCGAGGACGTCGGCCCACGCGGCCCGGCTCTCCTCGAGGGACTGCTGGGTGAGCCACTCCAGGTAGCGGCGATACGGGAGGGGTCGAGGCACAGCGCCGGGGTCGGTGTGGTGCTCGTACAACTGGAGGAGTTCGTGCAGGAGAAGGGGCGTCGACCAGCCGTCGAGCAGGATGTGGTGATGAGTGAGGGCGACCTGGTGGTGGGTCGGTCCGTGGGTGATGAGCGTGAGCCGGAGCAGGGGTGGCGCGGTCAGGTCGAACGCGGTGGTGCGGTCGGCGGTGACTATGTCGTGAGCGACCGTCCCGTCGCGCTCGTCGCTGAGATCGTGGTGATTCCAGGGAAGTATTGCAGGAGTGATGATTTGAATCGGGGTGCCGTCGGGAGTGTGTCCGAAGGCGGCGCGGAGGTTCGGGTGGCGGCCGAGTAAGGCGTCCGCGGCGTCGCGGAGACGGTCGGGATCGAGGGGGCCGTCGATGTCGAGGACGAGTTGCACGACGTAGGTGTCGAGGTCCTGGCTGGTCAATTCGTGGTGGAACAGCAGGCCGGCCTGCAAGGGGGTGAGGGGCCAGACGTCGGTGAGGGTGGGGTAGTGGTGGTGGAGTGCGTCGAGGGCGGGTTGGTCGAGGTGGACGAGGTCGAGGTCGCTGGGGGTGAGTCGGCCGGCGCCGGGTCGGCTGATGTGGTCGGCGAGGGCGGTGAGCGCTTCGGTCCACAGCTCGGTGAGCTCGGTGACGTCGGCCGCCGGGAGCACACCGGGCGGATACACCCAGGTGGTGCGCAGGATCGGGGCGCCCCCTGACTCGTAGACGTAGGCATTGACGTCGAGAATCGCTGCGACGGGCACGTTTCCGAGAATCGTGGTGTCGAACTCGATGCTGGTTATCGGTTCCCAGCCGGCACCGTTCGAGAGCCCGTGCGGCGGGTAGTCGAATCGGCCGAGGTAGTTGAGGGTGATTTGGGGTTGGGGGAGGTTGCGGAGTTGTGTTGCGGTGTGGGGGTTGAGGTAGCGGAGGGGGCCGTATCCGGTGCCGTGGTCGGGGGTGTTGTGGAGTTGTTCTTTGATGGTGGTGAGGGCGTGTCCGGTGGCGGGTCCGCCGGTGAGGGCGTCGTGGAGGTCGATGTCGGTGAGGTCGAGGAGGGCGGGGTGGATGGTGGTGAACCAGCCGAGGGTGTGGGTGAGGTCGGCGCCGGGGATGTGGGTGTTGGTGCGGCCGTGGCCTTCGATGGTGACGAGCAGGGTGTGGGTGGGGGTGTGGTGTCGGTGGCGCCAGGTGGTGACGGCGAGGGCGAGGGCGGTGAGGAGGGCGTCGTCGATGCCGCAGTGGTAGGTGGTGGGGAGGGTGGTGAGGAGGGTGTGGGTGGTGTGGGGTGGGAGTTCGGTGGTGGTGTGGGTGGTGGTGTGTTCGGTGTCGTGGGTGGGGTCGAGGGGTCTGGTGCCGAGTGGGGGGTCGGGGGTGGTGAGGATGGTGCGCCAGTGGGGGAGTTCGTGGGTGTGGTGGGTGGTGGTGTCGGTGAGGGCGTGGGCGTAGCGGCGGGCGCTTGTGGTGACGGGTGGGAGTGTGGGGGTGGTGCCGGTGGTGTGGGCGTGGTGGGCGGTGGCGAGGTCGGGGATGAGGATGCGCCAGGAGACGCCGTCGATGGCGAGGTGGTGGATGGTGAGGAGGAGGTGTCCGGGTTGGGTGTGGGGGTCGAGCCAGACGAGTTGGAGCATGATCCCGTTCTCGGGATCGAGTCGGTGCGTTGCGGCGTCGAGTTGCGCGCGTGCCGTCGCGGCGAGGTCGTTGTCCGAGTGCGTCTCGACCGCGACGTGGGTGATGAGGGGTGCGGCGGCGATTGTTCCGGCCGGTGGGATCTCGAGGACGGTGTCCTGGTCCGTTTTTCCGCGCCGGAGTCGGGCTCGGAGCATGTCGTGGTGGTCGAGGACCGTCTGCACGGTGGCGGTGAGAGTGTCGGTGTTCAGGTCGGGTGGGGCGGTGAGCAGGACCGATTGGCAGAACGTGTCGAGGTCGCCCCCGCGCTCGAGCAACCACCGCGCGATCGGCACGAGCGGTGCGGTCCCGACGCCACCGCCGGGAAGCTCGGCCAGCACGTCCTGCTTCACGGTGGCGGCGACCTCGGCGAGTGCGGCCACGGTCTGGTGCTCGAAAATGTCTCGGGGAGTGACGAAGACACCGTCCTCGTGGGCGCGGGACACCAACTGAATCGCCATGATGCTGTCGCCACCGAGTGCGAAGAAGGACTCGTCGGCACTCACGGACGGCACGCCGAGGACCTCCGCAAAAATCTCGGCGAGGGCCAACTCGCTCGCGGTCACCGGGGCGCGACCTGTAGAGACGCGTTCGGCGAAGTCGGGTGCGGGCAACTGTCGGCGATCGAGCTTGCCGTTCGGGGTCAGCGGCAGGCGGTCCAGGACCACGAGCGTCGCAGGCACCATGTGCGGTGCGAGAATCGTTCGGGCGAAGCCGAGGACCCGATCGATGTCGACAGCCCTCGTCTGTTCACCGTCCCGGACGGGTACGACGTACCCGATCAGGCGCTCGGTGCCTCGGTCGTCGGGCCGGACCGACACCGCGGCCTGTGCGACATCCGGGTGGCGGACGAGCGTGGCCTCGACCTCTCCGGGCTCGATCCGGTAGCCGTGTAGCTGAACTTGGGCGTCACTACGTCCGAGGAACTCGAGTTGGCCCTGCGCGTTCCAGCGTGCGAGGTCACCGGTGCGATACATGCGTCCTCCGCGCCCGGCCGGGTCCGCCACGTACCGGGTCACCGTCAGCCCGGATCGGTGCAGGTACCCACGGGTGACCTGGTTCCCGGCAACGTACATCTCGCCGGTCACTCCGGTGGGTACCGGGTGGAGCCGCCGGTCGAGGACGTACACGCGCAGTCCCGGAATCGCCCGGCCGATGACCGACCGCGCAGCGGGACGAGGGTCGCCGAGGGGATGCCTGGTCACGTGCACGGTGGTCTCGGTGATGCCGTACATGTTCACGAGCTGGGGTCGGGTGTGATCGTGCCGGTCGAGCCAGTCGACGAGGTGACCGTGCTCGAGGGCTTCGCCGCCGAAGACGACGTACCGCAACGCCAGGTCGGTCGGCTGGTTCCGTTCCGCCGTGGCCAACTGGGCGAACGCGGTGGGAGTCTGGCACAGGACCGTCACCCGCTCGCGGCGGAGCAGGCTCAGGAACTCGTCGGGTGCGCGGGCGGTGACGGTGTCGACGATGACCAGTCGGCCCCCGTGCAGGAGGGCGCCCCACAACTCCCATACCGAGAAGTCGAAGGCGGCCGAGTGGAAGAGCGTCCACACGTCGGTCTCGGCGAAATCGAACGCAGTCCGGGTGTTGTCGAACAGTGTCGTGAGATTACGGTGTGTCACCACGACACCTTTCGGGCGTCCGGTCGACCCCGACGTGTACACGACGTACGCGACCGCGTCGGGGGTGAGCGCGGCCCGTCTCTCGGGATCGGTGATCGGATCCGGCGACAGATCCAGCAGGTGTGCGCGTGTGTCCGCGTCGTCGGCGAGCACGGTGGGAAGGTTCCGCCGCAGTCGGGCCGCGTGGTCGGTCGTGGAGACGAGACACACCGGGGCGGCGTCGGACATCGTGGCGTCGAGCCGGTCGGCCGGGTGACCGACGTCGAGGGCGAGGTAGCCGGCTCCCGCTTGCTGTGCGGCCAGCAGGGCGACGACCAGATCGATTGAGGGTGGCAGTGCTACGGCGACGACCGTGTCGGGGGCGGCGCCCAGTTCGACGAGATGCCGGGCGAGTCGGTAGACGCGGGCACCGAGTGCCGCGTAGGTGAGCGTTTCGCCGGTATCGGTCAGCGCCGATTCGTCGGCGAAGCGGCGGACGGACCGAGTGAACCGGTCGGCGAGTATGGCCTCGACTGGCTCCGCCGGCGGCGAAGGTGTGCTCGACCCGGTCGTCAGCGCGGTCCGTTCGGTGGCGTCGAGGAGGTCGACGTCCCCGACTGGCCGGCCGGGGTCCGCGGTCACCGAGTCGAGGAGCCGGAGGAAGCGCGCGGCGACACCCTCGACGGTGGTGCGGTCGAAGATGTCGGTGGCATAGGTGAACGCGGCCGACAGGCCGGGGTTCGCGGCGTCCGCATGCTCGCGGAGGGTGAGCTGAAGGTCGAACTTCGCGAGGGGCGGAGTGTCCTCGGCGACCGTTACCGTCAGGTCCGGCAGTTCGAGGTGGAGTGGTACCTCGGTCCCATAGTCGATCAGGACCTGGAACAACGGTGTGTGCGTCGTGGACCGCTCCGGTGCCAGGATGTCGACAAGCATCTCGAAGGGCAGGTCGGCGTGCATGAATGCACCGAGGTCCGCGTCGCGGGTTCTGGTCAGGACTTCGCGGAACGAACCGGCCGAGTCGACCGGGGTCCGGAGGACGAGCGTCCCGACGAACATGCCGACGAGTTGGTCCAGCCGGGGATCGGGGCGGCCGGCGACGGGGGTGCCGATGACGACGTCGTCCGTGTCGCACAGGCGCGCGAGCAGCGCGGCGAAGGCCGCATGCAGAGTCATGAACGTGGTCGCCCCGGTACTCCGCGCCAGCGCACGCAGGCGGTGGTGTACGTCGGCGGGGATCTCGAAGCGGATGGACTCCCCGTGGTGGGTGCGGTGGGTGGGTCGGGGTCGGTCGGTGGGGAGGGGGAGGGTGTCGGGGAGGTTGGTGAGTGTGGTGGTCCAGTAGGTGGTTTGGGTGTGGGTGGTGGGGGTGGGGTGTTGGGGTGTGCCGAGGAGTTGGTGTTGCCAGTGGGTGTAGTCGGTGTAGGTGAGGGGTAGGGGTGTGGGGTGGGGTGGTTGGTGGTGGGTGTGGGCGGTGTAGGCGGTGGTGAGGTCGTGGGTGAGTGGGGTGAGGGAGTGGCCGTCGGCGGCGATGTGGTGGAGGACGAGGGTGAGGGTGTGGTGGGTGTTGTCGAGTTGGTAGAGGTGGGTGTGGAGGGGGGTGTCGGTGGTGAGGTCGAAGGGTTGGGTGGTGTCGGTGTTGATGTGGTGGGGGAGTTGGGTTTCGGTGGTGGGGGTGGGTGTGAGTGGTGGGGTTGTGGGGTGGGGGTGGATGTGTTGGGTGGGGTGTCCGTGGTGGAGGGGGTAGGTGGTGTGGAGGGGTTGGTGGCGGTGGATGAGGTCGGTGAGGGCGTGGTGGAGGGCGGTGGTGTCGAGGTGGCCGGTGAGGTGGAGGGTGAGGGGGATGTTGTAGGTGGGGGTGGTGGTGTCGTATTGGTTGAGGAACCAGATGCGTTGCTGGGCAGGCGAGAGCGGTGCGTACTCCGGTTCTTGCGCGGCGGCGGTCAACGGGGGGCGCGGCTCCGATTGTGTGTCGTCCAGGAGCAGCCGCGCCAGAGCGCGCGGCGTGGGGGCCTCGAACAGGCTCCGTACGGCGAGGTCGGTATGCAGGGTCGTGTTCACACGGGCGACGGCCCGGGTCGCCGTCAGCGAGTCTCCACCTGCCGCGAAGAAGTCGTCGTCCACTCCCAGACTCGACAGGTCGAGTGCCGCGGCGAGGGTTTCCGCGACGGTCTGTTCGAGTGGGTTGGCCGCCGACACCTGCGCGGGGAGCGGGGTGGATCGGAGGGCGCGGAGTGCGTCGCGGTCGAGCTTGCCCGACGGCGTCCGCGGAACCACGTCGATCTCGATGACCGCGGACGGAACGAGCTGTGCGGGAAGCCGACCGGCCAGGTAGTCGCGGAGTTCTCGGGGCCCGGCCGCACCGGCGGTCGTCACGTAGGAGATCAGTGTCGCGTCCTGATCGGTCGTGTCCGGGCCGCCCGTCGAGGGGAGGGTCGCGCTGAACGTGACCGCCGGATGACCGGACAGCACCGCGTCGATCTCGCCGGGTTCGATCCGGTACCCCCGCACCTTCACTTGAGAGTCGGTGCGACCCAGGTACTCGAGGACGGCAGACCCTTCGCGTCCGGTGTTCCAGCGGACGACATCACCGCTTCGATACATGCGACCGCCCGGTGGGCCGAACGGATCGGCCACGAAACGGGTGGCGGTGAGTGCGGGCTTGCCGTGGTATCCGCGGGCGATCGCGTCACCCGCGATGTACAACTCGCCCCGGGCCCGGATCGGGACCGGTTGCATTCGAGCGTCGAGTACGACCTCGGTGACGCCGCGGATCGGGCCGCCGATCACATTCGCACCGTCGGCGGCCGGATCGTCCGAAATATCCGCCGCTACGGTACTTTCCGTCGGTCCGTACGCGTTGATGAGTCGACAGTGCGGAGACCACCGGCGAATCACCTCGGGGGTGCACTTCTCACCGCCGGTCACGACGCACTCGAGGTCGTCCAGGCCGTCCGGGTCCAGGGCAGTCAGCGTCGTGGGGGTCAGGAAAGCATGGGTCACCCGGCTGTCGGCGAGATGCCGACGCAGTTCATCCCCGCCGTAGATCGTGGTGGGCACGATCACCGCCGTGGCTCCCGCGGACCACGTGAGCAGATACTCGAGTACCGACGCGTCGAAGCTGGGAGACGCGAAATGCGCCACCCGGGACGCTGCTGTCACCCCGGTACACTCGCGCAACGTGGTTGCGAGAGAGTTCACTCCACGATGACCGACCACCACACCTTTCGGAACCCCCGTGGAGCCGGACGTATAGATCAGGTACGCCGCGTTGTCGGGGCGGATCGTTGGCGCCGGACAAGCCTCCGAAACACCGGCGTGTGGTAGCCGGCCGGCACCCGTGCCCTCGATGTCGATCCACGTGACGGTGTCCGGCAGCGCGTCGCGACGACTGCTCGTGGTGAGCCCGACGAGGACTCCGGAATCGGCGACCATGTGCTGGATGCGGATCTGCGGATACGTCGGGTCGACGGGCACGAACGCGGCGCCGGTTCCGGCGACGGCCCAGACTGCGAGGACTGACTCGAGGGACCGCGGTATCGCGATGGCGACCACACTTTCCGGACCCACACCCGACTCGACGAGACGGTCGGCAAGGAGCAATGCGCGGGCCTCGAGTTCGGCATACGTCAGCCGGCGGGCCCCGTCGTCTACGGCGACGGCGTCGGGCGAGCGCTCGGCGGCGTCCCCGAGGATCGCGCCCAGGGTCCGCGGCTCGTCGGCCGCCTCACCCAGGGCGGGCACCACGGCTCGCTGCTCCGCAGCATCGAGAAGGTTCAGGCGGGCGATCGGCAGGGACGCGTCGGATCCCATGGCGACGAGCACACGCGCCAGTTGTCCGAGGATCGCGTCGACGCTGTCGGCGTCGAATGCCGACAGCTGGAAGATGCCCCGCAGGTGGAGTGTGGTGTCGGTGGTGGCGGCGAGTGCGAGGGGGTAGTGGGTGGCGTCGGTGGCGGAGGTGGTGGTGATGGTGAGGTCGGTGGGTGGGGTGGTGGTGTGGTGGGGGTAGTTCTCGTGGACGGTGATGGTGTCGAAGGTGGTGGCGTGGGGGTTGGGGATGTGGGTGAGGGGGAGGTGGTGGTGGTCGAGGAGTTGTGTGTGGGTGGTGTGGGTGCGGGTGAGGAGGGTGGTGAGGGTGTCGGTGGGGTGGAGGGTGATGCGGACGGGGATGGTGTTGATGAAGAGTCCGATCATGGTTTCGATTCCGGGGATGTGGGGTGGGCGTCCGGAGACGGTGGTGCCGAAGGTGATGTCGGTGGTGCCGGTGTGGGTGGCGAGGACGAGGGCCCAGGCGGTGTCGATGATGGTGTGGAGGGTGAGGTCGTGGGTGCGGGCCACGGTCCGCAACGCATCCGTCTCGGCGGCCGTCAGTGCCACCACGCGCTCCGCGCAGGGACCCGGATCCCGGTGAGGTTCGAGGCCCGGTGCGAGCCGCGTAGCGTCCTCGACACCCTCGAGCGCACGACCCCACGCGGCGACGGACGCCGAGACGTCGCGTGTGCCCAGCCATTCGAGGAAATCACGGTACGGCCGCACCGGCGCAAGCGCATCGGGATCCGCGTGGCTCTCATAGAGCTGGAGAAGTTCGTGCAGCAGTAGTGGGGTGGACCAGCCGTCGAGTACCAGATGATGGTTGGTGAGCACCAGATGGTGGTCGTCGGGGCCGGTCGTCACGAGGGTGAATCGCAGGAGAGGCGGCTCGGCCGGGTCGAACGGCGCGGCGCGGTCCGCGGTGACGATGTCGCCGAGTTCTGCGGCGGGACGGTGTGCGGTGGTGACGTCGTGGTGCGCCCAGGCGAGAGCAGTGGTCGTCACGACCTGTACCGGTGTGCCGTCCGCCGTGTGAGTGAAGGCCGCGCCCAGGTTCGGATGACGACCGAGCAAGGCTGCCCCGGCGTCGCGTAGACGGTCGGCGTCGAGGGGTCCGCTGATGTCGAGGACGAGTTGGACGACGTATGCGTCGGCAGCGGGGCCGCCGAGTTCGGCGTGGAACAGTAGACCGGCCTGCAAGGGGGTGAGGGGCCAGACGTCGGTGAGGGTGGGGTAGTGGTGGTGGAGTGCGTCGAGGGCGGGTTGGTCGAGGTGGACGAGGTCGAGGTCGCTGGGGGTGAGCCGGCCGGCGCCGGGTCGGCTGATGTGGTCGGCGAGGGCGGTGAGCGCTTCGGTCCACAGCTCGGTGATGTCGTCGACATCGGTTGCGGCAAGGACACCGGCGGCGTAGGACCATGTAGCCGTCAGCCGTGCAGCGCCCTCCGTGACGACCGTCGCGGCATCGATTGTCAGGACGGCTGCAGCAGCAAGGTCCGAGTCGGGTCGTCGGCTGAGATCCACATCCGTCACGGGCATCCAGCCCGCCTCCGGACGTGACGGCGGGTAGTCGAATCGGCCGAGGTAGTTGAGGGTGATTTGGGGTTGGGGGAGGTTGCGGAGTTGTGTTGCGGTGTGGGGGTTGAGGTAGCGGAGGGGGCCGTATCCGGTGCCGTGGTCGGGGGTGTTGTGGAGTTGTTCTTTGATGGTGGTGAGGGCGTGTCCGGTGGCGGGTCCGCCGGTGAGGGCGTCGTGGAGGTCGATGTCGGTGAGGTCGAGGAGGGCGGGGTGGATGGTGGTGAACCAGCCGAGGGTGTGGGTGAGGTCGGCGCCGGGGATGTGGGTGTTGGTGCGGCCGTGGCCTTCGATGGTGACGAGCAGGGTGTGGGTGGGGGTGTGGTGTCGGTGGCGCCAGGTGGTGACGGCGAGGGCGAGGGCGGTGAGGAGGGCGTCGTCGATGCCGCAGTGGTAGGTGGTGGGGAGGGTGGTGAGGAGGGTGTGGGTGGTGTGGGGTGGGAGTTCGGTGGTGGTGTGGGTGGTGGTGTGTTCGGTGTCGTGGGTGGGGTCGAGGGGTCTGGTGCCGAGTGGGGGGTCGGGGGTGGTGAGGATGGTGCGCCAGTGGGGGAGTTCGTGGGTGTGGTGGGTGGTGGTGTCGGTGAGGGCGTGGGCGTAGCGGCGGGCGCTTGTGGTGACGGGTGGGAGTGTGGGGGTGGTGCCGGTGGTGTGGGCGTGGTGGGCGGTGGCGAGGTCGGGGATGAGGATGCGCCAGGAGACGCCGTCGATGGCGAGGTGGTGGATGGTGAGGAGGAGGTGTCCGGGTTGGGTGTGGGGGTCGAGCCAGACGAGTTGGAGCATGATCCCGTTCTCGGGATCCAAACGTGTGGCGGCAGCACGGGACTCGACCTCGGCCCGGCCCTTCAGGTCGGCCGGATCATCGAGTGCGACCCGGCGGATCAGCGACTCGACCCGTGGAGCCTGGTGGGCGGCCACGACCTCCAACACCGTGTCTTCGTCCGTTGTCCCGCGCCGGAGCCGGGCCCGAAGCATGTCGTGGTGGTCGAGGACCGTCTGCACGGTGGCGGTGAGAGTGTCGGTGTTCAGGTCGGGTGGGGCGGTGAGCAGGACCGATTGGCAGAACGTGTCGAGGTCGCCCCCGCGCTCGAGCAACCACCGCGCCGCCGGTGGCAGCGGGAAGGAGCCGATCCCTCCGCCCGGAAGTTCGGAGAGGACCGCGCGCGGTTCCGGCCGTGTCGAGATCGCGCGCGCGAGCCGGGCGATCGTCTTGTACTCGAACACATCCCGCGGAGTGAGTGCCAGCCCGGCGGTCTTCGCGCGTGCCACCAACTGGATCGCCATGATGCTGTCGCCACCGAGCGCGAAGAACGAGTCGTCGACACCTACGGACTCGAGGCCGAGCACGTCGCGGACGAGGGTTACCAACGACTCTTCGACAGCTGTTCCGGCCGAGCGGAATTCCGCGGCGCGGGTCGTGAAGTCGACGATCGGAAGCGCGTTCCGGTCGACCTTCCCGTGGGGCGTCAACGGCAGCGTGGACAGTGAGATCACCGCGGACGGAACCATGTGCGAGGGAAGAAGTGACCTCGTGTGATCGAGCAGTTCCTCCTCTGCTACGTCGATGCCGGGGACGGGGACGACATATCCGACGAGGTGGTGTGCGCCGTTGCGATCGGCTCGCGGCACTACCACGGCCTGCGCGATCCCGGGGTGACGCAGGAGGGCGGATTCGACCTCGCCGGGCTCGACGCGGTAGCCGTGGAGCTGAACCTGGAAGTCGGTGCGACCGTGGTAGTCCAGCTGTCCATCGGGGTTCCAGCGGGCCAGGTCTCCGGTTCGGTACATGCGGGAGCCTGGGGCGCCGAACGGATTCGCGACGAACCGTCCGGCCGTGATCCCGGGCCTGCCGAGATACCCCCGCGCCAACTGAGCCCCGCCGAGATACATTTCGCCGGTCACCCCGGGGACGACGGGGTGCAGCCGACCGTCGACGACGTACACCTGTGTATTCCACACCGGCGACCCGATGGGCACAGTGGTGGCAGCTCGAGCGGCTGCGACGTCGTGGTACGTCGCTGTCACGGCCGCCTCCGCGGGACCATACATGTTGCCGAGGCGGACACCCTGCGCGAGCACGCTGCTCGCCGTCCGTGCACTGATCGCCTCACCCCCGGTCAGGACCCGGCGCAGGGACCCTGGGAAGGAGTGCCGATGATCGTTGACGAACACGTCGAGTAGGGAGGGCACGAACTCCACCACTGTGATCTGCATGTCGTCGAGGAGGCCGGACAGATAGTCGAGGTCGAACTGCCGATCCGGCGGCAGGAGGACCAGGACGCTTCCTGAACACAGAGCCGCGAAACACTCCCAGATGGCAACGTCGAAGGCGATCGGCGCCTTCTGTACGGTGCGGTCGTGCTCGTGTATCGGGAGCTGTGCCTGCGACCAGGCCAGCTGATTCGCTATCGCCGCGTGGGATACCGCCACGCCTTTGGGTGCGCCGGTCGAGCCCGATGTGTAGACCACGTAGGCCAGGTTGTCGGGGTGCAGTGATGCGCCGCGGTCCACGTCGGTCACTGGTGCTGTGTCTCGGGCCTCGTGGTCGATGTCGTCGAACCGTGCCACCGGAAGTCCGGTGGGAACGGGTACATCGGCGTCGCCGGTGGTGACGACGAGAGCCGCCGACGCGGATTGGATCAGTGATTCGATGCGGTCGGTGGGGTGGCTGGGATCGAGTGCGAGCACCGCAGCACCGGACTTGACCACCGCGTACATTGCGGCGAGCATCTCGACGGATCGCGGGATGACCAGGGCCACTATGGATTCGGTGCCGATGCCGCGTGCGAGGAAGGAGTGCGCCAGCCGGGTGGACCAGGTGTCGAGTTCGGCGTAGGTGAGGATTCGATCCTCCCCGCGGACGGCCGGGGCATCGGGTGTCGCAGCGACCTGGGCCTCGAACAGGTCCACGATCGTCGTGGCCGGAAGGTCGTGGGCCGTGGCGTTCCACCGGTCGAGGACGAGCCCGCGTTCGGCGTCGTCGAGGATGTCGACGTCGCCCACCACCGTCTCGGGATTCGTCAGGGCGGCGGTGATCACCCGAAGGAGCCGGCTGGAGAAGGCACGGATCGTGCCGGCGTCGAACAGGTCGGTGGCATAGACGATCTGCCCGCTGATACCCGTAAGCGAACCGTCCTCGGCCGGTTGTTCACGCACCACCACATTCAGGTCGAACGGCGACACCCGGGGCTCGAGGTCCGTGACATGAGCCTCGAGGCCGGGCAATCCGAGGCATGGTGGCTCGATGTTCTGGAACGACAGCATGACCTGGAACAACGGATGAAGGGCCGCCGAACGCGGTGGGTGAAGTTCGTCCACGAGGGTTTCGAACGGGATGTCGGCGTGCGCGAAGGCCGCCAGATCGGCGTCGCGCACCGCCGCCACGACGGCACCGAACGGTGACGCCGGATCGACGGTCGTGCGCAGAACGAGAGTGCCGACGAACATACCGACCAGGGGATCGAGTGTCTGTTCGCCGCGGCCGGCGGTCGGCGATCCGACGACGACGTCCGTGGTGGAGGCGAGCCGGGACAGCAATACGGCCAGGGCCGCGTGGATGACGACGAAAGTCGTCGTGTCGTGGGCACGGGCGAAGTCGATGAGCCGGCGGTGCGTCCTTTCGGGCATCACGAACGGCACCGCTGCGGCCCGGTACGACGCGGTGGCGGGACGTGGCCGATCCAGCGGCAACTCCAACCGTTCGGGAAGATCGGCGAGCGCCGTGCGCCAGAAGTCGAGTTGCCGTGCCACCGGCGACGCCGGGTTGGTCACGGATCCGAGGACCTCCCGCTGCCACACCGCGAAATCCGAGAACCGGACGGGCAACGGCTCCCACACGGGAGCACGGCCGACGCGGCGCGCGGTGTACGCGGTGGAGAGGTCGCGCGCCAGGGGAGCCAGCGAGGACCCGTCGGCGACGATGTGGTGCACGACGACGGCCAGGACATGGGCGTGGTCGTCGAGTTGCCACAGTCGGACGCGTACCGGCGGACGGACCGTGACGTCGAACCCCTCGGCGACGACTTCGTCGACGAGGCCGGAGACACGCGCTGCGTCGGCCACGGGAATCGGTGCCAGATCGACCGGCACGCTCTCGGCGGGGACGACGACCTGCACCGGTCCGGTGTCGGTCAAGGGGTAGAGGGTCCGCAACGGTTCGTGCCGCACGAGGACGTCGATCAGGGCAGCGTGTAGCGCGGGGACGTCGAGGAGACCGGTCAGCCGGACCACCATCGGAACGTTGTAGACGGCCGACGTCACGTCGAACTGGTTGACGAACCACATACGCTGCTGCGCGAACGACACCGGTGCGGGTTCGGTATGGGCCCGTGGTCCCAGGGCGGGTCTGTCCGGGTGCACCTCGCTCGCATCGAGGACGGTGGCGAGTCCGCGTACCGTGGGCGCCTCGAAGAGGGAGCGGATTCCGATCCTGGTTCCGAACGCCGAATCGATTCGGGCGACCACTTTCGCCGCGTCGAGCGACGTGCCACCCAGTTCGAAGAAGTTGTCGTCGACACCGACGCCACCGATACCGAGAACCTGGGCGATCACCCTCGACACCGTCTTCTCGGTCGGGGTGGCCGGGGCGTGGTAGACGGGTGCGTGCCGCAGCTCCTCGGGAACGGGAAGGGCGTCGAGGTCGACGTCCCCCGTCTCGGTGACGGGCAGTCGGTCGAGGACGACGACCGCGCCCGGGACCCAGGGCGGGGGCAAGATCATGGCGGCGTGGGCGCGGACCTCGGAGATGGTCGTCGTCGATCCGGGTGCCGGCACGACATACGTCACAAGGGCGGGCTTTCCGGCGCGAGGGGTGTGGTCGACGGTGACGGCATTCGCGACCTGCGGGTGCGCGGTGAGGACGGTGTCGATGTCGCCGAGCGGGATGCGGTATCCGCGCAGTTCGGACTGGAAATCGCGGCGCCACAGAATGTTCAGGCCTCCGGTCGGCGTGAGGCAAGCGGCATCGCCGGTGCGGAGCATGCGTTCGCCGGGCGGGCCTAAGGGACTCGCCACGAAGTGGGTGCTCGTCGCTGCGGCCCGGCGATGGTAGCCACGAGCGAGCGTGGGTCCACCGATGTACAACTCACCGACGACGCCGGGTGGGACAGGCGCGAGGCGGTCGTCGAGGACCGCGAATCTTCGTCCTCGCGCGGGCCGGTATTCCATCCGGTCGGCACCGGCTTCCGGTGCACGATCGGTGGCGGCGGCGAACCAGACGGCCTCCACGGACGCGTAGACGGCGACAACTTCAGGGGCAGCCACGACCGCGGCGTCGACGGGGTCACCGGTGAGCAGGACCGAGCGAAGTTCGTCCGCCGCCGGCGCGGATTCCCTTGCTCGGGACAGGTGCTCGTACGCGGCCGGGGTCTGGGCGACCATGTTCACGCCGCGGCGGTGCAACAGGTCGGCCAGGGCGGACGGTGCGGAGGCAGTGGCGTCGTCGACCACCTCCAGCCGACCTCCATGGAGGAATGCGCTCCACGGGGTCAGGACGGTGACGCCCGGCGCGAAGGTCGGGACCATTGCCCAGACCTCGCCGGCCGGGACGGCGGGACGTGCCAGTGCCGACAGCACTGCGCGGTGAGTCACCGATACCGGTTTCGGCAGCGCGGTCGACCCGCGTGTGAGCAGGACGTAGGCGGCGGTGTCCGGGCTGGGACCGGCGCCGACGTCGACGGCGGTGAGGGGGTGACCCGACCTGCGCGCGAGGTCGGCGACGGTGCCGGGCGCGTCGAGGACGAGGGTGGGAACGTGACCGTGGGGAAGATGTTCTTCCACAGCGGATATCGTCACAAATATCGCGATGTCAGGGATCGTCCGGGAGGTTTGCGTGGGCGACGCCCATCCGGGATCGAGTGGTAGGCACGCGCCGCCTGCCGCGAGCACGCCCAGTGTGACGGCGACGTAGTCCATCGAATGGGGAATCGCCACGGCGACGAGGCGTTCCGGTTCCGCTCCGTGATCGTGGAGCAGCCGGGCGATTCGGTTCACCCGGTCGGCGAGTTCGCCGTACGACAGCGTGTCACCCGCGAACGACACCGCGACGGCGTCTGGTTGCCGTGCCGCCGTCCGGGCAAACTCCGCGGGCAGCGTCGTCGCGGGGCCCGGTTCGTCCGGTGCGGTCCACGAACGGAGGGCGACGTCACGTTCCCGGTCGGTGAGCAGATCGATGTTCCCCACCACGGTGTCCGGCTCCGTGGTCACGATATTCAGGACGCGGACGAGCCGGTCGGCGAGCCCACGCACCGTCTCTTCGTCGAACAGATCGGTGGCGTATACGATTCTGCCGTCGATTCCCTGCGGCGCCCCGCCGTCATCGCGGCGTTCACTGAGCCACACCTGCAGGTCGAATTTACAGATCTTCGGGTCGTAGCCGACGGCCGCGACGTGCAGACCGGGCAGGTCGAGCTCCCGCGCCTCGTGTCCGGCAGGCAGGACGTTCTGGAACTCGAGAAGAACCTGGAACAACGGTGAACGACTGTCCGTGCGTTCGGGTTCGAGGGAGTCCACCAACTTCTCGAACGGATAGTCGGCGTGTGCGAACGCGCCCAGGTCCACATCCCGCACAGTGCGTACGGTGTCCGCGAAGCCCGCCTCGGGATCGATGCGGGTGCGCAGCACGAGCGTGTTGACGAACATGCCCACCACGTCGTCGAGTGCGGGCTCCCCACGTCCCGCGACCGGGGTGCCGATGCTCACATCGTAGGTGCCGGCGAGCCGGGCGAGCACGACTGCCAGCGCCGCGTGACACGTCATGAAGAGTGTGGACGTGCAGGTTCGGGACAGTGCCCGCATGCCGGCGTGCAACTCCGGAGGCAGGTGGAAGTCCACTCGGCCGCCGTGCAGGGACCGCCGCTGTGGGCGCGGACGGTCGGTCGGCAGCGCGAGAAGGGGCGGCGATCCCCGGAGCGACTCACTCCAATAGTCGAGTTGCCGCGACGCGAGGCTGTCGGGATCGGTGGGCCGACCCAACAGTGCGTGTTGCCACAAGGCGTAGTCCACGTACTGCACGGCCGGCGGTTCCCAGGCGGGGGCGCGTCCCTCGACCCGGGCACGATAGGCGGCGGAGAGGTCACGAGCGAGCGGACCAGCCGACGCACCGTCGGCCGCGATGTGATGGATCACCAGGGCCAGCACGTGGTCGGTGTCACCGATCGTGAACAGAGATGCTCGGAGCGGCGCGTCGACGGTGACGTCGAACGGCGCGGCCGCGGCCCCGGCGACGTGTGCGTCGAGGCCGGTCGGACCGTCGACCCGCACGGTCTCGACCCGGGGCAGCGCCCGTTCCGCGGGCAGGATCACCTGATGTGGTCCGTCGTCCGAGGTCGGGTACACCGTGCGGAGCGACTCGTGCCGTTCGACGACGTCTGCGATCGCTGCTTCGAGGGCACCGACGTCGAGGTGACCGGTGAGCCGGACGACCAGCGGAATGTCGTAGGCCGGGGAGTGCGGGTCGTACTGGTTGACGAACCACATCCGTTCCTGCGCCGGGGAGAGCGGAATCCTGGCGGGGCGGGGGAACCGGCGGAGGGGAGGCCGCTCGGAGCCATCGCCGCGCCGGCTCTCGACGATATCGGCGAGTGCGGCGACCGTCGGGTGCTCGAAGAGATCACGGACGTCCAGCGAGGTTTCCAGGGCGGAATTCAGCCGTGCCACCACCCGGGTCGCCGCCAGGGAACCTCCGCCGAGATCGACGTAGTCGTCGTCCACACCGACACCCGTGACACCGAGCACGGTCTCGAACACCGACGCGACCGTCTCTTCCGTTGGCGTGCGCGGCCGGTGGCCGGCGCCGCTCCGCGGGGCGAACGTCGGCGCCGGGAGCGCGGCACGGTCCAGCTTGCCACTCGGGGTGCGCGGAATGACGTCGAGGGGGACGACCGCGGCAGGGAGCATGTGCGCGGGCAGTGTGCGCGCGAGCCGACGGTGCATTTCCCCGACGTCGACGCGCCGCCCTTCTGCCGGGTGAACGTAGGCGATCACCGCGGCATCTCCCGTGTTCGGGTCGGTCGCGGCAGTTGCGACAGCGAACCCCACGCTCGGGTCGGCACGCAGGACTGCCTCGATCTCCCCGAGTTCGATGCGGAAACCGCGGACCTTTACCTGGAAGTCGCTGCGCCCGACGTAGGCGAGGTCGAGGGCAGCGGATGGATCCTCCCCGTGCCGGACGCGCCATCGCACGAGATCGCCGGTCCGGTACATCCGCGTCCCCGGCGACCCGAAGGGCGCGGCCACGAAACGTACGGCATCGAGTCCGGCACGGTTTCGGTATCCGCGCGCGAGGCCTGGGCCCGCGAGGTACAGCTCGCCTACGGTGCCCGGCGGAACCGGGTGCAGCCGGTCGTCGAGCACGACGACCTCGAACCCGCATGCCGGCGCTCCGAGGCTGACCGGCTCATCCGGCACCAACGGTGCGCTGATGGTCGACATGATCGTCGCCTCGGTGGGCCCGTAGGCGTTGACGACGCGCGGCCCCGGCGCCCATGTGGATACGACTTCTGGCGGGCAGACCTCGCCGGCGACGGTGAGATGCGACAGGGTCGGCGCGCCACGTGGTTCGAGCGTGGCGAGCGTGGTCGGAGTGAGGACGGCGTGGGTCACCTGATAGTCGGTGAGTACTCGCTCCAGTTCCGTACCCCCGACCACTTCGGGCGGGACGATCACCACGCGCGCACCGGATCCGACAGCCGCGAGCAGTTCGAACAGGGAGGCGTCGAAGCTCGGGGACGCGAACTGGGCCACCCGCCCGGTGGGCGGCACGTCGAGCCCTTTAATCTGTGCGGCGATCAGATTCGCGATCCCGCGGTGGGTCACCACCACCCCTTTGGGGACGCCGGTCGATCCTGACGTGTAGATGAGATAGGCCGGGTGGTCCCACCGCAGCGGCCGGGGGCGGTCGGCGTCGCCGACCGGTGTACTGGTGCGGACGGAAGTGGTGTCGTCGGCGTTGCGGTCGTGTAGTTCGATCCACTCGACGTCACCGGGTAGGTCGCCCCGGTGGCGGCTGACCGTGACCCCGAGATTCGCACCGGAATCGGTGAGCATGTGCGCGATGCGGGCTTCGGGGTATCCGGGATCGACGGGCAGGAAGGCGGCCCCGGATTTCGCGACTGCCCACACGGCGCGGACGAGATCAGCGGATCTCGGGAGCGCGAGAGCGACGACGGTTTCAGGGCCGGCGCCCCGGGAGAGGAGAACGCGAGCGAGCTGGGTGGATTCCGCGTCCAGCTGACGGTACGTGATGCCGGTACCGTCACCAGCAGCGTCGACGACGGCGATCGCGTCGGGGTCGCGGTGTGCCGCATTTGCCAGGATTTCGGGCAGCGTGCGCGGCGGAACTCCCGGATCGCCGCGCGCGGGTACGAGCCGGCGCCATTCGGCGGAACTCAACAGGTCCAGATCCGCGATCGGGATGTCGGGGTGCGCTGTGACCTGGTCGAGCACCCGGACCAGACGGTCGGCGAATCCGCGGATCGTCGACGGCTCGAAAAGCTCCCGCGCGAAGGTCAGTCGGAGGTCGAGCCCGGCGCGTCCGGGATGTTCGACGATGTGGATCCAGAGGTCGGCGCCCTCGTCGGACCGGCTGTCGGGTTCGTGAGGGTGATCGCTGGTCTGCAAGTCGAACCCGACCTGGAACGGGTGCCGGCCCGCAGATGCTGCTGGAATCGCGAGTGCGGCGGCGATCTCGTCGAAGCTGACGTCGGCGTGCGTGAACGCACCGAGTTCGGTCGTACGTGCGCGCTCGACGAGCTCGGTGAACGATTCGGTGCCGTCGACCCGCATACGCAGAACCAGAGGCCATCCGCCTGAGCCCGCGGGTGTCCCGAGGACGACGTCGCGGACCCCGCCGAGACGAGCGAGCAGTGCCGCGACGGCCGCATGCGTGACGGTGTACGTGGCGAACGGGCAGTCCCGTCCGAGGGTCTCGATCCGGTGATGCAGGTCCGCGGTCACGTGCGCCTCGACGTGCTCTCGCCGGCCGTCGACGGTACCTGCTCGGCGGGTGTGGTCGCGGGGAAGAGGTGTGTCGTGGGCCAGGTCGGTGAGCATCGTCCGCCAGTAGTCCAGATGTGCTGTGCGCCTGTGGATCCGATCTCCCTCATGTGCGGACTCCGTGTGCACCTCGGCCACGGGATCGCCGGGATCCGCCGCGAGAAACTCCTCGAGGAGGCCCACGAACGACCGATGGTGACGAGCCAATTCGTCCCGGGAGTAGCGGTGGGGGTTCCCGCGGAACTCGATGACCGTCCGCCCGGCAGCGGTGGTGCGGTACACATTGACCAGCAGATCCTCCACCGGCCCCGACGTGACCACGTGAAAGTCTCCGGTGAGCGGTCCGAACTGGATCCGGCGGTGGAAGAGCATGACGTTGACCATCGGCCCGCACAGCGATTCCGCCGCGTCGGTCTCGCGCCGGATGTCCTCCAGCGTGAACCGCTGATGACGAAGAGCACCCAATATTTCGTGGTGTACCCGGCGGGTGAGGGAAGCCACGGTGTCGTCGGGTGCGGTTGCCACCGGCAGCGGAGCGAGCCCGACGAGCATCCCGCCCGATCGCTGCAGCAGTGTGGTGGTGCGGCCCGACACCGGGAGGTCGACGACCACGTCGTCTTGTCCGGTCATCCGGGCGAGATACGTGGCGAAGGCGGCGATCACTCCGGTCGCCGGCGGCGTGCCGAGCCGTTCGCCGGAACGGTCCAGTCGCTCCGTCGCGGCCGTCGACAGCAGGGTCTTCTCGAGAATGCTGTCCGCGACGGCGGGTGCCACTGTCGGCGACAGGCTCGAGTTGGAACGGAGACCGGCGAGGCGGTCCCGCCAATACGCCCGATCGGACTCGTAGTGCCTCGACGACCGATACTCCTCGTCGAGACGGTGAAGGGTGCGCAGATCTGCGGCACCGGCAGGTTGCGGCGTCCGTGCCTCCACACGCGCGGTGTACAGGGCGGCGATTCGGTTCACCAGCGTCATCGCTCCGTAACCGTCCAGTGCGACATGGTGAATTCTGCTGTACCACAAGTAGCAATCGTCACCGATTTGTAACACCGTCGACGTCGCCAGCCGGTCCCGCGTCGGATCGAGCGGCGCGGTGTAGTCCCGCGTCATCCACGCGTGGGCCGCCGCGACGGGGTCCGGCTCGTCTCCGAGGTCGACATATCCGGTCGACAGCTCGATGGTCGGGTCGACGATTTGGAACGGCTGCCCGTCGATCTCGAACACCCGCAGGAACGCCGACTGGAACTCACGACCCGCAGTGACCGACGCGTCGTCGAGGGCCGCGAGATCCAGAGCGCCGCGCACCTCGACGTACTGCGCAATGCACCTCGGGACGTCGGGGGCGAGGCGCTGGGCCAGCCAGATTCCGCGCTGCACGGGCGTCAGCGGGAAGGCGTCGGGCCGACTGCGAACGGTCGCGTCGCTCCTGTTCCTGGTATCCACTTGCTAGAACCTCCCGACGGCAACCAACGACGATTGCCTCTGGGTCGGACGTTTCGGCTTAGCTGATCTATATCGCGGGCACGACCGGGTCCGTTACTACCAGTATGTGCTGTACCTGCGAAGATGCCCCCGGCCGTCGCCTTGCGGGCCGACTTCCGGCGCTCGCCGAGAGGGCCCGCCCGATCAGGCGGTCGACCCGTGCGTCTGCCGAGGTCACGAATGGTGACGCGGCGGGGTTGGGCCGTGAGGGGGTAGCGTGGTGGTTGTCGAGGGTTATTCGAATATGCGCGGTCATGCCATGTCGTCCTCGGCGCCCACCGCGGCCCGCAGTCGAAGGGCCGAGAACTGGAGCGCCGCCATGGCGTCGAACCCGACTGATGTGTCAAATTTCCTCGTCTCCGAGTCGCCGAGCCCCACGCTGGTGGTGGAATCGGAGGCATCGTGCACGGCATGCCCACACAGCGCGGATTCCCACGACGAGCTCGGGATTCGGTTCTGTGCCGTGACCTCGGCGCGAAGCCTCGAACGCAAGTGCATCTGCGCCGGTGACCAGGTGAGTGGACAGCACTACTCCCGGTACTGAAGCAGACGCTCACCCATGGGCGCTCCGTTCGATTCGCCGACGGCTTTGTATGACGGCACTATTCTGATGCCACGTCATCCGTTCGAGTCGAAAGGACGCCCATGGCTGGTGTGCCGTTCCGGTCCCCGTCGACGGGGCGCAATGTCCGCGCCGTGTTGTTCGATACCTTTGGCACCGTTGTCGATTGGCGCACCGGTATCGCCACCGCTGTTGCGGATTATGCGGCGCGTCATCAGCTCGAGGTGGACGCAGTTGCATTCGCCGACCGGTGGCGCGCCCGTTACCAGCCATCGATGGACGCGATCCTTTCCGGCGCCCGCGAGTTCGTGACTCTCGATATCTTGCACCGCGAGAACCTCGACTTCGTGCTCCGCGAATCGGGTATCGACCCCACGAATCACGATTCCGGAGAGCTCGACGAGCTCGCGCGCGCCTGGCATGTGCTCACCCCCTGGCCCGACAGCGTGCCAGGGCTCACGGCGATCAAAGCCGAGTACATCATCGGCCCGCTCTCGAACGGCAACACCTCACTTCTGCTCGACATGGCCAAGAACGCCGGAATCCCGTGGGACGTGATCATCGGCTCCGACATCAACCGGAAATACAAACCTGATCCCCAGGCTTACCTGCGGACAGCACAGGTTCTCGGTCTTCACCCGGGCGAAGTCATGCTCGCCGCCGCCCACAACGGCGACCTCGAAGCCGCTCACGCCACAGGACTGGCTACAGCCTTCATTCTCCGGCCCGTCGAACACGGACCGCACCAGACGGATGATCTCGCGCCAACAGGCAGTTGGGACATTTCAGCCACCGACATCACTGATCTCGCAGCGCAGCTCCGTGCGGGATCGACAGGGTTCAGGTGAGGCGGCGAACCTTCTCCACTGCCCGCGTGATGACTGCGTCGAACTCGACCTGGAATTGCTTGCCCTGACATTCGAGCACCGTGAATCCGGTCGCGCGTCCCACCTCGTGTCAGGTAATTCTTGACGCCAGGTCCCATCCCTGTCAGGCTATACCTGACAGAATTGGGAGGTAGTCATGGAACTGGTCGAACGCGCCGTCAGTGCGGAAATCGACGCCGCTGCTCGCGCGGTGATAACGGCTGCGGCCGCCGAAGCAAGCCGTCACGCCGACGAAATCATCGGCACCGGGCCGCTTCCCGGCACGGCGGAATGGGACGCCGAGCAGGGCACGGACATTCCCAACCAGCGAACCCTGGCCTGGCACCTGCTGAGTCTTCGTATACAGCTCGCTGCCGGCCTGGACGGCATCGAAACCGTTCTCGGCCTGCGCTTTCAGGGAGCGACGTGGGCGACCATCGGCAAGGCCGCCGGGATGACCCGCCAATCCGCGCACGAGCGATGGGGTTCGCGCACCACGGCCCTGCTCGACCCGATGGGGACCGGCCTGCCCAAGACCGTTGCCGACGACGATCCGAGCTGAGCCGGGACGTGGTGGAACTCGGGGGATAAAAGTGGCGCCCGCCGTCTGAGGGGTCGGTCAGTCCCGGTACTCCGGGGCCGGTGGTCCGGGTGCCGGGCCGAGCGACGACAGCCACCGCTCGTAGAGGGCCGCCCAGGTTCCGTCTGTGCGCAGTCGTTCCAGTGTGCCGTTGACGAACCGGACGAGGTCGTCGTTTCCGGGAGCGAGGCCGATGGCGTACTGGGCGGAATCTGTTTCGGGACCGACGATTTCGAGATTCGGATCCTGGGCGACGAGACCGGCGAGGAAGGCGGCGCCTGCGACCGCGTCGGCCTGCCGCTGCTGGATGGCCATGAGACAGTCGTCCCAGTCGGGGACCGCAAGGATCGTGGCTTTGGGGGCGATGCGCGACAGCGCCGACATCGACGCCGGGTCGTGATGCGTGCAGACCCGTCGCCGGGCAAGGTCGGCCGGACCGGAGATACCCGACCCGTCCCGCACCACGAGCCGGCGTGAGGCCTCGAGATACACCGTGGAGAACGTCAAGTCCTGGAGACCTTGACAGGGGAGGGCCACCGGACGCACGACCATGTCCGCGTCACGGTCGGCGAGCATCTCGGCGCCGTCATCGGTTCCGAGCGGCCGGAACTCGACCTTGGTGGGATCGCCGAGCAGATCACGTGCGACCTCCCGAGCGAGGTCGACACCGAATCCGGTGAGGGTGCCGGTCGTCGGGTCGCGGAAACTGAACAGGTTGGTGTTCTGATCGACCGCGACGACCACGGTGCCGCGGGCACGGATATCGCCGAGCGTGCCGCCGAAACTCGGAGTCCCCGGGCGGAGGCTGGCCGGTGCTGCGCATGCCGGCGTCTCTGTATCCGGTGGCGGCGTGTCGGACGGTGCGATGAGCTGGGCGCCGGCCGACAGGGGAAACTCCGTGAAGTCTCCGGAGAACCTCGGGGCGGGTGCGTCGGGGGCGCCGCAGCCGGCAATCAGGACAGCGCCGAACGCGAGGCACCCGAGCAGCCGGGTGGAGCGCGGTCGCCGTTCCGGGTGTGTTCGCACCATCAGTGGTACTCACTCACTCGGGGTTCGATCCCCGCGACGACGGCGAGCGCTGCGGAAACAGCGAGCACGATGCCACCCACGGCGAGCGCCGCCATCGTGCGGTACGACTCCCGCATCGCGTCGAGTTCCTCGGTGCGCAGGGCGGTGATGGCGTCTTCGAGCGATTCGTCGAGGGCCCGGAACTGGGCGGTCGATGCCGTCGCGCCCGGACCGACCGCGACGTCCGCCGCGCCCTGGTAGTCGCCGTCTGCGAGCTTCTGCTGCAGATCCCGGTGCGCGCTCCGCCATCCGTCGAACGCGGCGGACGCATCGGCGATCGTCGGCGCGATCACGGTGTTCCGCGACGCGTCCGAGTTCAGAATCGCGGAGAGTGCGTCCGTGTGCCGGGCATAGTCGCTCCCGGCCGGATCGAAACCCGGCCGGAGCAGTCCCAGTGTCTCGTCGGCGCGGGCCTGCTGGGCGAGGATCCTCGCCTTCGTGACCGCCGCGAGGGGTTCGGCGCCGTCGATCCGTGCGCGTTCGCTCGCCGACGTCGACAACAGCCCGGCGATCACGATCCACACGACGAGTGCGGCCAGCAGGACCGTCGCGCACGCCAGCCCGGGATTGACCCGGCGACGGCTTCGATGCGCCACGTATGCGTGTGCGACGGCGAGGACGACGACCCCGGCCGACGCGACCACAATAGCGGTGGCGGGCAACCGGGCGGTGTGGGATTGCGTGTCGGCGACGGCGCGGGCCTGGTCGTTGTAGAGGTGTTCGGCCAAGGGCAGGATGGTGTCCTGCATCAGAGCCGAAGCGGTTCCGAGATACGCCACCCCGACCGGATTTCCCGCGGAGTCGTTGGACCGTGCGGTCGCCACCAGGTCCGTGTACACGGCGACGTGCCGCGACATCTCGGTGAGCAGTCGCAACGATTCGACGTCGCCGGAGGTGACGCCGTACGACGCGGTGACGAGTGCGTTCGACGCGTCCCCGAGCGCCTGGTTGTACCGGTCGCGCACCGCCAGCGGCTCGATGGCACCCGCGATGAACGACGATGTCGCTGCCGCGTCGGCGATCGACAACGAGCTGAACAGGTTCTGCGCGGCGTCCGCCAGCGGTTCGGTGTGGGCGCGAAGGGTTTCCATGCGCTGCTGCCGCGCGGCGACCACGGCGGACGTCACGAGACCGGCCGTCAGCGCCACCGCGACGAGGACGACGGCGAGGAGGGACAGGCGTCCGGGTGTCGATGCGAGGAATTCGCGCCAGGGGCGCCGGCGGACCTCGGGCTCGACGAGAAGGGATTCGTTCAGGAGATGCTCGTCGGCCGTCGAAGTGTCACGATCTCCGCTGGATACGGCGCCGCGGTCCTGGTGGAACACCTTCTCCTCCTCATCCCTGCACTCAGTGTGCGCCGATCACGGTCGGAAAACACCGAAAGCATCGACCCGCGCGAGTAGCGGGCCTCGCCCGCGGGTATCTCCAGACTGGGCACGATCAGGCTGGAGGTCACGGCTCATGAAGACAGGCTCATGAAGAGAAGGGTGCGCGCGTTCAGCGTCGCGGCCGCGGTCGCAGCGGTGGTGCTCGGGGCCTGCGCGGCCCCTGCTCCGCAGGGCGACGATGCACAGGAGAAGGTTTTCTTTTTCTTGCCGAACACGACGACCACCCGATTCGTGGAGCGCGACGAACCCTTGTTCACCGACTTCCTGGAGCTGTTCGCGCCGGAGGCGACGGTCACGGTCCGCAATGCCGAGGGCGATCCGGCCCGCCAGCAGAGTCAGGTCGAGTCGGCGATCGCGGAGGGCGCGTCCGTGCTCGTGCTGATCTCCACGGACGCGAGGTTCTCGGGTGGAGCCTTGACCGCCGCCGCCGAGGCGGACGTTCCTGTCGTGCTCTACGACCATGACGCGGTCGGTGGACCGGCAGACGTTCAGGTGATCTTCGATCCACTCGAGGTCGGCCGACGGCAGGGTAGCCGCGCCGCGGATCTGATCGCCGCGATGCCCGGCGACGGGGTGAAGATTGCCCGGGTGGGGGGAAACCTCGGTGAATACGGGACCCGTCAATTCCTGCTCGGCCAGGACGAGTTTCTGCAGCCGCTCGCCGACAGCGGCAAGATCCGCGTGGTCTGCGAGACCGCGATCGACGACTGGGACCCGGCCGAAGGTCAGGCATTCGCCGAGGAATGCCTGGCCCGTGAGAACAACGACATCGCGCTGTTCGTCACCATGAACGACGACCTGGGAGGCGGAATCGTCGCGGCACTGGCAGGCCGCGGGCTCGCCGGGCGGATCCCGGTCACCGGCGGCCAGGACGCCAATCTCGCTGCGCTGCAATTGATCGCACAGGAAACCCTCGACAACACGATCTTCAAGAATCTGTCCGATCAGGCAAAGGTCGCGGCGCAGCTGACCACATCGATCCTGCACGGTGACGGCATTCCGGAGGAGATCGTCAACGGCACGATCGACAACCAGTACATGGCCGTGCCGACGGTGTTCCTGCCCGTGCAGAACATCACGAAGGACAACCTCGACGTCGTGGTCAACTCCGGCTTCTACACCTGGCAGCAGATCTGTGCACCGGACCCGGCATCCGCGGTGTGCGGCGACCACAGCTGAGCCGTCGACGGGGTTCAGCTCAGGGGTGCGATGACACCGCGGTCGCCGATCTCGGCGCGGACGTCGATCACCCGCCCGGCCAGCAACCAGGCCGAAGGTCCGCGGCGCCATTCGTCGCGGTACTCGCCGAGGCATTCGTACGTCGCGCCGGCGCGTTCTCCGAGGCCGACGTGAAACGCCCGGAAATAGGACCGAGTGCGCGCCGCGTCACCGTCGACGTCGACGCGGATGTTGCCGAGCAGGTGCTGGGTGGCACCGCAGACGTCGAGGTGGGAGCGGACGCGCGCGACCACGTCCACCGGCCCCGTCCGCCCATAGGCCACGACATCTTCGGTGAGTGTCGCCGCGAACCCCGGCCAGTCCTTCGTGTCGAGCAGGTCGGCCACGACGTGCAGGCGGTCGGTGATCTGGACGCGGTCGGGAACGGACTCGGGCATGGCTCGATCTTCCTCGGAGGACCGGCCGCGTCGGCCCTGGCATCCCGCTGATCGAGACTCGCGTCGGCGAAACACCGTCGGGCTGCGGGTGGGTGCCGAGGTGGTGTCGCATACGGTGGCAGTGGCTCGCCGAGCGGGCCGGATCGAGGAGGAATCGGTAATGAGTGCACGCACCCCCGAGGAGCGCATCCCCAGCCAGTGGGAGGAGATCACAGCAGCCGACCCGGGGCATTCGATGTGGTACGTCGAGCGGTTCCGTGCCATGGAGGCGCAGGGCAAGGACATCGTGGGGGAGGCGCGGCTGGTCGATGCGATGCTCGGCCGCGGCGGTCGGGTACTGGATGCGGGGTGCGGACTGGGCCGTCTCGGCGGCTACTTGCACGATGCCGGTCATGTCGTGGTGGGTGTCGATGTGGATCCGGTGCTCATCTCCGTGGCAGAGGAGGATCACCCCGGTCCGACGTGGCTGGTCGGTGATCTCGCGGAGTTGGATCTGCCGGCTCGGGGGGTGACAGCCGATTTCGAGGTCATCGTCTGTGCGGGCAACGTGATGACTTTCCTGGCGCCGTCGACCCGGGAGGCGGTGCTGACGGAATTCGCCGCTCATCTCGCCCCGACCGGCCGAGTGGTTGTGGGGTTCGGCGCCGACCGGGGCTACGAGTTCTCCCAATTCCTCGCGGACGCTCAGGCCGGCGGCCTGACGGCGGATCTGCTGTTCTCGACGTGGGATCTGCGCCCGTTCAGCGAGGATTCCGATTTTCTGGTGGCGGTGTTGTCGCGCGCGCACTGACCCCCCCTTCTCGGAGTGCGAGGAGCACGGTGAGGGCAGAGGTTGCGTCGAGCAGGGCTCGGGAGCGGGCTGTGGTGGCCTGGTCGCGGGCAGCGAGCGCGGCGCCGATGTCACCCGATCCGGGTGTGTGCCCGAGTTGGGTCATGACCGCGTGGAGAGGTGCGATGCGGTAACCGGCCTTGCGTAGCTGATGCACGACGCGAGCGTCGCGGACCTGTGAAGGGGAGTATCGGCGCGCTCCCGTGGGTGTGTCCCGGTCCGGGACGACGAGTCCCTCTGCGTCCCAATGCCGCAACGTGGAGGGGCGGATGCCGAGGGCGGCGGCGAGTTCGCTCACGCTCATCCAGTCGGATGCCTGCACGTCGTCGACAGGCTCGGTCGAGATGGCCTCAGCGGCCTGCTTCGCCAGCGCGAGTTCGGTTCGTTCCGTGTGGAGTCGGGCGTGCGCGGCATCGAGGAGGGCGACCGTTGTCGCGGCCGGGCACGTGTGCACGCTGCGCACGATCCGTGTGGCTTCGACCGGGCCGACGCCGATGGCGAGTTCCCGATAGGCGAGCGCGGACTGCACATGCACGTCGGTGTAGATCCGGTATCCGGTGGCTGTGCGGGTTGCGGGAGGCAGCACCCCGTCGCGTTCGAGGTTGCGTACGTGCTGCACGGAACATCCGGCACGCCGGGCGACATCGACGGTCCGCAGATGACGCGATTGGAGACTTGTCACCGTATTTCTCCTACGTCTGCTCCTCGAGGTCTCCACAAGCACTTTAATGAAACGCTGGAAGCTATGACCATGGACGACATCATCGACTTCGTCGAAGGCCTCGGCGATGTTCTGACGCTCAGGCCTGCCCCCGGCGACGGTTCGCCGGAGATCAGCTGGGGTGACACCTTCTTCTACTACTCACCGGATCGGATCGTTCCGGACAGGACCCAGCCCTTCGCCACCATCGTCACCAAGAACTACCCCGGCGACGAAAGCTCGGGTCTGGACCGCGCGGGTGCGTTCCGGGTGAACATCCATGCCGGGAAGGAGGCGTTCATCGAGGCAACCGGCCATGCACCGCGAGAGCAGGGCGTCGCCGACGTCGACGCCGGTGCGCGCGACACCGTCATCGCGCATCCCGTCTATGGCTCACTGGCCTGGCTGGCAGTCATCGACCCCGGCTCGCGCACAGGCGAAGTCACGCGGGCGTTGCTGTGCCGTGCGCACGCCCTGGCTCGCTCGCGCTACGAGCGACGAGCGGAATCCACTCCACGCTGAGGGGGGAAGGCATGCGAAAGCGAGGACGACGAATCCTGGCGCCGTCCTCGGTCAAGCGTCATCACATCTGGTAGATCTGGCTGCTGTTCCACCCGATGAGAAGTTCGTCGAGCGTCATGCTCTGGTCTCGGCGTTCTTGCCGTTGGTCGCGTTGTCGGTCGTGGCGGGGGCCGTCACCGTGGTCACCACGATCGCCGGGGATGGTGGGTGCGGCGACTGTCGCAACGGGGTGTTCGGCCGCTGTTGCGATGGTGGTCGCGGCGCCGAGGGGGATGACGGCGATCGCGGCGGCGACGGCGGCCGTGGCGAACCGGTTCCGCAGGGTGATTCGAGGGCGACGGTTCACTGCGCCCGACGGATTCGCCGCGCGCGAAGCCTGGGAGTGGGGAAGTGAGATGTGCATGTCGTAGTGTCCTGTTCGAATGCGTGGGCCCAACGTCCACAGCTACTCGAATGGTGTCTGCGAGGTCCCGGAACGTTACACCCGACAGTCCAGGAATTTCGGTTCCACAGTGAAACCGTCCCGGAGTGGAGATGTTCTCCATGGATGGATTCCCGAGTCCGTACCAGCGCCACGGTGACCGCAGGCGGGCACCACGGCGCGTCAGCCGCGAACAGTTGGGGGATAGGAGAAGCAATGCTGTCCATCGAATCCGGCGGTGCTCGAATCGACTACACCGTGCACGGTGACGGCCGATCCTCGTCGAGCGTGATGTTGCCGGCGGGCTTCACAGCCCCCGCCACGTCGTGGCGGTATCAGATCCCGTCGCTGATCGAGGCCGGCCACCGCGTCATCGCTGTGGATCTGCCGGGTCACGGGACGGCTCCGGCCACGCCGCACGGAACGACGATGCAGACACGCGCCGGATTCGTGCACGCCCTCATCGAGGGGCTCGACCTGCAAGGTGCGGCATGTCGACACGTCCTTTGCGGACAGGATTCCCCCGACCGGCCACGGCACCCCGATCTGGAGACGCGGCATGCGGTTGGTCCGCCTGCTCGCCGCGATGGGCCGCGTCGACCGAACACTGTCGCCACCGGAACTCGCCCTGTTGAACGATCATGCGAAAATCGACTGGCGTCCGACGATCCGTTCGAGCGATCTTCCCGTGCTCTTCGTGGCCGGTTCCGACAGCGAGTTCTGGCCGTCAGCACACGCCGCAGCGGCTGCGGCACTCGCACCGAAGGGAGCGTCGACCGTCGTTCCGCGCGCGGGGCACGCGACGAACATGGAACGACCACATTCGTTCAACAAGGCGGTCGCCGAGTTTCTCGATTCCGCGTCCTGAGCCCCGAACCGACGCGAGCCCCGAACCGACGCGAGCCCCGAACCGACGTGAGCGCCGGCGCAGTCGCCTCCGGTCAGTCGAGGGACTGCACGACGACCGTGCTGCCGCTTTCCGCGGCCTCACGCGCCGCTCCCAACACCGCGATGGTGCCGAGCGCGGTGCGGGCAGGCACCGGTTGTGTGCCGGTGCCGGCAACGGCGGCCGCGAATTCCGTGTAGTAGTCCTGATACGCACCCCGCTGCGACGGAACCGGTTCCGCGCCATCCGCTGTGTGGAGGACGCCCCACCGTTCCCGTCGTTCGTAACCCCACCCGGTGGGATCGTCGATGGGCCGCACCCCTGCGAAGAGAGCCTGCGCCTGCACATCCGTCCCGTCCGCCACATAGCTGCCCACGCTGCCGAACGCGCGTAGCCGCCGCCCCTCGAGGTGGTTGACCTTGCTCGACGAGACGCTCGAATAGACCCCGCTGCGGTGAGCGATGTTGACGACGAAGCCGGCGTCGGTGCGCCCCTCCGGCCGATCGACGTAATCGAGGTGGGCGTCGACCCTCTCTGCCGGCCCGAACAACCACAGCATCTGGTCGACGACGTGTGCGCCGATGTCTCGCAGCAACCCGCCGGCCGGGCCTGATTCGAGCGTGTCGGCACCGTCCAGGTCGAAATGGGATTCGACACGCCAGATGTCGCCGAGTCGCGGCAACACCGACTTCAGGGTACGGATGTCGGCGTCGTATCGACGGTTGTGATAGACGCTGAGCAGCACGCCGGCGTCATCGGCGGCTGCTACCAGCTCGCGGGCCGTCTCGAGATCCGGCGCGAAAGGCTTGTCCGCGACCACGTGCACGCCACGCCCGAGTGCTTCGAGCACGAGTTCGCGTCGCGTCTGCGGTGGGGTGGTGATCGTGACGGCATCGACGCCGGAGTCGATGAGTTCGCCGAGGCTCGAGAACACCGGCACTCCGGGGAAGTCGGCGGCGGCCTGGGCGACACGGGAGTCGGATCGGGTCACGATGCCGCCCAGCGTGATTCCCTCTGCCGCGTCGACGAACGGTGCATGGAAGTAGCGGCCGCCCAGCCCGTACCCGACAATTCCGATATTCGTACTCATGCCTAAATTATATGTTAAGACATTCGAACATCTGTCCGGTGTCGGCAGGGCAGGCAGTCGCGGTGTCGAGGGTCGAGAACCGCGCAGTGCCGTGCCAAGATGAGGTGGCACGATCCGTTTCAGGGAGGCGTCGAAGTGTCGGAGCGATCAGGACCCCTCGCCGATCCGTTCAGTGGTCGGCAGCCAACCAGCCACGAACGCATGACGGGACGGCCCTGGGATGCGTCGTATCACGAGGGGCCGGCGCCGTGGGATGTCGGCCGGCCGCAGCCGGCGGTCGTGCGGGTGGCATCCGAAGGCGGCTTCGCCGGAGCGGTGCTCGATGCGGGATGCGGCACCGGCGAGAACGCGCTTCACGTCGCCTCCCTGGGATTGCAGGTTCTGGGCGTCGACGTGGCTGAGACGGCACTGGCGATTGCCAGGGACAAGGCCGACGACCGTCGGATCGAGGTCGAGTTCGCGCTGGCCGACGCGTTCCAGTTGGACGGAATGGGGCGCCGGTTCGACACCGTGCTGGACTGCGGACTGTTCCACACGTTCGACGCCGCCGAGCGACCACGCTACGTGGCGAGCGTGGCGTCGGTGACCGAACACGGCGGAACCGTCTATGTGTTGTGCTTCAGCGACGCTGGTCCCGATACCGGCCCGCACCCCGTCAGCCGGGAGGAGTTGCGAGCGGCGTTCGACCCCGGCGACGGATGGAAGGTCGCCGCCATCGAACCGGATCGGATCGAGACGAGATTCCACGACAACGGCGCACCGGCCTGGTTCGCGACCATCGAGCGGATCCACCCGGTGGGCGGGCCGGCCCGGTGAAAGTTCGGCATTGCGTTCTTGCGTGCCGTCATTCGGCGTTGCCGGTCGGGAAGTAGACCGACCCGTCGCTACCGACGCAGCCGCCCTGGACGGGGCCGGGACCGAAGTACGCGCCGTTGACCTGCCCGGCGCCACCGGAGGAATTCGAGCCGACTCCGGCTCCCGCGACGCCGACTGCCCCGCAGGTGTAGCTGTTCGAGTCGCCCGGATCGCTCTCGACCTGAACCTGTGTGCCCGGCGTTGTGGGATCCCCGTGCAGGTTCGGCGCCGCGGCCGCGACACCGGGTGTTGCGAAGACGGCGAGCGCGGCTGCCGCCGCGAGCGCCGACCGCACTGCGAATGTGTTCATACGATGTCACCCTCGATTCGTCTCATGGTAGGGACCCAATTATCGTCCGCTCCATCCTGAAATCCCACCCCGGAAGTGTGCCCCGCGAATCGGCCGGCGGTCCCCTGACGCTGCCGTCCTTGACATGAAGTGGACTCGAGGTTTCACGATGGTCGCAGATGTCACAGGAGACAAGGAGTCTGCGATGAACGGCACCAGGACGGCGCTGATCACAGGAGGATCTGCAGGGCTGGGACGGGTGAGCGCAGTCGCGCTCGCGGAGCGCGGCTGGGAGGTGATCGTCACCGGCAGGCGGGTCGAACCCCTCGATCGGGTTGCCGCGCGGGCACACAGCATCACCGCGCTCCCCGGTGACGTGACCGATCCGGGGCATCGCGAGAGTATCGCCGTCGAGATCGCGGCGCGGGGGCGACTGGACCTGTTGCTCAACAACGCCAGCGCGCTCGGACCCAGCCCGATGCCCGCCCTCGCCCGGTATCCGGAGGACGCATTGGCGCAGGTCTTCGCGACCGATGTGCTCGCCCCGCTCGCATTGATCGCCGCGTTGCTCGAGCACGTGCGGGACGCGGGCGGGACCGTGATCAACATTTCGTCGGATGCCGCGGTCGCGGCGTACGCGGGCTGGGGCGGTTACGGAGCCGCGAAAGCGGCGCTCGACCACGCGACCGCGGTGCTGGCGGTGGAGGAACCCGGCCTTGCGGTGTATGCATTCGATCCCGGCGACATGCGCACCGAGATGCACCAGGCGGCGTTTCCCGGCGAGGACATCTCGGATCGGCCCGATCCGGAGACCGTGGTGCCTGCACTGCTGCATTTGCTCGACAGCAGCCCACCCAGCGGCCGGTACCGTGCGGCGGACTTCGTGGTCGCAGCGAACACGGGGGTGTCGTCGTGACCCGCGCACGCATCCCCTCCGCGGCCGAGTTCCGGTTCGTGCTGCCTCAGCGATTGGAGGCGAGTGGCCCACCGGAGAGCCGGGGGCTGCTGCGCGACTCGGTGCGAATGCTGGTGTCCGATCGGGGCAGGGTGGAACACAGCAGATTTCACGACCTGCCGCGTTTCCTGCGGCCGGGCGACGTGGTGGTGGTGAACGCGTCGTCGACACTGGCGGCGGCGGTGGACGGGACCGTCGACGCGGTCGGACCTGTGGTCGTGCACTTCTCGACCGATCTCGCGGACGGAGACTGGGCGGTCGAGGTGCGAGCGCCGGGACCGGTCTCCGGCGCCCTCGACACGATTGCGGCGGGAACGCGGATCATTCTGCCGCGCGGTGTCGTTGCGACGCTCGTGAAACCCTGGCCTCTCGGGTCGACCAGGTTGTGGCGGGCCTCGATCGACGGCGTCGCGGACGTAGCCGCGGAACTGCTCGCCACCTCGGGCCGTCCGATCACCTACGCGTACGTCCACGAACGCTGGCCCCTGTCCTCGTACCAGACGATCTTCGGTCGCACCGGTGGAAGCGCCGAGATGGCCAGCGCCGCTAGGCCGTTCACTCATTCGATGGTTACCGACCTCGCGACCTCGGGGGTGGTGGTGGCACCGATCCTGTTGCACACGGGGGTCTCCTCGCCGGAGCGAGGGGAGCCGCCGATCCCGGAGCGGTTCGAGGTGCCGGAGCAGACGGCGCGGCTGGTCAACGACCGGCGTGCCGCCGGAGGCCGCGTCATCGCGGTCGGAACCACCGTGACCAGGGCCCTCGAGACCGCGGCCACTTCGGGCGGCATGGCGGTGGCGGGCGCCGGCTGGACGGACCTGGTGCTGAGTGCGGGTAGGCCGACCCTGGTCGTGGACGGCCTGATCACGGGCTGGCACGCACCGGGGGCGTCACACCTGATGCTGCTCGAATCGGTGGTGGGGGAGAAGGCCGTCCGTCGTGCCTACGACGAGGCGCTCGCACGTGGCTACCTGTGGCACGAGTTCGGAGACAGTGCATTGTTGCTGCGACGGTGACGACGCGATCGAGGTTCTCGACAGCGGCGCTGTGGACGAGTTGACTGAAGTTGGTGATCGCGAAAACGGAACGGATCACAGAGGACGGGACGTCGTCATGAACATGGGAAAGAAGATCCGGCACAAGGTCGAAACCGCCGAAGGCGCCGCCAAGAAGGCTGTCGGCAGGGCCACGGGGAATGCCCACCTCGAAGCCGAGGGGAGCAAGGAGCAGGCCAAGGGCAATGCCAAGCAGATGGGAGACAAGGTCAAGGATGCGGGCAAGAAGATCAAGAACGCCCTCAAGCATTGATCGAACCGCGGAGAGCCCGGACTATTCGTTCGACAGCAGCGGCCCCAGCGGTCCGAGATCGATGTTCAGGTCCTCGGGGGTGAGATCGAAATGCTCACGCAACTCGGCCATTCGCTCCTCGAGTAGCATGAGTGTCGTGCCGATGCGTTCGATCTGCTCGTCGGTGAGATCGCCGTGCTCGACTCGGCGTATCGCCTGCCGTTCCATCAGTTGGCGCAGTAGTTCGACGATCGTCAGGACCAGGGTGACCAGGCCCTTCTCGACGGATTCGGGGTCGGCGTCGATTCGCTGCGGCAGAACCCGGCGACCGATGTCGGTCGGTGCATCCGAATCGACGGGCTCGGGCTCAGTCATCGGTGGGCTCCGGCCCGACCGGGTCGGGGACGAGTGCGCTGACCGAAGCGATGAGTGTGCGCAGTGAGATTCGGACCATGTCGACGTCGGCGAGCGACAGGGTGATCTCACCGGTGATGACGACGCCGCCGCCGAGCACCCGATCGAGCAGATCGACGAGCGCGATGCGGCGAGTGTCGTCCGCGGGGACCATCTCGCTCATGTGCTCACCCGTCGATCCCGGCGAAGGAGTACGGCGGCCACGGTCCGGTCAGGTCCAGTGTGATGCCGGGGCGTGCGGTGTCGAGTGCCGAAACGAGCGCAGCGAAGTCGTCGACCCGCTCGTCGTCGACGAGGTAGGTGCCGTTGAAGATCATCCAGGCCCGTTTCCCGGTCAGCACCGGATCGGTGACCTGCCGTCGAACCCCGTCGACGGCATGGCCCAGGAGGGCGGAGTGAATCTCGTCCGCGTGGCCGGCCGCCCGGCGTTCGACGTCTTGCTGTGCGCTCAACTCCGCACGGCGACGCAGTAGGTACGCGGTCCCCTTGCCTGCCGCACCCGTCGCGGCGGGATCCTCCTTCACGTTCTGCGCCAGGGCCTTCGCGTCTCCGTACGCTTTGACACCCCACTCGCTTCGTCCGGTCACCCGACGCAGCGTTGCGCCGAACTCGTCCTGTCTTTCGTCGAGGAGGAGGCGAACGCGATCGTCGTCGAGGTAGAGGGTTGCCAGTCGCAACGGAACGGTGGGACCGCAGCGCAACACGGCAGCCACCACCGCGTCGTGTGCTCTCGCGGTTGCCGCAAGCCAGTCGAGGTCCTCGAGGTTGCGCTGCAGCGGTTCCTGCCCGAATTCGCTCAGGCTCACCGTTCCCACCACCGCGACGAGACCAGCCGACGACACAGCGCGGACCGGCTCGCCTGCCACGCCGGTGACTCCGGCGAGTTGTGCGTCGCCGATCCTGTCGGTGGTGATGCTGTACAGCCAGACACCCTCATCCGCGGTCATTGCGGGGCTTCCGACGTTTCCCCTCGACCTCGACCGTGTCGGCGGCCTGGACGGCAGGGCGGACCGACCTGTCGGACTCGAGTTCGGCGATCCGCTCCCGCAGCTTCCGGTTCTCGAGTTCGACGTCGCTGTTCTTGCCGGTCAGCCAGGGGTCGTGCTCCCACCAATCGATGCCCACCTCCTTCGCGGTCTCCAGAGAGGCGATCACCAGGCGCACCTTGATGGTCAGCAGTTCGATATCGAGCAGGTTGACTTGGATGTCTCCGGCGATCACGAGCCCCTTGTCGAGCACCCGCTCGAGAATCTCGCCGAGGTTCGTCGACTGATGCCCGCCGCCCATTCCGCCGCCCGAGCTCTGCGGAAGGTTGCTCGCACCGCCGCCGGTGATGGTCATGACGACGCGCTCCCACTGTCACCGACACCGCGAATATAGCGGCGGGTTCTGCGGTAGGACAACAGCTCTCCGTCCAGATCCAACACCACCTCGTACATCGCGAGCATGTCCGTCGACGACGGGATTCGCCGATCCTCGACTACCTCCACCTCCACCGTCCAGCCGTCGTCGGTCGGCATGACCGATGTCGCACCCAGCGGTTTCTTGCCGGTCAACTGCGCAATGTCATGCGTTGCGATCTCGGCGATCTCGGGTGCCGGCAACGGAGGTGGCTGCTCTTCTGCCATCGCAGGTCACTCCTTCTCCGTACCGGAGGGCGGCCGTGCCGTCCCGGTCATCCGGTCGAGGATGGCCTGCTGGGCCTGCTCTTCCTCCTCGGCGGAAATCTCGCCTGCCGCGCGCGCGTCCTCCAGTTCCTCGAGAGCACGCCGCGCACTCGCGGGATTGTGGGCTTCCTCCTCGACCTGTCGCTGAATCAACTCGGCCAGCGAGATCACCCCACGAACGGGGGCGAGTGGCAGCGTGGCAATGAACGACAGCAGACCCATCGGTCAGCCCTCCGGCTTCTGCGTCACCACGAAGTCGTAGGCGGCGAGCGGTCCGAGCAGGCGCATGTCGACCCGGCCGTCCCACTGCTCGGCCAGCTCTCCCACTGCCTTCTCGAGTTCTTCCTGCCGCGCGACTTCGACGAGGGCGGCTACTTGCGCGGCCTCCTCCTCATGCGTCGGTTCCCGGACGTTGACCGAATCGGACAGCGACTCGAGTGCCTCGACCACCTTCTGGGTGTCTTCGTCGCGTTTGGCTTCGATGGCGTTACTCACGATCTCGCCGAGGGCCATGCGGGCGTCGCGGGTGGTCTCCTCGGGCTGATCGCGGATCGCGCCGAGCAGTTTGCTCGCCTGCTCGTTCTCTTCGATTATTTCCTCGAGGATCGCCTGCTCGACGTATCGCCCCTTCACCACGTACTGTGCTCGGCCTTCGAGTTCCTTCAACGCCGCGGCGAACTCGTCGGCGTGTGCTGCGAGCAACTCTTCCTCGACGGCCCCTTCATCAGTCATGACCGCCCCGAAACGAAGCGGTAACACCGGGGCCACACGCGACGTGCCGTCCAGCACGTGCGCATGGGTTCGGAGGTCCTCGGGCTTGCCGAGCGGCCTGTCCACCGAGATCTCGCTCACGAGCGCTGCGATGTCGCCGTGCTTGACGATGCTGACCGGTCCGTCACACACGCCGACAGCGTCCTCTTCGGCTTGTACGTCCGCGGGCACGATGCCGTACACGTAGACACCGCTGGTGCGCGGCTCCTCAGCTGAGTCGGTGTTCTCATTCGACGTAGACATCACTTGTCACCTCGTGTGGACTTGCGCGAAACGCGTTCGCGCTCAGGTTCTTCCTTTCCGCCGCCGAGGATGTCGCCGAGTTTCTCACCGGCGGACTCGAGCGCGCCCTTGGTCTTCGATTTGGCGCCTCCCTCGGTGACGTCCCCGACCAGATCCGTCAGGCCTTTCGGCTCGCCACTGCCGATCTCGAGCCGGTTCACGGCCTCCGCGAACCGCAGGTACGTGTCGACACTGGCGACCACGACGCGTGCGTCGATCGTCAGCAGTTCGATGCCGACCAGCGAGACGCGCACGTAGGCGTCGATGACCAGGCCCTTGTCGAGGATGGTGTCGATGACGTCGGCGAGGCTACTCGAGCTGGGACCACCGCTGACTCCGCCGCCGCCTCCCCCCGCCGGTTGAATCGACGTCATCGCCGTGCTCCTTGTCGCGAGCTCGAGGTCTTCGTAGCCGTTGCCTTGCGTGGGCGACCTCGCTGTTTCGGGGCCTGGTCCACAGCGGCGGCCGCGGTCTTGCGTGGGCGACCGCGGCGTCTCGGCGGCGGGGGTGCTTCCTCTTCCTCTTCCTCTTCGTCTTCACCCTCGCCCTCGTCAGCCTCGTCAGCCTCGTCTTCCTCTGCCTCGGGCTCCTCGTCCTCGTACTCGTCTGTTTCGGCGGGCTCCTCGGTCTCGTCCTCTTCGCCCTCGTCCGGCTGGCTTTCGTCCTGTTCGTCTTCCGTTTCCGCCTCGTCCTCTTCGGGCTCGACCACCTGACCGTCCCGGATCTCTCCGCGCCAGCCCTCGACGTCGTCGGGATGGAGGATCGACTGCGTCATGACGTGGCGTGCAAAGTGTTTCAATTCCAGCCGTGCTCGGCGTCCCTGCGCACGCCAGAGGTTTCCCGTCTTCTCGAACAACCCCTTCGGGTGATACTCGAGAATCAGAACGATGCGGGTGAGATCCGGGGTCACCTCGTGGAACGTCACCGCACCGTCGATGAAACCCTTGGCGCCCTTCGAGCGCCACACGATCCGCTCGTCGGGAACCTGCTCGAGGATCGTCGCTTCCCAGGTTCGGTGCGACAAGAAGATCTGCGCCTTCCACTCGAGCTTCTCGTCCGCTTCCTGCTCGACCCGTTCGACCTTCTTCATGAACGACGGAAAGTCGGCGAATTGGGTCCATTGGTTGTAGGCCAGCTGAACCGGGACCCCGACATCGATCGTTTCGACGATGTTGGTCAACTTCAGCTTCTTGCCTTTTCCGCTACCGCCACCACCACCGCCGGTGACCGCGTCCTTGAGGTCGGACGCCTTGTCCTTGACCGTCTGCTTGGCGCCCTCCCACCAGCCGCCACCGGTGTCGGACTCGTCCGGTGACTCATCGTCATCCGATTTCTCGGAACCGGTGAGGGCGGCGAGCAGCCCTCCTTCGCCGCCGTTCTCGGCGTACTCGGTGAGCCGCCCGGAGGTGTTCGCCACCTTGTCCGAGACCGAGGACAGTGCCTTCTCGGCGACCGTGCCGACCAGCCTCTGCATTGCTTCCTGCAGCACGCTCGACGATCCGTCCCCGTCACCCGGTGCGGCCTCTCGTAGTTTCTTCGCGGCGCTCGTCATCGCCATCACCTCCGTGCCCGTCGGACGGGCGCTGAATCAGTGGTGGCTTTGGCCCGCGTCTTGCGGCCGCGCGTGGGAGCTTCTTCGTCATCCAAGTCGGATTTCGCGGTCCGCGACCTGCCTGCCGGCCGGGAGCTACCGCTGCTGGAAGTCCGTCGACGCGCGGCGGGGCGCTTGCGAGGGGCGGGTTCCTCCTCGGCGGCTTCTTCCTCCTCGGGCTCCTCGTACTCGTCGTCCTCTTCGGCGTACTGTTCGTCGGGCTGTTCGTCCTGCTCTTCGTCGACTTCGGACTCGTCGTACTCGTCGTCCTGCGACCGGCCGCGTCGTTTACGGCCGAGTTTTCCGACCCTGCTGAGCTTGCCTACGGAGTTGCCGACACCGCTCACCGTGTCGTCCACGGTGTCGCCCACGTCGCCGACGGCTTCTCCGCCGCTCGACAGGAGCCGGTTGTTGAGAGAATTGATGCGCTGGCTTGCGGCCGTGACCGCTGCGGCCTTTGCCGCGTTGATCAGCTCCTCGCGTACCGAGTCGCTGATCTTGGCGAACTCGGGGGAGCTCGCGAGCATTTTCGTCCCGCGTTCCAGTAAGTCGCGTGGCCCGCCGGGGAAGCGTCCGGTCGCACCCGCGGCCGCGAGCATCAGTGCCATTTTCATTCGGTGTGTACGGCCCAGCATGTATCCCGCACCGACGGCCAATGCCACCTGACCTTTGGTTTTCATCGTCGAACCCCTTTACCGAGTAGTCACCGGCGCACCGCTTGCCAACTTCGGCAATGTGTCGCAGAACCGTCCTCGGAAATGTGTCGCACAACCGTGCGCGGTAAGGGGCGCCGCTTGTGGACTACCCCGGCCGCGAGACACTCAACCAGCAGCAGAAGACTTGGTTCGAGCAACTTCCCGCGGCAGCGCATGTACGCGGGCTGTGTCGGGAGTGCGATCGAGTACCGAAAAGCGAAAGCAACTGAGCGGCAACCCTGTTCGCGGTCAAACTCTAAATTCAGGCTTCACTGCGCAGTGGCGCGCACCGCCGCGACGACGAGCGCCAGCAGGAGGACCACGAGAACCGGCGCGAGCAGGACCTCGAGGGTCAGGATGAGAACAAGGGCGACCTTGGCCTTGCCGCTCAACCCGGACACCAGCGCTTTGATCGCGGCCACACCGGATTCTTACCCGTCAGGGCGGCCCGAATGCCTGCGATTCCGGCTTTCATCCACGCTCGCTTTGCGCGGTCGCGTCGACGAGCGTGTCCATCCATTCGGGGATGTTCTGCCGCAATTTCTGGGTCACCGTGTCACGCGGCCGCGCACCGCGTCCACGAGCCGGTAAACGTGCTCTTTCGGTCATTCGGCGACGGACTCGACCGCCCGCGACAACAGGCCGCGGAGGTTGCTCTCGTGGCTGCCGGTCGCCTGAGTGGGAGCCGTCGCCGTCGTGGATGATCGAGCTGTCGACGACGTGGTGGTTGCCGTCAGATTGTCACTGTTCCTGGTCTTGCTGCGGGAGGAAGTGGCTCCGCGGTCAGCGGGCCAGTGTCCTCCGGCCGCGTGTCGTCACTTGTGCCCCTATACCCGCGATCACCCGCGCGACCATTCTTGAACGAGAGCGGATTGCGGCACTATTACTCTCCGACGCCGCGTTCGTCGAGCGGGTTGGTGCGGGTGACGCGGAGCGGGTCGGACGAGGTGAACGGGAAGTTCGGCAGAGGGATGTCCTCGGATCCCACGACCTCGATGTGATGCGGGTACGCGCGGGGGATGAAAGACACATCACCCTCCTCGAGATGCCAGGTGTCGAGGGAGCCGTCCGGGTCCATGAACGTCATCCGCGCTGATCCGCGGCGCACGTACCCCATCTCTGCGGTGATCGGGTGCCAGTGCGGTTCGCGCATTCCGTCCTCGCGGATCCGCAGCGAGTACATCGACAGATCCTTCAGCGCCGGCCAGAACTGGACGCGTGCCAGGTGGGCGGATCCGACGGCGAGGCTCATGGTCGGATTCTGTTCCTCGACGGCGAACTTGTGACCGTCGGAGAAGTGCCGAACGCAGCGCCCAGACCGAAGTCCTCAGGCCGCTCGCTCCGGAATGCGATGATGAACTCCGCGACGTCGGCGCCGACATTCTCGATGTGGTGCAGAGATCCGGAATCGATGTGGAACATCTCCCCGGCGCCGATCGTGAAGGTGGAGAATGTGCTGCCGGTATCGAGAACGGAAACCAGGGATGTTCCGGACACGCAATAGGTGAGTTCGTTGGCGTTCGCGTGCCAATGGGGGTGCGCATGGCACCGGGATTGATCAGCACGCGTTTGATCGACATGCCTTTCAGGATCGGGAACGTGTCCGCTGTTATCCGGGTGATCGAGCCGAGGTCGGATTGCTCGACGATCTCGCCACCGGTGAGCGAGGTGCTGTGGCTGCTGCGTCGCGTGCTCATGGAATTGCCTTCCGTGTCGGTGGTGGGAAGCAGTTCGCACATACAGGGTTCCGAGCAGGATTGTTCCGGTGAAGTCGAAGGAGCGGGTGGGGATCGGGGTTACGATGCACAAGGAGATCTGCCCAGCCGATACCCGCTCATAGGCGGTATCGAACTCAGCCGCAGAGGCGGTGTGCCGACGATGAGGGATTCCCCGGCGGAGAACGTGCCGAGCCGGACGGCCGGAGGGGGTCGTCACCGCACACTGAGAACCACCCGTGTCGTGCTCGCAGTGGGCGTTGCCGTCGTGATCGCGGGCTGCTCGACCACTTCCGAGCCGACGACCTCGCAGACGTCGAACGGTGCACTGCCCGCCACGACCACCGCGGCCGCCTCAACGGGGTCGGCGCTGAAACCCATCGATCCGGCTGCATTCCAGGCAGCCGTGAACGCTGCGGCCCAGGAACTGCTCGTGCCCGGTGCGGTGGTGCAGCTCCGCACCCCACAGGGGAACTTCGGCGCCGTGGTCGGTACGACCGAACTGGGCGTGCAGACGCCGCCTGACGAACACACCCACTTCCGGATCGCGTCGAACACCAAGACCATGACCGCGGCGCTGATCGTGCTTCTCGCCCAGGACGGCAAGCTCGAGTTCGGCGACCCGGTGTCCGCCTACGTTTCCGATGTGCCGAACGGCGAGAACATCACCGTCGCAGAGCTGTTGACGATGCGCAGTGGGCTGTACAACTATACGAACTCGCCCGAACTCGCGGCCACTCTGGATACCGACCCGGCGAAGGTCTGGACGCCGCAAGAGGTCTTGGAGATCGCGTTCCGGCACCCGCCGGAATTCCCGCCGGGCACCTCCTACGAGTACAGCAATACCAACTACGCATTGCTGGGTCTGATCGCCGAGAAGGTCGGCGGGCGACCGCTGACCGAGCAATTCCGGGATCGATTGTTCGGTCCCCTCGGGTTGCAGCACACCCTGCTTCCCGCCGCCGCCGACGCCGCGACCATCCCGGATCGCTACTCACACGGGTACATGTACGGCGAATCGTCCTTCGCGATGGTCGACGAGGAGTACCCCGCCGACATGCAAGCCGCCGCACGGGCGGGGACACTCCAACCCCTCGACTACACCAACCAGAATTCCTCCTACGCCACCGCTGCCGGCGGCGCCATCTCCACGGCGGACGACATGACCGCGTGGATCCGGGCACTGGTGTCGGGCAACGTCCTGAATTCCGAGTACCAGCAGCAATGGCTCCACAGCCTGCAACCGGAGGACCCGAGCACACCCGATGGGCAGCAATATGGGTACGGCATCAGCTATCAGCGTTTCGGGCCGAACGCCTCGATGTACTACCACGGCGGTGAGCTGCCGGGTTTCAACTCGTTCATCGGCTACGACCCGGACAACGACGTCACGCTGGTGATCTGGACGAACCTGACCCTGTCACCGGAGGGCAAGACCACGGCGAACGCCTTGCTGCCCACAGTTCTCGACGAGATCTACGCCGGGTTGTCCCTGGCGCCCACACCAGCCCCGACCACCACCAGGTGATGCGGTGTGGTTGTGGAGCTCCTGTTCGAAGCAGAAGGGTAGTTGGAGGAACTGCTGCACAATTTCACCGAGAGGCTTCGTGCGTGTTGTTCGCGACGACCTCCTGTGGCCGAACGGTATCGGCATCTCACCTGACGGAACGAGGGTTTACGTCGCCGAGTTCGCCGCTTCGCGTGTCCGCGTTCTGGGCCCGCAGGGGGCCTCGGCATTCGCTCATGCTCCTCGCGGTGAATGTGATGGGCTCCCGGTCGACGTCGAGGGCTGCGTCTGGGTGGCCCTGGGCAGCAGCGGCGGCATCGCTCGATTCAGCGCCGACGGAGTCCTCGATGAGCTGATCGACCTGGCAGGGCGTTTCGTGTCCTCGCTCGCCTTTTCCGGAACGGCGATATACATCACGACGCCGGGCGCTCTGTTGCGTCATGACGTCGACGTGCAGGGACTTCCCGTCGCAGAGGCGCGAGTTCCTGTGGCACGACTTCAGGTCACCGGTCGGGTTGGGTGACGCACGCGTGCTCGCGCCCCGCCGCAGAGCGGTGGACCGGTGTTCGCGAACAGGAGTGGGTCCGACCACCGGCGGTCGGGCAGAATCGTTTCTTGTGACCGACATGTCCGCACGAACCCCCGACGCGGCGGCGGCAGACGCCGAGGCTGCCGACCTGGCGCGGGCCCGCGACGGAGACGACGCCGCGTTCACCCGCCTGGTCGGACCGTTGCGCCGCGAACTGCACGCCCACTGCTACCGCATGCTCGGCTCCAGTCACGACGCCGACGACGCGCTGCAGGATGCCCTGCTGCGGGCGTGGCGGGGTTTCGCGCGGTTCGAAGGTCGGAGCACGCTGCGCTCCTGGCTGTACACCGTCGCGACGCGCACGTGCCTGGACGCTGTCGAATCGCGCGGTAGGCGGGCGCTGCCCGTCGACCTGGGTCCGTCCAGTGATCGTGCTGTCATCGGTGACGTCCCGCTCACGGACGTGGCGTGGCTGGGGCCGTACGCCGACGCGGGTCTGACCGCCGGTTCAGCGGGGCCGGCCGCACGCTACGAGCAACGTGAGGCCGTCGAATTGGCATTCGTTGCGGCACTGCAACATCTGCCGGGCAATCAGCGTGCGGCCCTGCTTCTCTTCGAAGTCCTGGGTTTCTCCGCCGCCGAGATCGCCGACACCATGAACACGTCGACGGCGTCGGTGAACAGCGCGCTGCAGCGGGCACGCACGATCGTCGCCGAGAAAATTCCGCCGGTGACGCAGGCGCACACTGTGCGAGAGATCGACGACGCGCGTCTGCGTGCCATCGTCGCCGGGTACTCCACTGCTTTGGAACGCGGTGATGCCGACGCCCTGGTTGCCCTGCTGACGGAGGATGTCACCTGGTCGATGCCGCCGATGGCGCACTGGTACCGCGGTCTCGACGCGGTCACCGATTTCGCGGTCCGGGTCCCGCTCACGGGGTGCGGTTCGTGGCGTCACCTCCCGGTCGGTGCGAACGGTCAGCCCGCCGTCGCCTTCTACCTGTGGGACGAGGACGCCGGCACCCACCTGCGCTGGTCGATCACCGTGCTGACCCTGCGCGGCACCAAGATCGCGGACCTGACCTCGTTCCTCGGGCCGGAGCATTTCGACCCCTTCGGGTTGCCCGAATCGCTGCCCTGATCTGGGGCCGGCGACCATCGTGCGCCATTCGTCGGTACCCGTGCAGGCGGGCAATCGCCGCGGTAGCATCTTCCGATGCTGCGGTTTCGCCACCGATGATGCAGCCGCAGGTTACAGTCGGAACCGGTTTTTCCTTCTTCAGCAGGGTGGGATCGCGATGAACTTGATCAAGAAATCTGCAGCGTCGGTCCTCGTCGCAGCGACGGTGACACTCGGGGCGGGTACGGCCCACGCCGACCCAGTCGTACCGAACACGGGAACGCCTGCGCTGGCGATCCCCGGCAGGCACGAGGTCGACAAGCAGAAGGCCCTCGAGAACATGCTCAACGAGCTCGGCGTCGGCTGGGCCAACGGGGGAGCGGCCGGGACGGCGATCGGCGCGCTCATGGGTCTCGGCGTCGGATGTATCTCGATGTTCCCCGGCAGTCTCGCCGGTTGCATCATCGGCACACCGATCGGGGCGATCACCGGCGCGATCGTCGGTATCGGACAGGGCAACCCCCGGGCTCAACAGGCCATCCAGGAATACATCAACACGCCGTGAGTCGTTGTCCGTCAACTCTGTTCGCGGAGTTGACGGATCACGGGCGCAAACAGCTCCAGATACGGTTCGTGGACGGTGATGTACGAAAAACCGTAGCGCTCCCGATGGCGTCGGAGTTGCGCGGCCATCTCGTCCACGGTTCCCACGAGGACATACGGGGTGTCGAGGACGTCGTCGACCGTCATCGTCCCACCGAGCCGGTCCGCGATCTCGTTGGCCGCGGCCCGGCGGTCGTCCGTCTCGACGACCAGCTGAACCAATAGATGCCACTCGATGTCTTCGGCTCTCGCTCCGGCGTGTGTCCGTACGAAGCGAATTCGCTCGGCGGTTTCATTTGCGGTGGCGAGGCGGAAGGTGCCCGGTGGCCGGCCCGGAATCTGAAATGCCCCCGCGACACCGACTATGTCTGCGTGTGCCGCCGCGATCCGCAGCACCCGGTCCCCGGTGCCGCCGACGATCAGCGGTGGGCCCGAGCCGCCGAATCCGCGCCGCTGCAACGGTCGTGGCAGGGCGCGGCCCTCGGGTAGCTCGTCGAGATCCGCGGTGAAGAAGGTGCGTAGGCCATCGACCATCTCGGACAACTGTTCGACCCGTCCGCCGAGGGCTTTCCATTCGATACCCGCAGCGTCGAACTCCCACTTCATGTGTCCGGCGCCAAGTCCGATCTCGAGCCTTCCGTCGGTGAGCACGTCCGTCGTCGCGATCTCACGGGCGAGTAGGGCGGCATTCCAGAACGGTGCGTTGAGCACCAGGGTTCCGACACGTAAGCAGGTGACGTCGGCGGCGGCCACCAGCAGCGGAAACGGGGCCGGGGCGCCGAGATGGTCCGCGGCGAACACGGTGTCGTAGCCGGCGCTCTCGCCGAGTCGACAACGGTCGAGAAGGGCGTCGCGGGATTCGAAGCCGAAGATGTTGAACGAGAATCTGAAATCACGCATGGCCTTCACGATGCACCCGAAGTGGCTCGGCCGGTGACCGAATGCGGTGAGTGAATCCGGGACCGCGCGGTCGACTATGCCGTCGCTGCTTTTCGTGTGGTTATCGGCTTCCTATTCTTCTGCCACGGCACGTCGACCTTGTTCGCGTGGCCGACTGCACTCATGGAGGGCATACCGCAGCGGTAGGTGCCTGGCCGAGTTGGTGGGGCGCAGTCATCCAACTCGTCTGTGGCGCCGCATTGTTCCTCGGCCTGGGGACACGAATCACCGCGTTCATTGCCTCGGGTTCGACGGCGTACGCCTACTTCTGGAGTCATCAGCCGGACGGCGTCCTCCCCATCCAGGACAACGGTGAGCTCTCGGCCATCTTCTGCTGGGCCCTGTTCCTGATGATCTTCCTCGGCGCCGGCGCTCTCGCGCTCGATCGCCTCATTGCTCGCGGTGGGCGCACGGCGCAGTCGGGCGACGGCGACGACGGCACCGCCGGCGAACAAGGACCTACCACCGAATTGCGTGAGGTGAACGCCTGAACTGCTTCTCGTGAGCCGGGGCGGTGACCGTTATCCGCCGGAGGTGAGGTAGGCATCGACCGCGTGCTGGAGGCGGTCGAGGGCGCACCGAACGCACTGAAGTCGCCCCGCCGCTGGGCGTCGCGGAGCTGTTCGAGTGCCGCCTTCAGCTCGACAGGCGCGGTCGCATCCGCCGTCGGACGGTCCGGGGTGGTGATTCCTCCGACATCGAGTGGGAGATCACCGAGTTCTGAACCTGTTGCGGGCCCTGGGTGAGCGTGTCGGTGGGCAACTGCAGCACGCTGATCTTTCCGTAGTTCTCCGGGTCGGAGTGCGCGGAGATGTACGACGAGAGGAATTCTCGGTTGTGTCCGACGATGGCGCCGGCCGGCCGGAACGACGGCTGCGCGGTGCCCCGGTCCCCGACGAGGACGTCGAACGGGGGCTGGTGGGGATTGTCGTCGACGATCGGGTCGCTGGGAACCGACCAGAAGGCGTTGGTGGTGAAGAATTCGCGGGGATCGTCGACGTGATATTTCGCGATCATCTCGCGTTGGACGGTGAACAGGTCCTCGGGATAGCGGAAGTGTGCGCGGAGTTCCTCGTGACGGACGCTTCCGGTTCCACGGTTCCGGGGAACACGTTCATCCAGGTTTGCAGTACCGGCGCCCATCTCGACGGGCGCAACGCGTCGCACCGTGGCGCGGCTACACGTCCGGCACCACGAGAAATGGGTGCCGTCCCGGATTGCGCTGGACAGGCGAACAGTGCCCAGCGTCATGGTGACTGCTGGGCACTGCTCTCGTGCTCGGTATCGACCGAGGTGAGAATGGGTGGGGCTACCGAGTTCGGTACGTCGACGAGAAGGGTGGCCGCGCGAGCCGGAGCAATTCCAGGGCCAGCAGCGAGCCACGGGGGCCCAGCTCGTCCTGATAGCGGCGGATCACGTCCGTCTCTCCGCCGAGCGCGACCATCGGCGCTCCGGACTCGACTCGGGTTCGGGCCGCGAACTGCGCGAGAGCGAGACGGCGATTGACCGCGTCCAGGATCTCCGCGTCGAGGCGAGCGATCTCGGCGTGAACGCGACTCAGATCAGTGGCGGCAGGCAATGCGCCCGCTGCGTTTTCGGTGACCGCCCCGAAATCCGTGTCCGTCATCGTTGCTCCTCGACTGGGTGATCGTGTACCACCATCGTCGGACCGGAGTGGCGGTGACGACAGACACCCTGGGGTGCGGATCGTCGACCCCTTGCTTCCCGCGAGGCACTTGCGGACTATCGCAGTGCGATGAACCGCTGCAGTTTCCCGCTCGCGAGATGACGCTGCAGATGGTCGACCACTTCGATCCGGACCTGCGGATCGGCCACACCTTGCCGGCGCAATGCCGCCGTGACAGCCGGCGTCAGGGCGGCGACGTCGGGGTCGCCGACCGCGAAGATCTCCGCTCCGTCGGCGGTCTGTCGGACCTGGTACTCGGAAATACGCGGATCTGCACCGAGGACGTAGCGAAAAGTGCTTGCGGGCACGATCGTCGTTCCGTACCGGAAATCGTCGTCGCGCCGCCCACCGATGTCGGCGACGCGTGCGAACGCGCTTCCGCACGCGCACCCACCGGGCAGCAACGTGACCTGGTCTCCGAGGTCGTATCGGATGAAGGGAAACGTGCGGTTGGCCAGACCCGTCGCGAGCGTTCGCGCCGCGGGCGCATCGGCTGCGACCGGAGCACCACTGTCATCGACACGCTCGAGCACAACCTCGTCCTCACACACGTGCAGGCCCTCGCCGTATCCGCAACCCACGGCCTGCACGCCGATCTCGGTCGACCCCCAGAGGTTGTGGATCGGCACCGACCAGGCGTCGCGGATGGCCTGCCGATCCTCCTCCAGCAGGGGTTCGGAGTTTGTGCTTACCCGCGCAGGACTGATCTTCAGATCACCCGCCACCGTGGCCCGGGCAAGTCGCCCGATGACCGTCGCGTAGCCCACCAGATGCGTGGGCCGGGCCGCGGCCACCGCGGCGACGATCTCGTCGAACGGTGCGCCCGCCGGGATCACGACGGTCTCCATTCCCGGTGCGGTCGGCACGTCGAACAGTGGCGTGCTCGCATGCGGGGGGACACCGGCCGCCAGCACGGCCAGCCGCGCGGGAGACCGCACCGACGACGCCCGCCGTTCCTCGCGCGCCTGTACCCGCCAGGCAAGGCACGCCGCCGAAACGTAGAACTGCCAATCCCAGACGTAGACGCCCCGGACACCACTGGACCCACCCGAGCTGAAGATCTGCTCGTCGCCCGACGTGTACGAAAACCATTGCTGCTCGGCCAGAATCCGTTCGGCACGTTCGCGATCGAGGTCGCGCACCGTGACGATCGCATCCCACTCGTCCTGAGCGTCCCGCTTCGTCATCATCGGCAGCGTTGCCAGGTCGGTGAGCGAGGCCGAGGACGGATCGAGATCACGAAGCCTCCGGGCGTGAAATGGCGACCGCTCGCGTGCGTGCGCGAGGAGGGCCCGCAGCCGGTCGGTTCGGTAGCGCTCGATCTGATCTCTCGGCCAGTCCAGGCGTCCCAGGTGATCCTCGAGGGCGGCGTGAACCGCATTCACATGGCCGGCGCGCACACGCGCGTACGCCCTGCGCTCCGCGTCTTCCGAAGCACCTCCGGCAACCGATCGGGACATGACGCCCTCCGCATCACGGTGGTTCGGCGCATCACGCTCGTGCGTGCCCTTTCGAGTTTCGCACAGCGACGCATCGATCGTCAGGTGTGCGCGAGCCCAGCTCGGTGCCCACATGTCTCCCGGCGGGTCGGAGCCCCCGGCCTGGGGGTAGTTCTCGTTGTGCCGAGCGGAGTGTGGCGGATGCGATGACACCGGGGAAGAAGTAGTGGCGAAGCAATCAGTCGCGTTACTACTCGGGCCCTCAGACTTCGGCGTTCGATGCGCGTTCGTCGGTGCGAACCTTTCGCAGGAGCCGCCTCAGTATTCGGGACTCCCGCCACCCGAACGAGGTGCGGTCCGTGGCGCGGCGGTGGACCAGGTCGAATATTCGTGCGGGGACGACCACCTGGTGTCTCGCCGCACTTGCGACGACCTCGATGACCGCGCGGTGGGGCCGGTCGTCCTCGAGCGCGAAGCCGGCGTCGTGCAGCGCGTCGGCAGGGAGCATCGGCCGCAACGCCGAGATCACCTCGTATGCAAACGCGTTGACATCTTCCCTGCCGAAGGCGTTCGTGAGGGTAACCGTGGCGACGGAACCGAGCAGTTCGCTCTCGCGGGCCAACCGGGGGAGTTGCCGTTCCCAGTCGGGCATCGAGGTGATGCCCGCTCCGGCGATCACGCCGACCGCGCCGAGGGCTCGAACATCGTCGATCCACCCGTGTGGGGGCACGACGACGCCCTCGAAGAGAACGTCCGTGTCATCCTCGATCAACAGGGTGCGCCCGTCGAGCGATCGCAACGACAGCACTGGCGACGTCACGCCGTCGACGCCGTCGATGACGGGGCTGGGATCCCGCCATCCGCGCCCCGCCAACTTCCGCAGCAGGCGGTGCTGCATGCCGGGTTCGACGTCGTAGTCGAGCGCCACCATCGGTGTGACCCACTGGTTCGCTGCGTGGAAGATGGCGAACGCGTCGACTCCTGGTTCCCCCATGGATCGTTACGATGCCATTGAAAAAGTCCGACTGGAAGGTTTTGTTCTCCGTTTCCGCGCCGAGCGCTGCCTGCGAGATGCGTCAGTTCGAATTTCGAAGTTCGAACTTGAGGACCTTCCCGGTGGGAGTGCGGGGGAGTTCGAGGGGAAAGACGATCTCGTCGGGAACCTTGAACTTCGCAATGCGCCCACGGGTGTGCTCGACGAGTTCCTCGGCCGTGACGGTGGCCCCCTTCTTCACGATGACGAATGCCTTGGGCCGCTCACCCCACTTGGGATGTGGGACACCGACGACCGCGACGTCGAGTACGGCGGGATGCGTCATCATCGCCTGCTCCACCTCGACGGTCGAGATGTTCTCGCCGCCGGAGATGACGATGTCCTTCGCGCGGTCCTTGAGCTGGATGTAACCGTCCGCGTGCATGACGCCGAGATCGCCCGTGTGGAACCAGCCACCCGCGAACGCTTCCGCAGTCGCCTCAGGATCGCGGTAGTAGCCGAGCATCACGTTGTTGCCGCGCAGCACGATCTCCCCCATGGTCTCGCCGTCTGCCGGCACGTCGTTCATCTGCGCGTCGACCACGCGGGCGTTCTCCGCCTGCACCATGCCCACGCCCTGCCGGGACAGCAGGGACGCACGCTCCTCGGCGGTCCGATCGCTCCACGAGTCCTGGTACTCGCAGATCGTGTACGGCCCGTAGACCTCGGTCAGCCCGTACACGTGGACGACGGTGACGCCGATCGCCTCCAGCTGGGCAATCACCGTCGGTGACGGCGGTGCCCCGGCGGTGGTGATTCGCAGGGCGTCGACCGGATGTGCCTGGGGCGCTTCGGCAATGGTGGAGCACACCGCGGGAGCGCCGCACAGGTGAGTGACACCGAGGGTGTCGATGGCGTCCCAGATCGCATCGGCTCGCACCGCCCGCAGGCAGATGTGAGTGCCGGCGGCCTGCGTGACCGCCCACGGGGTGCACCAGCCGTTGCAGTGGAACATCGGCAGCGTCCACAGGTACTTGGTGGACCCGGCGAAGCCGTTGTGGAACGTCTCGCCGAGGGAGTTGAGGTAGGCACCGCGGTGCGTGTACATCACGCCCTTCGGTTTCCCGGTGGTTCCGGACGTGTAGTTGATCGCGATCACCTGCTGTTCGTCGTCGACACCCCAGTGCAGCGGGGTGCCGTCCACGTCGTCCGCGGCGGCGAGGAAGTCGGCGTACATCCCGGTCACGATCCCCTCCGGGACCATCGGCCGCGCGATCGTCGAGTCGGGGATCTCGATCACCTCGCGCAGACTCGGGACCGCCTCGCGGGCGGTCGCGACGGATCCGACCAGTTCGGAGTCGACGAACAGCAGGCTCGTTCCGGAGTGCTCGAGGATGTACTCCAGTTCGCGGCCCGCCAGCCGCGAGTTCAGCGCGATGAGGACGCCGCCTGCGAGGGGCACCGCGAAGTGCGCGAACAGCATCTCGGGGGTGTTCGGGCACAGGAATGCAACGCGGTCGCCGGGCTCGATCCGGCTCCGCAGGACCCGGGCGAGTCGCTCGACCTCGTCGCCGAACTCGCGGTAGCTGTAGCGGCGGTCGCCGTGAACGACGGCAATCCGGTCCGGGAACACGCTCGCCGAGCGCTCGAGGAAGCGCAGCGGGCTGAGCGGTGTGTGGTTCGCGGTCGAGAGGGTCGGTCCGGACACTGGAAACCTCCGAGATGTGGTGAGACTACTGTGACGGGCGCTACACGCCCCGGATGACGTTAGGGAACGTCAGGCCGGCACCGCTACCCTCCGAAGTGGGTATTGCCGAATATGAGAGTGCCAGTGAACGACACGTTGAGACCCAGCGACACCGACGCGATCCGCGCCGAACTACGCGACCTACGGCGGCAGACCGACTTTCCGGTGCTCTTCGGAGGCACGGTCGAGGGCGGGCATCTCACGCTGTCCGGCTTCGTGGGAACACGGAGCACGATCCTGCGCGACCTCGTCATCGACGCGGAGTGCGGCGTCGGCGGTCGCGCCATCGCGGAGCAGCGCCCGATCGGGATCCAGGACTACTCGAACTCGGAGTCGATCACGCACGAGTACGACGTCCAGGTGGGCGCCGAGGGGATCGAAACCCTGCTCGCGGTCCCCGTCGTGGTTCGTGGCCGCACGCGCGGCACCCTTTACGGGGGACTGCGCGCCAACCGCCCGCTCGGTGACCGGGTGACCGACCGGGTGATGCGCGGGGCGGCCAGGCTGGCGCGCGAGCTCGACATCCGGGACGAAGTCGACCGCAGGCTCGCCATGCTCGCCGCGTCGAGCGGCGTAGATCGCGGCGTTCCGCGAGACGTGCGCGTGTCGGAAGCGATCACCGAGAGCTACCTCGCGCTTCGCGACATCGCGGACAGGCTCGGCGACGACGGTCTCGGCGCCGAGGTGCAGGCGGTCGAGCAGAAGTTGCGCCGACTTACCGCGCCGGGCGACCCATCGACGGTGACGCTGTCGCGGCGTGAGAGTGACGTCCTGGCGCACGTGGCGCTGGGGTGCCGCAATGCCGAGATCGCCGACCGGCTGTCGCTGAGCGTCGAGACCGTCAAGTCGTACATGCGCAATCTCATGGGCAAGTTGGAGGTACGCAGCAGGCAGGAAGCTGTTGTGGAAGCCCGACGTCAGGGTTTGCTTCCCTGACCCGTCACCAATTCGGTGAATGATGTCGAGATGCTTTGCTGTCGAGGGCTGCTCATCTCGTTCGGATCGGGGGACGGCGGCGTCTGCCGCCACGCCTGCGGGCCGCGGAGGTTCGCCGCGCTGGGCCGTGTCGAAATCGAGACCACGCCGTGGGGCGGGAATGAGTGAGCCGCTGGGGCATTCGCCTGCCCGCCCAACGCATTACGGAATTGTCACGACATGACGTCGAAACGGTATCGAAACCTCAGAACAGCACAATTTTCACTCGCGTTTCTCAATAGTCGAACATCCGTACCTTGTTCATGCCGTGTGAATTTCGGGAGGAGGCCACGTTCGGGGGCCCGCCGCTGCAGATCTGCCGACGCGGGTTCGTAATCCCGACACCTTCGAGGCGCGGGACGAGGCACCGAAAGGGACGGCCGACAACCGAGGCGTTGTCGCCGGCACGCCGCGTCCGCACGCGCGGAGAGGATTGAGCCAGCATGACCACTCGCAACATGGAAAAGTACACCCTCGGCTGGATCGCCCTGATCGGCGCGGTCGTCACCGTTCTGCTCGGGCTGGGCGCCGGAACCGCCGGAGGCGCCCCGCACGACTGGGAGGAAGTCGCCGAGTGCGAAAGCGGCGGCGACTGGACCACCGACACCGGAAACGGGTTCTACGGCGGACTGCAGTTCACACCGGAAACCTGGAAGGCCAACGGTGGAACGGGCGTGGCCTCGGAAGCCAGTCAGGCCGAGCAGATCCGGGTCGCCGAGAACGTCCTGAAGACCCAGGGCCCCGGCGCGTGGCCCGTGTGCGGACAGTATCTGAAAAAGGGTGGCACAGCGCCCGTCGAGGTACCCCACACCACGCCTGCACCTGCACCGGCCATCGAAACTCCCGACCCTGTCGAGACTCCTGACCTCGTCGAGACGCCGGACGTTGTCGAGACGCCGGACGTTGTCGAGACGCCGGATGTTGTCGAAGCGCCTGCGACCGTCGACGATTCCGCCGCGGTGAAGGCAGCGGTGAAGGCGGCGGCCCAGGAAGCGCTGAACAGCGCGCGTGAACTTGCCGAGCAGAACGGGTCGGGTCAGGTGTTCGAGGAGCGGGCGTCGGCTCCCCGGTAACGTCCGACGGTTCTTGTGCGAACTAATCACACAGAACTGTCGTGTCGTCGCCTACGAAGGAGATCCCGTGCAGAAGAAGTCGGCTCGGCGTACCGCAGCATTGGTCGGGATACTGTCCGCGCCCCTCGTCCTCGGAGCCACCGTCGGGGCCGGAACCGCGAGTGCCGAACCATGGCACATCGGCCCCGTCTACCGTGCCGAGACGTCCGGTGAAGGCGCGGAGTACTTCTGCGGGAAGGCCGCGGCGCTCGAACAGACGTCGGGAGCCGTGATCGTGCCGTGCACGTTCGATGAACCGACCAACGTCTGGTACCGCGTCGTCTTCAATCCGGCCTCCTGGGGCTTCGACTTCTGAGGTGGACTGCGCGGATCGGAGGCGCACCTGACGAAGCGGTGACCGGACACCGTCGGCGCACTCCGCTTCGTCGAGTGCGTCGCCTCCCGGCCGCGCGCAGACTCCTCGGTATGGCCGAGGGAAGAGCAGAATGAGTGTCGAGACAGCCCAGCGCAGCGAGGTCGGCGTCGCAATGGCGCGGAGTTGGCTTCTGGTTCCCGCAGTCGGGAGCGAGGTCCTCGCGGCGGCGGCTGCGTCCGGCGCCGACTCGCTCGTCATCGACCTCGAGGACGGTTTGCCATTCGCTGCGAAAGACGAGGGGCGCGCCCGCACCGCCGAGTGGCTCGCACGCAATGCAGGTTGGGTGCGGATCAACGACGCGACCACCCCGCACTGGCAGCGCGACCTCGACGCGATCCGCGGCCTGCCCGGAGTGCGCGGGCTGATGCTGTCGAAAACCGAATCGCCCGAACAGGTACGGGACACCGCTGAAGGGATTCCCGGTATTCCGGTGGTCGCTCTCGTCGAGTCCGCGGCCGCGATCGTGGCAGCCGACGACATCGCTCGCACCGCTCCCGTCTCTCGTCTCGCGTTCGGGATCGGCGACTACTGCCGCGACACCGGTGCCGGGCGAACCCCGATGGCGTTGGCGTACGCCCGATCCCGGCTCGTCAATGCGAGCCGGGCTGCCCGGATCGGAGCCCCAATCGACGGACCGACACTGTCGCTCGACGCCGAGGCCGTTCGGGACGACACGCGACTGGCTCGTGAAATGGGGATGACCGGAAAACTGACCCTCGCTACTGAGCAGGTGCCGGTGATCAACACCGCGTTGGCACCCGACTCGAACGATATCTCCTGGGCCGAAACGACGATCGCGCGTCTGGGTGCGGACGGTAGTCGTGTTACCCACGGCGGGCATCCGCCGCAGCTCGCCCGTGCCCACGACATTCTGCGTCGCGCAGCTCACTTCGCGTCGCGGACGTAGGGCCGTCCGGCGTCCTCGCGCTCGGCTTGCCGGGTCGCGCGGTACGCGGTGAACACGCCGACCGCCGCGATGACGCCGAGGCCGAGGAAGAGTAGTCGTGCGGAGGCGAGGGTCGAGGGCGCACCGAGATTGACCAGTACACCGGCGACGGCTGATCCCACGGCCATAGCGATCAACTCGACCGTGTTGAGCCCGGCCGCGGCCTTCGCTCCCTCCTGCTCGTCGTCGGTGCTCCGCATGGCGGCGACCATCAGGTGTGGGAAGGCGAGGCCGATTCCGGCACCTGCGATGGCCAGGGTGCCCGCCCACAGAATCACCGTGACCGGTCCGGCGGCGTCACGCCAGAGTGCCGCCGTGAGGAGCAGGCCGGCGGCGAGGACCGCAGGTCCGGCGATCTTCGCCGCCGTCTGCGCACGCTGGCGGGAGATGTCGGAGCTGAAGATCATGGTCGCCGACCATCCCACCGACATCATGGCGCCGAGGAATCCTGCGGCAAACGGCACCAGTCCGGCGAGTCGTTGACCGAACAGCGGTGTGAAGGCCTCCGACACGGTGCCGGACGCGAGCACCGCGATGGTGAGGTAGATCCACTTCAGGGACGACGCCCGGGTGTACGTCGACTGCGGCAACACCCGGCGCGGTGATCGCCGCTCCCAGGCCAGGAAGAGAACGATGAACGCGGCACCGACCGCGATCAGCGCCAGCATGTGGGTCCGGTTGCCGACGATGCTCGCCACGCTGATTGCGATCGTCGCGAGGGTGAGCAGGACGAGTGACGTGGCAGGCACGGGTTCTCCGCCACGCACACGCTCGGTGCGCGGCAACGCCCGGGGCGCGATCACGGCGATGGCGGCGGTGACCACTGCCAGGGCGACGAACGCGAGACGCCACTGGCCGAGTTGCGCGAACAGCCCACCGATCGCCGGTCCGGCCAGGGTTCCGACGCCCCACATCGCCGAGACCAGCGCGGTCGCGCGGGCCCACAGATGCTCCGGTAGCGCCTCGCGCAGTACCGCGTAACCGAGCCCCGCGAGCAGGCCCCCACCGACCCCCTGGACAGCTCGTCCGACGAGGAGCACCTCCATCGACGGGCTGACGGCGCAGATCATCGTGCCGACGAAGAACGGAACCAGGGCGAACAGGTACGCACCGAGCGCCCCGCGATGTGCGAGCAGCCGGCTGACGGTCATCGACGAGATCACGGACGCCACCATGAAGACGGTCGCGCTCCACGCGTACAGCGATTCGCGCCCGAGTTCGCCGATGGCGGTGGGCAGCAGGCTCGTCGTCAGAAAGATGTTGACGGCGTGCAGTCCCACACCGCCGGCGAGGACGGCGGAGGTGGAGCGGCAACGGGGTCCGAGCAGTTCGGACCAGCTGGCCGGTGACGGGGCGGTCGATGTCATGCACACCACGCTAAAATCTCGAGTGGACTCGAGGTCAAGGGGCGGATGTGATGTCATTGGATCCGAAGGATCTGCTGTCGGTGGGGGAGGTGTCCCGTCGGACCGGTGTGGCCGTCTCGGCGCTCCATTACTACGAGCAGCTCGGACTGATCGCGTCGACGCGGACGTCCGGGAATCAACGCCGGTACGAACGGCACATGCTCCGGCGGATCTCGCTGATCGTGGTGGCCAAACGGCTCGGGATTCCACTGGCCGACGTGGGAGCGGTGTTCGAGACGCTCCCGGCCGACCGGATGCCGTCGATCCGCGACTGGCAGCGCGTATCGAAGCTGTGGCGGGTGCAGCTCGAGGATCAGCGCAAGCGTATCGAGCGTCTCGAACACGAGCTCACCGGATGCATCGGGTGTGGTTGCCTGTCGATGAAGGCGTGCTATCTGCTCAATCCCGAAGACCAACTCGCCGTGGAAGGTTCGGGTCCGAACCGGCTCTGAACACCCGATCCCGGAAGTCGGTATGTTGCGATCGATCTCCGTAAGGGTGGGGTGATTCCATCCCAGGGGTGCCGCGAAGCCCCCCGAGGGTTGGTTCAGTTCGGGCGCTGGAGTGGGCAGAGTTGTACCTGTCAACGAAGCACTATCCGACCATCCCTTGGAGATACTGAATGATCAACGCCCGCCGCACCATTGCCGCTGTCGCTTTCGCTGCTCTTCCCGTCCTGAGTGCCTTCGGGGCGGCGTCCGTTGCGCATGCCGAGCCGATCGGCCCGAACGGGCCCACCGGTGGCCCGTGCCCGATCGTGAACACGGACTCGCAGGGCAACGAGACAGTGACGTACGGCAAGCCCGGAGACCGCAACGGCGCCCTGGTATGCGGTGCGGACGGGGAATGGACGGTGGGCAAGGCCGGCGGTTTCAAGGGCGGTCCCGGACAGATTCAGACTCAGCCCGGACTCTCACGCGGGTGAGCAGGGCATGACCCCGCTGGGCCGAACGCTCCCGGCGAGCATTGACGGACGGGTCAGAGGTATTCGTGGCGGTGTCCGCATTCGAGGCCGTCCGGCGCCGATCGTGGGCATCGATTCATGCAGTGGAAGACGCGATATCGCTTACCCGGGGGCAGTGACGCGAAGCCCGCATGAGCGTCCTTGATCTCGTATCCGATCGGACCGCGGCAGAACGAACAGGTCTTGGTCTCGTCGGTTCCGGTCTCCATCCATCGATCGTAGGGCGGTTCACGGTGGGGGAAGTCAGGAATCTCGCGTTCCGTCTGCCGCGGGTGACCTCAGGTCGTAGACGTCGCCAAGATGTGTTTGAGGACGGTGAGGTCTATCGTTGCGCCGAGGTCGGCGATCGTCACACTCGATAGTGATGCGCGCCAAGCCTGTTCGGCACCGGCCATGACTTTCGCGATGCCGCACGCGGAGCGGCACTGCTCTGGAGGGGCGGCGAGCACTCCTTGCCTGCGGATCTCGGTGCACCGAAAGGCGGGCTCGGTTCCGTCGACGGCCTGGACGACGTCGAGGACGGTGATGGCCTCGGGTGCGCGGGTCAGGACGTATCCGCCATCGCGCCCCTCGGTGGGGTGGACGAGGCCGGCACGTGCGAGCGACTGTAGATGCTTGGCGAGGTAGGTCTTCGACACACCGTGCAGTTCGGCCAGCCGGGCCGTGGGTACCGGGCTCTCGGCCTGGCTGAGAACCACGCAGCAGTGAAGTGCCCACTCCACGCCGCCGGAAAGCTTCATGGCCACGACTCTATCCACGCCCCGGTGTCGGTGTTGTGGGGTGGTACTGCATCATCGTGTCAGGCGTGTTCGCGCAACCACTCGTCCAGCGTGGTCGGTGCGATCCAGGCATTGGCGCCGGGTGTCGGTGTGATCGCAGCGTCATCGAGCTTGGCGCCGAAATAGCCGGTGTCGGGGTCGGTGGTCACGGTCCGCTGGTCGCCGGTCGCCGCGAACAGCCGTCGAACGAGTGCATCGATGCCGAGCGGTTCCGGCCCGGCAATCTCGATCGTGCCGTCGAGCGGGGCGCCCACGGCGACTTCGGCTACCCGGGTGACGACGTCGTGCGAGGCGATCGGCTGAAGGTGTGCCGGGGTCGCATGAACCGTGTCGCCGACAGTGCCTGCGTCGGCGATACCGGCGATGAACTCGAAGAACTGCGTCGACCGCACGATCGAGTAGGGGATGGGGCCGGACTTGACCAGATCCTCCTGGGCGACTTTGGCGCGCATGTATCCGGAGTCGGGGAGCCGGTCGGCGCCGACGATGGACAGGACGACATGGTGCCGGACGCCTGCCGCCTCTTCGGCGGCGAGCAGGTGGTTCGTCGATTCGCGGAAAAAAGCCAGGACGTCGTCGTCTTCCCATGACGGCGAGTTGGTCAGGTCCACGACGACGTCGGCGTCCTCCACAGCCTCCGCGACGCCCTTGCCGGTGGTGGTGTCGATGCCGTCGCCGCGACCGAGTGCAGCGACGTCGTGACCGGTCTCGGTCAGCTTTGATGCGACCTGACTCCCGATCAGTCCGGTTCCGAAAATGACGATCTTCATACCCGTCTCCTAACGTGGATTTATATTGTCCGAGTTTACTCGGATGGTAGGTGTCCGAGTCAAGGGTTGTGTACGTTCCGTGCGCCGGGCCGGGGTGGGCCTCCTCGTCCTTCGTGGCAGAGCTATGCATGCACCGACGGCGAGAATCAAATCTGTTCTGGTGCACGGACTATGTCGAGCCCGCATCGAGACCAGGTCCGGTCGCCGATGCGGCGCCCATCGGGGATGGGTGTCCCTGGGGGTTGCTCCACGAAGTTCTTGATCAGCGAGTCCTTCACACCGAACACGCTGTCCCCGCGTTCGAGTTACGGGTCGCCCCACCGCCCCGCGGACGTCGCAAAGCTCTACGCTCCGCTATGTCGGCACCGCGATATCGCAACCGGCGCGGACCATCGCACACCGGAGAAGATCGCCGCCGGTCTCGAACCTTGATGACACGCTCATCGATGGCAACCGTGCGGCGGTGACCTACGCACTATCCGGCCACTTGAATGGCCGCCTGGGCCCGTACGGGCCGAAAGGGCGGAGTGTGCACCTGGCCGGAGTACAGATGCTGGAAGTGAAAGGCAACCGCATCATTACCAGCACCGACTATGGGGACGGTGGTGCGCTTCATCGCCAGCTGAGCACGTCGTGAACCTTCAATGCGACTTCAGCCCTTCCTCTTTCGGATGATCGCCGTCGACTCCTGGGCCTTCGCCCGCTTCTCCGCCCGGCGCTCCTTGAGTGCGCGTGCGGACTGTTTCGAACTCTTGACGGCGGATTTGTCAGCCATTGTCGCTCCATCTTCGGAAGTGGCAACCACGAACTGATCCCGACCATACCCAGGAAAGTGGATAAGTCCACTTCGGTATCCGACTCGAACGTGGTGCCGAGCTGGAAGCATCCTTCCGTGAGATCCCAAGAACCGCAGGAACGCTCACGAACTTGCTTATTCCTGGGCGGTGGCTATGGTGCATGCAAGCATCAACGGCATCTACCGGAGGACTGAAATGTGAATGCAGCTACCGATCGTCAGTGGGCGGTTCGTGACGCTGTTCTGCGTTGGCTTCTCGCGAAGACCACGGAAGGGTACCGAAGTCCGATTCTGGACGCGGATGCCATCGGTGAGACCGTTGGCTGGGCGCCCGCGCCCCTGAACCGGGACGAAGTGGCCGATGCGTCGAATTACCTCTACCGGGAAGGGTATGTGACAGGGGTGCCGGTGATGGGTATCGGCATTCCGCGCCCGATGTTGACGGTGGCCGGGCGGCGCGTCGCCAAGACGGAAAGGCCGCTGCGCCGGGCGATGCGCGGTCACGACGTCGTGAGCTAGCGGCAGTTCGCTCCGCACCTCGACCCACCAGCTAGTGGGTCACCTGTGCAGTCGAGAGCGAGGTTTGGTACGGGTGCACGAGACTGCCGTCGCCCGTAGCCTTCGGCGGCGGGGGAGTCGGGCCGTCACAGGTCGGCCGGCTCCCCGCGCCTTGCTCAGATGGCTCACGGCGCAGTCAAGCCTTCGATGACGGCCGCGGTGGTGTCGGCGATCGCCTGGTTGTTTCCCTGCGCGTCCTGCTGATTGGTGAGGCTGTCGGTGAGGATGGCGAGGACGAGGGGTGCGCCGTCCGGACTCCACGCGACACCGGCATCGTTGGCGGTGCCGAACCCGCCGCCACCGGTCTTGTCGGCGGCAGTCCACCCGGTCGGCAGACCGGCGCGCATTCGCTTGTCCGACGTCTTGCTCGCCCGCATCCACTCGAGAAGCTGATCGCGGCTCGCCGTGTCGAGGGCATCTCCGAGGAGCAGCGCCCGGAAACCCTGCGCGAGGCCGTTCGGTGTCGTCGTGTCCCGGGGGTCGTCGCGGAATGCGGTGTTGAGTTCGGTCTCCCACCGGTCCAGCCGTGTGCCCCCGTCGCCGACGTCCCGGGCGAGGGCGGTGATCGCCTGCGGCCCGCCGATCTCCCGGAGCAGGTAGTTCCCGGCGGTGTTGTCGCTCTGCGTCAACGCGGCTTCGGCGATCTGCCCCAACGTCATCGGGGCGCCGACCGCTGCGGCGGTGACCGGCGAGTTCTCGACGAGGTCGCCGGGTTCGATCACGACCGTCTTGTCGAGTGACGTCGACCCGTCCTCGGTCTTGCGCAGAACCGCCGCGGATGCGTAGGCCTTGAACGTGGAGCACATCGCGAACCGTTCGTCACCCCGGTGGCTGTAGACCTCGCCGGTCGCGGGATTGACGGCCGTCACTCCGATCCGCGTGGAGTACTGCGCCTCCAGGGCGTCGATCGTCGCGTCGAGGGACCGGCGATCCGGTATCGCGGCCACCGATGTGGTGGGCTGGGCTTGCTCCGCGGTGGCCGTGCACGCCCCGAGCAGCAAGGGCAGAGCCAGCGCGAGGGCGACGGCACCTCGGCGACCGGTGCGCCTGGGCTTCGGATGATTTCGGTGGGTGGACATGGATCCAATGTCGGATGCGGACACTCATAGCGCAAAGACGAAAGCGGCGTCGTCGCGAGTCGGGCGCGCTATCACCCCAGTTCAGGGCAACGTTTTGTGCCCGGGAAACGATGGCGTCGCGAGATGGGGGCGGCCGGAACTGATTCAATGGTCGCCATGGATCTGCTCCGCCACCTCAGTTTCTTTGTCGCCGTTGCGGAGGAGGGACATTTCGGCAACGCCGCATCCAGGCTCGGGATGACGCAGCCGCCGCTGTCACAGGGAGTGCGGCGGCTCGAACAGCGACTCGGCGCGGAGCTGGTCCATCGCAGTGCCCGCGGAATCGGACTCACCGACGCCGGACGCCAATTGCTTCCGCGTGCGCGACTTCTCGTCGCCGACGCCGCCCGATTCGAGGACGAGGCGCACCGCATCGCCGGCGGTCGCGACGCGGTGGTGCGATGGGGTGTCCCGCACTCGGTAGCCGACGGTGTGGTGGTGCGGTGTGTCCGTGCCCTCCGCGACGCGGACGAGACCCGGCCCACCCGGGTGGTGACGACCACGGCGTCCACCACCGAACTCGTGGACGCCGTCCGCACGGGCAGTCTCGACGTCGCCGTGGTCGAGCATCCCGCTCTGCTCACCGGTCTCGACAGCGGGCCGGTGCTGAAGCTTCGGCGGTGGGTGGTGGTGCCGGACGACCACCCGGCGGCGGTCGCGAAGAAGGCACAGGTCCGGATGCTGCGCGGGCTGGCGTTGGCCACCGGTCCACGCTCGGACAATCCGCCTGCCCACGACCTGTTCGTCGACCTGTGGCGGGCCCGAGGGCTGGACCCGGACATCGTGGTCGCACCGGGTCCGCGCGAAATTTTCACGCACGTGGCCGCAGGCGGTCATTTCGGCGTGACGGCGACGGCACCGACGGTGATGCCGGGTGTGGCCTGGGTCGATCTGCTGCGCGAAGACCTCGCGCTGCGCGTGCGCATCGTCTGGCGCTCGGGGACCGACGTGGCACCGTCCGCTGCCGCCCTCGACCGGGTGCTGCTGAGGGCCGGTCGATGACGCCGTCGGCGGCGAAGCGGATCCGTGACGTCTTCGCCGACGCCGGGTGCACCGGATGGCTGCACGCTCGCCGCGTCGGGACCCCGACCGGCGGCGACGCGGGTGACATCGCGGTCGGCGCGGACGATCTCGTGGTGCTGGCATCGGTCTACAAGCTTCCGCTACTCGTCGCCCTGTGCCGCGCTTTCGAATCGGGGGAGTTGTCGCCGACCGCGTCCGTCCGGGTCAATCCGGCCGACTGCACCCCGGGACCGACCGGGGTGTCGACGTTCCGTGATCCGGTGGTGCTGAGCTGGCGGGATCTGGCACTGTCGATGATGACCGTGTCCGACAACGCCGCCGCCGACCTCGTCCTCGGGCAGGTGGGACTGGCGAGCGTCGAGCGCACACTGTCCGAGCTGGGCATGACGAGCACGCGCATCATCGGCGGCACAGCGGATGCGCACCGCAGTCTGGTGATCGACGCCCATGCGCACACCACCGCCGAAGCATTCGCGGCGCTGGCCGACAACGACGAGGCGTGGACGGTATCCGCCTACGACCCGTCGTATGCGAGCGCGACGACACCGCGGGAGATGACTTCGCTTCTCGACGCGATCTGGACCGGAAGGGCGGTGCCCGGGCCGCAGGGCGAGTTCGTCCGGCACGTGATGTCCGCGCAGATCTGGCAGCACCGCATCCGGTCCGGGTTCCCGTATTCCGAGGTGGACGTCGCCGGGAAGACCGGGACCATCGGCGCCATCCGCAACGAGGTGGCCGTCGTGACGTTTCCCGGTGAGACGCCCGTCGCGGTCGCCGTCTTCACCCGCGCCGCCCGAACCGACCCCGTACTACCGGTGGTCGACGCCGCGATCGGGCACGCCGCCCGGATCGCGGTGACCGAACTCCGCTCCGGCCGCGTGGACTGAGGTACTCAGCCCGGATAACGCCGGGGCGTGAACACCCTGGTCCCGTGTTCGTTCTCGACCACGGTCGTCATGGAGGAGCCCACGATGAGCAGGCACCGCATGTCGATCTCGGCCGGGTCGAGGTCCGCGAGCCGCACGACCCGCACCGACTCCTGCGCGCCGGCCACGTCGCGGCCGATGATCACCGGGGTGTCGGGGGAGCGGTGCTCGAGGACCAGGTCGCGCATCGCGGCGACCTGCCAGGTGCGTGACTTCGACGCCGGGTTGTATACGGCGAAGGCCATGTCGGCGCTTGCGACCGCCGAGATGCGCTGCGCCACCACGTCCCACGGCTTGAGCCGGTCCGACAGCGACAGGACGGCGTAGTCGTGGCCGAGGGGTGCGCCGACCCGGCTCGCGACAGCGTTCGCGGCGGTCATGCCGGGCAGGACACGCACGGGGACGCCGCGCCACTGCTCCTCGGCCGCTACTTCCAGCACCGCGGCGGCCATCGCGAACACACCCGGGTCACCGGACGACACGACGGCGACGCGGGACCCGTTCTTCGCCAGGTCGAGTGCCATCGCGGCGCGTTCGGCCTCGACGCGGTTGTCGCTGGAGTGACGGCGCTGGCCGGGACGTTCGGGGACCCGGTCGATGTAGGGGCCGTAGCCGACGAGATCGGTGGCGAGCGACAGTTCGTGCTGCACTTCCGGTGTCGTCCAGGCCTGGTCGCCGGGACCGAGCCCGACGACGACGAGTTCGCCCTGCGGTGCCGCGTCGTCGCGGCGGGCGTTCGACGGGCTGGGCACGATGGCGATCGAGAAGTAGGGGACGTCGCTGTCCGAGACGTCGTCGGCGGCGTCGATCTTCTGCCGGGTCGTGCTGGCCCGCTCGACGTACCACGTCTCGTCGATGCGGCCGGAGTCCTTCAACGCCTGCCGGACGGCCGGGTAGGTGCGTCCGAGCTTCAGGATGGCGGCGGCGTCGGTCTCCCGCAGGCGCCGCGTCAGCTCGCCGGGCGGCATCGTTCCGGGCAGGACGGTCAGAATTTCCTCGCCCTCGACCAGCGGCATCGCCAGTGCGGCGGAGGCGGCGCTGATCGACGTGACCCCGGGAACGACCTCCGCCTCGAAGCGAGGCACCAACCTCTTGTGCATGTGCATGTAGGAGCTGTAGAACAGCGGGTCGCCCGCCGCGAGGAGCGCGACCGAACGGCCGGCGTCGAGGTGGGCGGCGAGTCGCTGCGACGCCTCCTCGTAGAACTCGTCCATCGCCCCCTGGTAGCCGCCGGGATGGTCGACGGTCTCGGTGGTGACGGGGTAGACGAGGTGCTCCTCGATCTGGCCTTCACGCAGGTACGGCGCCGCGACCGCGCGGGAGATGCTCTTGCCGTGCCGGGCGCTGTGGAACGCCACCACATCGGCCTCGGCGATGACCCGCGCGGCCTTCACCGTCACCAGTTCCGGGTCACCCGGTCCGATGCCGACGCCCCACAGTTTGCCGGTCACGCGCTCTTCGGAGCTCATTCGACCTCGCTCGCAATCGCATTCAGCGCCGCAGCCGTGATGGCACTGCCACCCCGGCGGCCGCGGACCACCAGATAGTCGAGTCCGCTCGGGTGCTCGATCAACGCTTCCTTCGACTCCGCGGCACCGATGAAACCGACCGGACCGCCCACGATCGCGGCGGGCCGGGGTGCACCGGATTCGATCATGTCCAGCAGGTAGAACAATGCGGTCGGGGCGTTGCCGATCGCGACGACGGCACCCTCGAGTTTGCTGCCCCACAATTCGAGCGCGGCCGCCGAGCGGGTGTTCCCGATCTGCTCCGCCAGCACCGGGACCCGGGGGTCGCGCAGCGTGCAGAGCACCTCGTTGTCCGCGGGGAGACGCTTCCGGGTCACGCCTGCCGCCACCATCTGCGCGTCGCACAGGATCGGGGCGCCGCCCGCCAGCGCCGCGCGGGCGGCCTTCACGACGCCGGGGGTGAACGCGACGTCGTCCACGAGGTCGACCTGACCGCTCGCGTGGATCATGCGGACCACGGCCTGCGAGACGTCCTCGGGAAAGGCACTGAGATCCGCCTCGGAACGGATCGTGGCGAAGGACTGGCGGTAGATCTCCGCGCCGTCTCGGATGTACTCGATCATTCGCTCACGATAGAGGCACCGCGGTCACGGCTCCTCCACCCGGTAACCCGTCTCCGTGGCAACGACGTCGGCGACCTCACCCTTGGGCCGCCCGCAGCACCGCTCGCAGCCCGACCAGTGCTGCCTGCCCTCCACCGGGAGTTCGCCGCGCGCGACGGCATCCCGCGCGTCGGACCGCACGTCGGCGAGTGCCTTCTCGCATCCGGGCTGCCCGGTGCAGGCACTGACGTTCAGCCAGGGGGAGTTCTCGTCGAAGATCAGGCCCATCGGGGCGAGGACCCGGACGACCTGCTCGGCGGACCACTCGTCGAGATCGCACAGCAGCACCGATTTCCACGGCGTGACGATCACCGGTTTCTCGACGGCGGCGAGGAACTCGGCCAGCCGGGCGTCGAGGATCCCGAACGCGAGACCGCCGCCGAGGGTCACGTTGCCGTCCGGTTGGTCGAGCCACCCGATCGGCGGCCGATGCTCGTCGAACCCGTACACCGGGTCGGCGGTCGGAGCCAGCGTCAATGCCGACAGGGTTCGTTCGACCCCGTCGGCGATCTCGGACAGCCGCCAGTGCTGATCGCGCAGCTCCAGGAAGACGCGGGCGGCGTCGAGGAGCACCTTCACCGATTCCGTCGTCGTGATCCGGGCGCCGCTGTCGCGACCGGCGAGAACCAGGGCGACCTCCGTCTCGCTCACCGCATGGACACCGAAATCGCCGCCGAGCGCCGAGACGTCGCCGCGCCCGTCGTCGAGGGTGAACAGGGTGCGGCCGGGCAGGTCCGCCAACGCGGAGTCCGCGCACAACGTCCGGTCGAGTTCGTCGACCAGATCCCGCAGGTCCGCAAGTCCACCGATCCGGCCGGTCAGCGGCGAGACGAGGATGTTGCGGACCCGTTCGTGCGTCTCCGACGGCAGGAGACCCGCGTCGGCGAGGCGGCGCGCGAATTCCTGCGGGTCGCGGACCGCCCGCAACTGCGCATTGCCGCGGGAGGTCAGTTCGATCTCGCCGTTCCCGAGGTCGCGGGCCGATTCCGCGAGGGTCTGAAGCTGGGTGGAGGTCAGCACGCCTCCTGGGAGGCGCACGCGTGCGAGCGCACCGTCCGCGGCCTGGTGGACCTGCAGCGCGCCGGGGCATGCATCGGGGCGGGAACGGGAGTCGACCATGGTCCCAGGTTACGTCCGGCCCCGGGTAGCATCTCCAGCACTTGCGACAGCAGGAGAGGAAGCCGGTGAAAATCCGGCGCGGTCGCGCCACTGTGAGCTCGCCGAAACCGGTGGGCGAGCCAGACCCTCACCTGCCGTCCTCCGACCTACGGTTCCGCACAGAACCACTGCCACGGGGCGCGACACCCCCAGGAAGGCTCCACACGTGATCCTGCTGCTCTCCACCTCCGACACCGACCTGCTCAGCGCACGCGCCAGCGGGGCGGACTACCGCTGGGCCAACCCGGCACGGCTGCTGGTCGAGGAGGATCTGCCGGGACTGCTCGACGGCGCCGACCTGGTCGTGGTTCGCATCCTCGGCGGCCGCCGGGCCTGGGAAGAGGGCCTCGACGCGGTCCTGGCCAGCGGGCTGCCCGTGGTGGTCCTCGGCGGCGAGCACGCCCCGGACGCCGAGCTGATGGAGTGCTCGACGGTCACCGCCGGTGTGTCGGCGGAGGCGCACAACTATCTGGCCGAGGGTGGCGCCGACAACCTCGCCCAGCTGCACCACTTCCTGTCGGACACCGTGCTGCTGACCGGTCACGGTTTCGAGGCGCCGGTCCACCTGCCGAGCTGGGGTGTCGCGCCGTTCGCTCCCGCTGTGAACCCGGAGCGCCCCACGATCGCCGTTCTCTACTACCGCGCCCAGCACCTGGCCGGGAACACCCGCTACATCGAGGCACTGTGCGACGCCGTCGACGCGGCGGGCGGCACTCCGCTGCCGATCTTCTGCGCGTCGCTGCGTACCGCCGAACCGCAGTTGCTGAACACGTTGCGCCGGGCGGACGCGATGGTGGTCACCGTGCTCGCCGCCGGCGGCACCAAGCCGGCCGGAGTCTCGGCCGGTGGCGACGACGAGGCGTGGGACGTCGCCGCACTGGCCGCGCTGGACGTGCCGATCCTGCAGGGCCTGTGCCTGACCAGCAGTCGTGAGTCGTGGGAGTCCAACGACGACGGATTGTCGCCGCTCGACGTCGCCACCCAGGTCGCGGTCCCCGAGTTCGACGGTCGGCTGATCACGGTGCCGTTCTCGTTCAAGGAGATCGACGCCGACGGTCTCTCCACCTACGTTCCGGACGCCGAGCGCGCCTCCCGGGTGGCGGGGATCGCCGTCCGGCACGCCCGACTCCGGCACATCCCCGCATCCGACCGCCGGATCGCTCTGATGCTGTCGGCGTACCCGACGAAGCACGCCCGCATCGGCAACGCCGTCGGTCTCGACACCCCGGCCAGTGCGATCCGGTTGCTCACCGAGATGCGGGCCGCTGGATACGACCTCGGCCCGGTCGACGGGCCGGATTCCGTGCCGGGTCTCGCGGCCCAGGACGGCGACGCGCTGATCCACGCCCTCATCGCCGCCGGCGGACAGGACCCGGACTGGCTGACCGCGGAGCAGCTCGAGGGCAACCCGATCCGGATCTCCGCCGCCCGCTACCGCGAGTGGTTCTCGGCGCTGCCCGCGGAACTGCGCGAGGGCGTCGAGGACCATTGGGGTCCGGCGCCGGGCGAACTGTACGTCGACCGCTCACAGGATCCTGCCGGTGAAATCGTCATCGCCGCAATGCAGTTCGGAAATCTCGTGCTGATGGTGCAGCCGCCGCGCGGATTCGGGGAGAAGCCGGTGGCGATCTACCACGACCCGGACCTGCCGCCGAGCCACCACTACCTCGCCGCCTACCGGTGGATCGCCGCGGACGCCGCCGCCGGCGGTTTCGGCGCCGACGCCGTCGTCCACCTCGGCAAGCACGGAAACCTCGAATGGCTGCCCGGCAAGACACTCGGCATGTCCGCGTCGTGCGGCACCGACGCCGCGCTCGGCGACCTGCCGCTGATCTACCCGTTCCTGGTCAACGATCCGGGCGAGGGCACGCAGGCCAAGCGCCGCGCCCATGCGACGCTCGTCGATCACCTGATCCCGCCGATGGCCCGCGCCGAGAGCTACGGCGACATCTCACGACTCGAACAGCTCCTCGACGAGCACTCGAACATCTCCGCGCTCGACCCGTCCAAGCTGCCGGCCATTCGCCAGCAGATCTGGACGCTGATGCGCGCCGCCAAGATGGACCACGACCTCGGACTCGAGGAGCGGCCCGACGAGGACGTGTTCGACGACATGCTGCTGCACGTCGACGGCTGGCTGTGCGAGATCAAGGACGTCCAGATCCGTGACGGCCTCCACATCCTCGGTGCGGCCCCCCGCGACGACGCCGAGGTCGAACTGGTGCTCGCGATGCTGCGCGCCCGGCAGATGTGGGGCGGCGAACAGAACGTGCCCGGACTCCGCGAGGCGCTCGGCCTCAGCGAGGACGGCGACGAATCCCGCACCCGCGTAGACGACATCGAGCAGCAGGCGCACGCACTGGTGCAGGGGATGCACGACGCCGACTGGGAACCGGACGCCGCCGACACCCTCACCGACGATGCCACCGTCGCGAAGATTCTCCGTTTCGCCGCCACCGAGGTGGTGCCCCGGCTTCGCGAGACCGACAACGAGATCGCCCAGGTGCTGCACGCGCTGGACGGCGGATTCATCGCCGCCGGGCCGAGCGGTTCGCCGCTGCGCGGGCTGATCAACGTGCTCCCGACGGGCCGAAACTTCTACTCCGTCGACCCGAAGGCCGTGCCGTCCCGGCTCGCCTGGGAAACCGGCCAGGCGATGGCCGAATCGTTGCTGGACCGGTACAAGTCCGATCACGGGGAGTGGCCCCGCTCGGTGGGCCTGTCCGTGTGGGGCACGTCCGCGATGCGCACCTCCGGCGACGACATCGCCGAGGTCTTCGCGCTCCTCGGTGTGCGCCCGGTGTGGGACGAGGCGAGCCGCCGCGTGGTGAACCTCGAGGTGATCGACCTCGAGGAGCTCGGCCGGCCGCGCATCGACGTGACGGTCCGGATCAGCGGCTTCTTCCGTGACGCGTTCCCGCACGTCCTGGCGCTGCTCGACGACGCCGTCCGGCTAGTCGCCGCGTTGGACGAACCGGCGGAGAGCAACTTCGTGCGCGCACATGCCCAGGCGGACCTCGCCGAGCACGGCGACGAACGGCGCGCGACCACCCGCATCTTCGGGTCGAAGCCGGGCACCTACGGGGCCGGACTGCTGCAGCTGATCGACTCCAAGAGCTGGCGCGGCGACGCCGACCTCGCCGACGTGTACACCACGTGGGGTGGTTTCGCGTACGGCCGCGGACTCGACGGCGCACCCGCCGCCGACGACATGCGGACCGCATACCGTCGAATCACCGTGGCGGCCAAGAACACCGACACCCGCGAACACGACATCGCCGACGCCGACGACTACTTCCAGTACCACGGCGGAATGGTCGCGACCGTGCGGGCGCTCACCGGAAAGTCGCCCGAGGCGTACATCGGCGACAGCACCCGTCCCGAGTCGGTGCGCACCCGAACCCTGTCGGAGGAGACGTCCCGGGTGTTCCGCGCCCGCGTCGTGAACCCGCGGTGGCTCGAGGCGATGCGCCGCCACGGCTACAAGGGTGCGTTCGAGATGGCGGCCACCGTCGACTACCTGTTCGGATACGACGCCACCACCAACGTCGTCGCCGACTGGATGTACGAGAAGCTCGCCGAGTCGTACGTGCTGGACGACCAGAACCGCAAGTTCATGGAACAGTCCAACCCGTGGGCCCTGCACGGCATCGCCGAACGCCTGCTCGAGGCGGCCGAGCGGGACATGTGGGAGCACCCCGAGCAGCAGACCCTCGACGGCCTGCGGCAGGTGTATCTCGAGACCGAAGGCGAACTCGAAGGGGACTGACCCACCGCCCGGGCTTCGCAGTTCGGTCTAGCATGGGGCCGGTGACCACAGAATTCGACCGGGTGTCGTCCGCGAAGTATGTCCTGCTCACCACGTTTCGGAAAGACGGCACCCCGGTGGCGACGCCGCTGTGGGCCGCCGCCGACGGTGACCGTCTGTTGATGTGGACGGTCACCGACTCCTACAAGGTCAAACGCATCCGCCGCAACCCAGAAGTGACGGTGGCCGCATGCGATGCTCGCGGCAAGCCGAAGGGGCCCGAGGTTCCTGCCCGCGCCGTCATCCTCGACGCTGCCGACACCGATCACACGCGGGACGTGATCGCCCGAAAGTACGGCATCCTCGGTTGGCTCACGATGAAGGGCAGCCTCCTGCGCCGAGGAAAGACCGGCACCATCGGGCTCGCCGTGACGGCCGACGACCGGCGTGGGTGATCGGACGTTCGAGGGTGGATTCGACGCGCCCACCCTGGGTCACCTTCCTCACCCTGGGGTGAGGGAAGGTGACCCCAGGGGCCTGGCGGCGTGCGGGTGCGGGGATCACGGTGGGTATGTCCCGTAGACGGGAGTATCACCATGAACCACCACATCGCCCTGCGTCGCCGCGTTGACCGATCCATGCGATCGCGGCGCGTGAACATCCCACGCCGGGACGCACACGCCGTCGTCATCGCCGGACTGCTCGCGTCCCGCGTCCTCGCGGACTACTTCGGTACGGTCACGATTCACGAGAAGGATCACCTGGCCGACAACGCCGTTCACAGCATCAGGAAGCGCGGCGACCTCATCGCGAGCCGTACATTCGACGACGGCGTCGTCTGGCTCCGCTACCGGCCCGCGTGATGAGGGGCGGGTCGGCTTCTCGCGGAACGGGTATGTGGCACCGCATCTCGGTGAACGGTCAGAGGAGTGTGCGGAGATGCTCGGCGATCATGCGCCGAGCGGTGTCCGGGGTGTCGGTATCGCCGAGCAGAACGTGCATCGCCGCGCCGTCGACAAGTGCGTGCAGGCGCATCGCCTCGGCGTCGACGTCGATGTCCGGCGCGATCAAGCCCCATTGAGCGAGGCCGGTCAGGATCGCGGCGCATGCACCACGGAGCTGCCGTTGGGCGTCGAGGGCGATGTCTTTCAGTAGGGGATGGGCGGGGCTTTCCGCTACGAGGGCCAGGTTCACTTCCATTTCGCAGCGTCGGCGGTCGTCGAGGGGGAGTACCTCGTCCAGCACTGCGAGGGCACGCTGCCACGGGTCGGTGATCGACGCGTGGGCCTGTGCTCGTTCGCGGACACGCGTTGCGACGAGCCGCATCGAATAGGCGAGGAGTTCGGTCTTGCTGGCGAACACGTGTCGGAGCGATCCGCTCGAGATTCCGGCCTCCGCGGCGACATCCCGGACGGACACGGCGCCGATGCCCTCGCGTTGGATCACCCGCCACACGGCCTCGGCGATCTCCTGCTGCCTTCGGTCGTGGTCGATGAGCTTCGGCACCCTCCCATGCTAGCACGGCCGTGTTAGCATGGACACTTGTTGGCACGATCGTACTAACAAGTACTGGAGGGCTGAAGGCATGACGTCGCAACTGTCGAGTTCCCACCGCTACGCCGCGCTCGACGTCATGCGCGGTGCGGCCATCCTGGGAACCCTCGCCACCAACATCTGGATCTTCACCAACGTCGAGGGTCTGGTGGGGTATGTCAACGGCACCGGACGTGCCACCGGCGGATGGGCCCCGGTGCAGGCGATTCTGCAGCAGTTCGCGCAGGGCAAGTTCCTCGGCCTGCTCACCATCATGTTCGGCATCGGACTGGTCATCCAGCAGCGCTCCGCGCAGCGACGTGGCGCTCGGTGGCCGGGCGGCTACCCGTGGCGCGCGGGGCTGCTGATGCTCGACGGAGCGCCGGGAGCGAACCCGGCCCGGCCGGTCGGGCGCTCTCGGGAGTGGGCCGCACTGCGCTCAGTTGCTATGTGCTGCAGAACATCCTGTGCTCGGTCGTCTGCTACGGCTGGGGATTCGGCCTCGCGGTCCGGTTGGGCGGCGCCACCGTCGTGCCGGCGACGGTCGCACTGTTCGGTGCGGTCTCGGCAACCCTGATCGTCGTGTCACGCCTGTGGTTGCGGCGGTTCGATCGGGGGCCGCTCGAGTGGCTCACGCACCGGGGCTACCAGCGTCTCACCCGGGCGGACAGGGACGGTGTCACCGCGCCAGCAGCGTCGTCCATTCCTTGAACTCGAGGGCGTACGACGGTGCGGGCGTCGTCACGGACGGGCACGGCTGTCGCCGAGTCGCCAACTCCACCAACGACTTAGCTGCCCGCATCACACTGACGTGATGATGTCGGGAGACGTCGAGTAACTCCTCGAACGCCTCGGCATCGCCGTAACCGCGGGTGGCGATGAGAATGCCTTTCGCGGTGGCGAGAACCTCGCGTCCGTCGGGGTGACGGTGCGGAATCGAATGTGCGGGCGGTGCGGTTTCGAGTACGTCGTTCGACACGGTGATCTCCTGGATTGTGGTGCTTCGCTGATGTCTGGGCGCGGTCATACCGCCGCCACCATCAGGGCCGTCGCGAGGACGACGATCAGTCCTCCCGTCGCGGCGGCGAGAACCGAACCGGTGATGATGCCGATTCCGGTGGCGCAGACGAGGCAGACGAACGTCGTCAGCGCCACGTCGGCGAGAGCGAACCGTCTCGTGACCTTGGTGTGGCCGTGGAGCAGGTCGCGGGTGGTGGTATCGGAGTGCATGAAACCTCCTGGTCAGACGGGCAAGGGACGTACTCGGCGCATGCGCCGGCCACGCGGCGCTACGGTGAGTTTCGGCCCCGTTCTCTGGAGACCTGAATATGACATGCGCGGCGAAACGGCTCTGGAGTGAGGAATCTCATATGCGCGATGTCTGCAGCATTTATAACGGAAACTGCACGGGCTGTCACCTAGACGAGCGTCCGCATAGAATCCGCCCCTCAGAGCGCCTTGCTGACGGACGACATGTGGAAGTCCGGGACGCGCAACGCCGGCATCGCGGTTCGGGTGAACCAGTCCTTCCATTCCCGGGGCAGCGTCCGCTCGGTGGCACCGGCCTGGGTGACCCTCCGCAACAGGTCGAGGGGGCTCTCGTTGAACCGGAAGTTGTTCACGGCGCCCGTGACCTTCCCGTTCTCGACGAGGTAGACGCCGTCCCGCGTCAATCCCGTGAGCAGCAGGGTGGCGGGGTCGACCTCCCGGATGTACCAGAGGGTGGTCAGCAGCAGCCCTCGTTCGGTCTCGGCCACCATCTGCTCGAGTGACACCGAACCGCCGGCGTCGAGGATCAGGTTGTCGCCGGGCGCGGTCACGTCGGCGCCGAACTCCTTCGCCGCAGCCCGCGGGTACGCGAGCGCATTGACGGTCCCGTCGCGGATCCAGTCGACCCGGCCCGCGTCCATCCCGTTGTCGAAGACGGACACCGATTCGGACGACGACCCGGTGACGACGAACGGCGTGTATTCCAGGCCGAGCGCGGCCGGATCGGAATAGAGGGTGAGGGGCAGCGCACTCAGCTTCTCCCCGATACGGGTGCCCCCGGGCGCCGACAGGGCGGAATGCCCTTCTTCGGCGGCCCGGCCCTCCATCGTCCACATGAGGTAGATCATGAGGTCCGCGACCGCGGACGGCGGCAGGATCGTCTCATAACGGCCCGCGGGCAACTCCACCCGGTTGCGTGCCCAGTCGAGGCGCGTGGACAGGTCCTGGAGCAACTTCACGCTGGCCACATCCGTGAAGTCCTTGGTGCTGGTGCCCACCCAGGCGCTGGCATCGCCGCGTTTGCCGTTGATCTCCACCGATCCGGTCGGCTGGGCGAATCGGCGCCGGATCCCGGTCGACGTGCCCAGCCACGTGGTGTGCAGCTGGTGGTGGGCGAAGCCGTAGAGCTGGTCGCTGCCGTCGAAGCCCATGCTCAGATCCTGGGCGAGCTGTTCGAACGCGCCGATCTCGGTGCGCTCCGCCGAGTCGTCCCACCGCTCATCGGCCTCGGTTCCGGTGAGTAGCGGCATCGCGTCCGATGCGGGTGTGGCTGCGCGGGCGGCGATTTCGGCCGAGCGGACCACACCGTCGATGTCGGCGGCGTCGACGGAGGCGGACGTGACGATGCCGACCTTCGCGTCCTCGCCGGCCCGGACGATCGAGATGACGGTCCAGCTGCGCGATGTGGACACGCCGTTGGTGGTCATCGAGTTGCCTGCCCATCGCAGCGACGCCTCGCTGGCATCGGTGACGATCACGATGGTTTCGTCCACGGTGGCCCGGGCGAGGACCTGCTCGACGAGTTGCTGCGGTGCGATCATCGGCCGCCTTCTGTCCGAGTGTTCAGTACGTTGACGCCGCGGAAGAGTGCCGACGGGCAGCCGTGGCTGACGGCCGCGACCTGGCCGGGCTGCGCCTTGCCGCAGTTGAAGGCGCCGCCGAGCTGCCACGTGGAGCGGCCGCCGACAGCGTCCATCGAACCCCAGAAGTCCGTGGTCGTCGCCTGGTACGCGACGTCGCGGAGTTGGCCGTCGAGCTTCCCGCCGCGGATGCGGTAGAACCGCTGACCGGTGAACTGGAAGTTGTAGCGCTGCATGTCGATCGACCAGGACTTGTCGCCGACCACATAGATGCCGTCCTCCACATCGGAGATCAGGTCGTCGGTGCTGCGGTCGGCGTCGGGGTCGGGCTGCAACGACACGTTGGCCATTCGCTGAATGGGGACGTGGTGCGGCGAGTCGGCATACGAGCAGCCGTTGGAACGCTCCAGCCCGAGCCGGGGCGCGAACGCCCGGTCGAGCTGGTAGCCGACGAGAATCCCGTCGGCAACCAGGTCCCAGGACTGGGTTTCGACGCCTTCGTCGTCGTAGCCGATCGTGGCGAGACCGTGCCGCTCGGTCCGGTCCGCGGTCACGTGCATGATCGGCGTCCCGTAGCGCAGCGTGCCGAGCTTGTCGGGGGTGGCGAACGACGTGCCGGCGTACGCGGCCTCGTAGCCGATGGCGCGGTCGTACTCGGTGGCGTGCCCGATGGATTCGTGGATGGTCAGCCACAGGTTGGTCGGGTCGATCACCAGGTCGGTGGGACCGGGTACCACGGTGGGGGCCTTCACCTTCTCGGCCAGCAGGTCCGGGATCCGGGCGAGTTCGTCGGTCCAGTTCCACACCCCGTCGCCGGCAACGTATTCCCATCCGCGGCCGACGGGCGGAGCGAGGGTGCGCATCGTCTCGAACACACCGGCCGACTGGTCGACGGTGGTGGCCTCGAGTTGCGGATGCAGCCGCACCCGCTGCTGCACGATGGACGATCCGGCGAGATCGGCGTAGAACGTCTGCTCCTTCACATGCAGGCATCCGGCAGTGACGTGGTCGACACCGTCGGATGCGAGGAGCCTGCGGGAGTATTCACCGAGCAGCGAGATCTTGTCGGAGGCGGGAACTTCGAACGGATCGACGTCGTAATCGGACACCCAGCGGACGTCCGTGTGCACCGGTTCGGCGGCGAGTTCGACGTGCTCACGGTTCAGTCGACGCAGCGCCCGGGCGACCGCGACGGCCTGTTCCGCCGTCGCGGCGGCGGTCGCCGGCGTCAGCTCGGCATGCGACGCGAAACCCCAGGTGCCGTCGACGACGACACGCACCGCGAAGCCGAGTTCGCTGGTGTCCACCGCCGACTGCACTTCGCCGTCGCGCAGCCGCAGCGACTGGCTGGTCAGCCGATGCACCCGCAGGTCGGCGTGCGACGCGCCCGCCGCGCGGGCAGCGGCGAGTGCCGCGTCCGCCAGCGAACGCAGGGGGAGGGCAAGGAATTCCGGATCAACCTGTCGTGGAGCCGTCACCTGGACCACCGTAGTCGGTCGCTCAGCCGAATTGCTGCCAACCCAACCGGATCACCATCGCGATCACCACGATCAGCAGGGTGATCCGGACGAATCCGGCGCCCTTGCTCAGTGCCATCCGCGAGCCGATGACCGCGCCGATCACGTTGCAGACCGCCATACCCAGGCCGAGTGCCCACAGCACGTGACCGGTGGCGGCGAAGAACACCAGCGCACCGAGATTCGATCCCAGATTGATCACCTTCGCCATCGCCGCACTGCGCACGAATTCCGTGCCGAGGAACGTGGCGAAGCTGATGATGAGGAATGTGCCGGTGCCCGGCCCGAACAGTCCGTCGTAGAAACCGAGGAGCCCGGCAGACAGCAGGACGACCGCGACGACCTTCCGCCGTGTCGGCGGATCCTTTGCCAGCGTGGTCCCGAGCTGCGGACGGATCGTCACGAAGACGGCAACGCCGACGAGCACCGCCATGATGAGCGGGATGAAGACGTCCTTGTCGATGCGCGACACCGTTGCCGCGCCGAGCGCGGATGCCACCGCCGCGAGCAGGCCTGCGGGAACCAGCAACCGCCAGTTCATGGGGATCCGGCGCGCGAACGTGACGACGGCGGCGGAGGTGCCGGTGAATGCGGTGAGCTTGTTGGTGGCCAGCGCCGCCTGCGGCGTCAGCTGCGGTGCGACGAGAAACAGCGCGGGAATGAGGATCAGTCCGCCGCCGCCGACGACGGCGTCCACCCACCCGGCGGCCGTCGCGGCGGTGAGAAGAAGCGCCCAGTCACCCACATTCATGGTGCAGACTCAACCACACCCACCCCGAGGTACTTACGCTGTGCACATGCGGAGGTTCAGTCTGTGGCTGCGAGGAAAGCCGACGGTTGCGGACTCGATGCTGGCGGCGATCCTGTTCACCCTCGAGGTGTTCGTGTTCACCGCGTCGGGCGACCGCTCGCCGTGGGTGCAGCTGGTCATGGGTTTCCTGCTGTGCCTGCCGATCGTGTGGCGTCGCAAGTACCCGCTGGCGGCGGCCGGTGCCGTTCTCGTGATGTCGATCACGATCACCTTCATCAGTTATTCGATCGGTGACCTCGACGCCGAACATCCCGGTCTGCTGGCGCTCGCCGTCGCCCTCTACACGCTCGTCGCCTACGTCGACCGCAGCACCGCCGCGGTGTACGCGGTGGGTCTCGTCGTCGATTCGGCCCTGTCGATCTGGTTGCTGGAACAGGAACTGGTGGCCGCCGGACTGTTCTCCGTCCTCGTCTTCGCGCTCTCGTGGATCACGGCGGAGTTCCTCGGCGCCCGGCGGGCCTACGACGAGGAGGTCGCCGCGCGCCTCGTCGTCGCCGACTACGACCGGGATCGCCGCGCCGAGGATGCGGTGGCGGCCGAGCGGACCCGGATCGCCCGGGAACTGCACGACGTGGTCGCACATGCGGTGAGCGTGATGATCGTTCAGGCCGACGGCGCGTCGTATGCCCTGAAGACCAACCCCGACATCGCGAAGCAGGCACTCACCAACATCGCGAGCACCGGGCGGGAGGCTCTGGCGGAACTGCGGCGCACCGTCTCGCTGCTGCGCACCGAACCGGCGACCGACGACATGCCCCAGCACGGCACGGCCGGCCTCGCCCGAGTGGTCGACATGATGCGCAGCGCCGGCCTGCCCGTGGAACTCGAACTGACGGGGGAGTTGGACGACATCAGCCCCGCGGTCAGCCTCGGCGTCCACCGGCTGGTCCAGGAATCGTTGACAAATGTGCTGCGGCACGCCGGGGAGCGTCCGCGCGCGAAGGTGCGGGTGCGGCGGCGCGAGACGGATGTCCTCGTCGAGATCACCGACAACGGCAACTCGTCCGGGCAGTTCTCGCTCGGGTCGGGCAACGGCCTGCTCGGTATGCGAGAGCGGGTCGCCGTCCTGCACGGCACCCTCGAGGCGGGACGGCAGACAGACGGCAGCTGGCGGGTCACCGCGGAGTTGCCGCTCGAGCTGGAGGACTGAGCGGCCTCGGTCACTCCGTCTCCGGTGGCGCTGCTTCCTCCGGCTGGTCGAGGACGCTGACGGTGACGCCGTAGGGGAGGAACCGCACCGACCGGTGGGGATCCGTGTTGTGCTTGTGCGCGCGGAGCGCATCGAGTTCGGTGGCATACACCTGCTCGACGCGTGCGACGCCCTCGTCGTCGAGCGTGTAGATCGCCCACACACCGTCACCGGTCTCGCCGGCGGTTTCCGGCTTCGCCGCGCCGCGCGGAGAGCGGGCGAAGTCCGCGAACACGCCCGTCCACGGAATCTGAGAATCCGCCTGGTCCAGGAACCTGACGATCCGGTCCTTGACGCCCTGCAATTCCTCGCCGGCCTCACGGATCACGCGGTCGAGATCGTCGGGGTCGAACCCGAACGGCCTGTTGTCGCCCATCACTGTCTCCTGACTTCGGCGGGACACCTCCAGTGTGGCCGCGGATGCCGATCGGCGCCACGACGGTCCGCCGATCGGCATCCGCGCCGCCGAGCAGGGCTGCCTCCCGCTGGTCCTCAGGCGTCCGGTGCGGAGTAGACGCGATTACCGCCCACATAGGTCAGGACCGCCCGGCTCCCGCCGATCTCGTCGGCGGTTCCCGTGAACGGATCCCGGTCGAGGACCACCAGGTCTGCGAGCTTGCCCACCTCGATGCTCCCCGTGTCGTCGAGGTGGTTCACGTACGCGGACCCGGCGGTGTAGGCGGTCAGTGCGGCCGTGAGGTCGATTCGTTGCTCCGGGAGGAACACCGGGCGCCCCTGCCCGTCCCGGCCCGGCAGCACGCGATTGACCGCGACGTGGATGCCGTGGATCGGGTCGGCGCTGCTGACCGGCCAGTCGCTGCCGGCTGCCAGCGTTGCGCCCGAACGCAGCAGGGAACCGAAGGGGTACTGCCTGCGGGAGCGCTCGTCCCCGAGGAAGGGGATGGTGAGTTCGTCCATCTGCGGTTCGTGGGCTGCCCACAGCGGTTGCATGTTGGCCGTGACGCCGAGCGCGCGGAAGCGGGGGATGTCGTCCGGGTCCACGACCTGAAGGTGGGCGAGGTGCGGCCGGGTGTCGCGGAATCCGTTCGCCGTCCGAGCGGCGTCGACCGCGTCGAGCGCGTCGCGCACGGCCCGGTCACCGAGCGCGTGGAAGTGCACCTGAAATCCGAGGGCGTCGAGCTCGGTGACGTATCCGCGCAGCTCGTCCGGGTCGACGAAGCTGGTGCCGGAATGGGCTGTCGCGCAGCCGCATCCATCCAGATACGGGGAGATCATGGCCGCGGTGCGGGATTCGGCGACACCGTCGAGCATGATCTTCACGGTGTCGGCCCGCATCCGCCCGACGCGGAGAAGGGAACGCCGCCGGAGCAGATCGGGGATCTGCTCGGCGCCCCGATCGCGATCCCACCACAAGGCGCCCGCCACCCGCGCGGTGAGTGACCCGTCGCCGGCCGCGCTCAGGTAGGCGTCCGAGACGTCGGAGATCCCGGAGGTGTCGCCGAGTAGCGCGTCCTGCCAGGCGGTGATGCCGAGCGAATGCAGGTGCTGCTGGGCGTGGAGCAGGGCCTTCAGCCGGTCGTCGGGCGTGTGCTGCGGGGTGTGGCAGCCGACCAACTCCATCGCGGACTCCTGGAGCATGCCGGTCGGCAAGCCGTCGGCGTCGCGTTCGATACGTCCACCGACGGGATCGGGGGTGTCTCGGGTGATGCCCGCGAGGTCCAGCGCTCTCGTGTTGGCCCAAGCCCCGTGGTGGTCGCGGTTGGGCAGAAACACCGGCCGATCCCGCACGACGGTGTCGAGGAGTTGCGCGGTGGGTGTGCCCCCGTCGAACGCCTCCATCGACCACCCGCCGCCGACGATCCACGGCAACTCCGGGTGTGCGTCGGCGTAGCTGCGGATGGCGGCGAGGGTGCCGGCGGCGTCGCTGGTGCCCGTGAGGTTGCAGCGGGCGTACTCGAGGCCGGCCACCACGGGATGGATGTGCGCGTCCTGGAAGCCGGGCAGCAGCAGCCTGCCGGTGAGGTCGACGACCTCGGTGCGGGAGCCGATCAGCTCCCTGACCTCGTCGTGGCCGACGGCGGATATCCGGCCACCGGTGACGGCGACCGTCGTGGCGCGGCTGCGGGCCGGGTCCAGGGTGGCAATCGATCCGCCGGTGAAGACCAGATCTGCGGGTTCTGCTGACATCGAAAATCTCCTGTCGGGAAGTGATTTAGTCGGTGGTCGGATCAGGTCGCGTCGCGCTGATCAGGAACGGGTGGTCACGGGAACGTCGGCGGGCGCACCGAGCAGGTTGACGTCGTCGGCATCCGTTCCGCGGCCGGTGACGAAATAGGGCGACCGTCGGACCCACTTCGCGTGCGCGGCCACAACCAGCCCCGAGATCAGGATGAGGACCGGGAACAGCAGCTGAAACCAACCGTTGGTCGCGCTGAATTCGAGATGATCTGCCGAGGTGTAGAAGATCCAGCCCAGGTAGCCGCCCAATGCCAGCAACACCAGGGCGCTGAGAGCGGGAAACACGACCGCGCGCAGTCCCTCCCACGGACGTTCCCGCAGGAGTCCGCGGAACCGGACGGCTGCGGCGAGTGCCGTCAGGCCGTACCAGAGGGCGACCACCAGACCGATCGAACTGATGCCCGCACCGAGAAGGTCGCTGAGCTTGGGGATGACCGTGGCCAGCAGCGCGACCACGGCGGAGATGCCGCCGAGCAGCACGGTTCCGGCCGCCGGGGTTCCATAGCGGGAATGGATGCGGGTCCACACCGGGCCGAGCGTGCGGTCCCGGCCCATCGCGAACAGTCCACGCGCGCTGGGTATCACGGTGGCCTGGAGCGAGGCGATGACGGAGAACATCAACGCCACCACGGGAAGCGCGGCCAGCGGCTGACGGGCGAGTGCCTCGCCGAGGAACGCGAGCCCGACGGTCCCGTTGTCCGCCAGTTCCGTGGGGGTGAGGACGCGCTGGAACGCCACCGCACCGAGCAGGAACAGGCCGAGGACCAGGAAGACGGTGATCACGCCGGCGCGGGACGCGTCGCGCGGATCGCGCACCTCCTCGCTCACGCTGAACGCCGCTTCGAAACCCCAGTAGAAGAAGACCGCGATCACCATTCCCTCGGCCAGCACGGCGAACGACGGAATCGCGAAGGGATTGAACCAGGAGAGGGAGAACGGCTGGCTCCCGGCGAACAGCCCATACGTGCAGAAGCCGATCAGCACGACGTACTCGAAGACGAGGAGATACTTCTGCAGCCGTGCGGCGACCGCGACGCCGCGGACGGCGGTGAAGGTCACCGCACCGAGGATCGTCAACCCCAGCATCGTCGACTGCAGCGTGGAGTCGGGATCGAGAGCGAGCCCGCCGATGCTGTGCAGCCCGGCCATGCCGGCGAGTTGCAGGATCGCCGACCCGGCGATCGCGGTGGTGTAGGCCATGAACACGACAACGGCGACGATGGCCATCCACCCGGTGAGGAAGCCCAGCCACGGACTGAGACTGCGGCCCACCCAGACGTAGCTGTTGCCGCAATTCGGTTCGACCCGGTTGAGCCGGGCGTATCCGCTGGCAATTCCCAGGATCGGGACGAAGGCCAGTAGCAGCACTACCGGCATCTGGAGGCCGACCACGGCGGCGATGACTCCCAAACCGACACCGATGCTGGTCGTCGCGGCGGTACTCGAGGCGGCGATCGCAACTCCGTCCATGACGCCGAGGGATTTGCGGAGGGCCGTCGCCCTCGGCGCGTCGGCCGCGCCGTTGTTCACTACTGCCATGTGTGCGTCGCTTTCGCTGGAGGGTGGAGAGGGACGCGAGGCCACGCGCCGGTCCGGTGTCTCGTGCCCGCGGCCTGGGGCTTCGCTCCCTGCCTGTGACATGCAACACCGTCACCGTTTACACCGTCAACGGTGTTGGCATAAGCTGCGGCCGACGGAAGGAGCCGGGAATGGCGAAGCAGGTGGTGTCGGACTCGTCCCGGAAGAGGCGCAGGCCGACGAAACAGGGCGCAGTTCTCTCGGAGCAGCTGATCATGGAGACGGCGCTGCGGCTGCTCCGGCACCACGGCAGTGCGGGCCTGTCCGTCCGCCGACTCGGGGCTGCGCTCGGGGCCGACCCCAGCACCCTGTACCGGTACTTCCGGGGCATCGACGACCTGACGTTGGCGATCGCCGACGAGCTGATCGGACGGTCTTTCCACGGGTGGGAACCCACCGGAGACTGGTGGCGCGACTTGCACTCCCTCGGAATACGCTCGCATGCAGCGTATCTGGACCATCCACAGGCGGCAGTCCTGTCGGCCAGCCGCGTCAGCGGTCGCACCTCGGAGAAAGCGGCCGTCGACACGATCCTCGGGGTACTGCGCGAGGCGGGGTTCCCCGACGGCGCAGCGGTGCGCCTCTACCGCGCGTTCGTCGATCAGATGCTGGCGTTCGCCGCCCTCGACGGAGCCGAACTCGCACTACCCGACGACGTCCGCGAGTCCGACCGGCAACTGTGGCGATCGTCCTACGCGCAACTGCCTGCCGAGACGCACCCGCACATCGCCGCGACCGCGGGCCTGCTCGTCGACCTCTCCGACCGCAGCGCCTATCCCGACGCACTCGAACTGCTCCTCGACGGCGCGCGCGCCCTGCTTCACCGACTCGACGCGAAGCGAGAATCGGCAACCTCGTGACAATGGTTCGGCTCGAATCGTGGCCGAACGGCCCGAGGACCCGGGCCGGATCACCGGGGAGCATCCCGGAGCTCGACGACGAGCGGCCGACCTGTGTCGAACCAGTACCGGTGTAGATCCTTGATCTTCGCGCGTAGGCAACCCGCGCAGATGCACGGCGCATTCGCCGTAGTCGAACACAGTGACCGTCTCGCACAGCGCGTCCCGGGCATCGTCGAACTCCGCGCGATCGGTGATCTCTCGCGCGAGTCCATCGAACCAACCTGCCGGCAACCGAAGTCGAACCCGTGGGTTCCCACGGATGTTCCACACCCAGCCGGCGACGAAATCCGGGCGCGTCATCGCCAACGCGGGTGGCAGAAGAGAGACGAGGTAGGCACGGTCACCGCGTTGGATCACCCGCACACACTTTCGTCGCTGTTTGCCCGGCTTGCGTCCAGTCGTCGTCAGTACTGCAAATCCCGTCGGAGGGCGCACGAGGAAGCCGGGCAGCATCAGGGCACTGAGGACTGCCCCGTTCCGAGGCCTCCGCATCAGGCGCCCGTGCTTGGACGCCTCCTCCGCCGCCGCAGTGCGGACCTTCCGGTTCCGCTCGTGATCATCCGGCGCGGCCGATCGATTCTCGTCAGCTGCCACTCGCATCGCCCCGTCCCAGCGTTCCCCGCGAGCAATATGGCAACGGTTCACCGTTCCACGCGGCGGCATTTCACGTGTCAGGCGACGAAGAATCGCGCGCCGTGTCGTAGCAGCGGGTCGTAGAATCCGTTGGCGGAGAAATCCGATGGATCCGCACCTTTTCAACGCACGGACCGTCTTCGAGGGCAGGCCGCACGACCGCGTCAGCCGGCGGTGAGCGGCACCAGGATGAAGTGACCGGCTCCGCGGGCGGCGGAGAACACGTCCCAGGACATGGGACCGCCGGGACCACGGCCTTCCTCGTACCGGAGATCGAACGCCGGGTTCACGGGTGCGAGCCGGTAGTCGAAGAAGACGTAATTGGCGCGCAGCAACGTTCGCGCCGGTTCGGTGGCCTCCGCGAGACGGGGCACCAACCGGTCCTCGACCACCAATCCGCGGTCGGAGAACTCGTCGACGATCACGCACTCACAGAAGTACGCGAGGGTCCCGATCTCACCGGGGGATCGCACCGGCGCCTCCCCGACGAGTGTCCCGACCGCCCGGCCGACCCGCTCGTAGTCCTGCGCGCTCGCCCAGTTACCGAAGATGGGCGGCGCGTCCCACGGGAGACCGCTCTCGACGTCGTAGTACACGGCGCCGACTCCCAGCACAGCGAGGAGGCCGGCCAGCGAGCCGGCGACGGCGCGGTCCGGGGTGTCGCGCGCGGCGCTCCAGTGGATGCCGGCGGCGAGGACGGCGAACATCGCCAGCGTGGTCGCCGGCGCCACGTAATACCAGTGGTACGGCACGGTGTCGAGCACGACGTAGGCGACGTAGTAGAGGGCACCGGACAAGCCGAGCGCGAGCAGCGGCACGGGCACCGGCACCGGTCGCTTCCACGGTCTGGCGTACGAGGCGAGCGCGACGAGAATCAGCACGAGCGCGAGGGCCGCGGGACCGAATGCCGCCACGGTCCGCCATGGATTGGACTCGAAGTACATGATCGGGCCGGTGAGATAGTTGTAGCCGCCCACGTCGGAGGCCTGGCCCTGCTTGATCAGGAAGGTGTCGGGCAGCGCCGAACCGAGGACGACCCAGCTGAACAGGTACCACGGCCCGGCGATCGCGGCGAAGCCGGCGAGGGCGCGGCGCAGTTGCGTGCGAATCACCGGTGACAGGGCGGCGATGACTACAACGAAAACGAGCAGGTCCAGACGCACCAGCGTCGCCATCCCCGCGGCCGCACCGAACCAGGCGGTCCTGCCCTCGACCGCGAACCACACCATCACCGCGACGGCCGCCGGGATCAGCAGCACCTCGAGCCCGACCGCGGACAACACGAACGGGTTGAACACCACCAGCGCGCCGGCGAGCACCGCCCACCCGGACCCGAGGCCGAGCCGCCGGCACATCCGCGCCAGCACCCAGCCCAACAGGGCCGTGACCGCGACGTTGAGCATTCCGAGTGCCAACAGGGGATCGCCCGGGCCCCACAACCGGGTCAGGAACGTCAGTGCCCCGAGCACGAGCACGTTGAGCGGGGACGTCGACGTGTTCGCGGTCAGGCCGTGGACGATCGCCCACTCCCCGTGGACGGCGAGATTCCTGGCGGCCGACAAACTGATGTAGGCATCGTCGGTCAGGCTGCCGGAGACGATCCAGAACAACACGGCGGCCACCACCGCGCCGGACGCGGCGAGGATCATCGGCGCCCGGAACGGTCTCGGTACCGGTGGCGGGGCAGACCGCTCGAGCGGTTCGTTCAGCAATCCTGTGGACACCGCGACATCCTAGAGACCGGAGCCGCGACTGCTGCTGGCAGCCACCGAATTCGACGGCCGCACGGTCCCGGTCCCCGGAAGTGCCGCACCGCGCGCACTCGCTGGTGCCCGTCGACTGTTTAGTCATTCGACAAGACGGGAAATCGACGCTCCAGGGTCGGAAGCGTCACCGGTGGCACCACCGGCCCAGGTTCCGCGGGTTGAGCCCCCAGGTCGCGGGACCGCCCCCGGGCTTTTCCTATCGGCGGTGCCGCTCGTGAGTGGTGAGCAGCAGAGCGTCGAAACGGTCGCGAAACGAAGCGGGAGTGTGGATTTCGTCGCCGAATGCGAGAACGAGTTGGTCGGCGATCACGCGGATCTTCGTGTTCGTCTCCTGTGACCGCCACGTCAGGAGGTCGAAGGCGGCGTCCGCGGAGATGGAGTAGACGAGCATCAGCGCACCCTTGGCCTGTTCGATGATCGCCCGCGAACGGACGACGTCGGCCGAAGCGACGTCGGCCTTGTCGAGCAAGCGCGGGTTGTTCCAGACCTCGTCGGTCCTGTCCTGCCACACGAGCACGACGAAGCGGGTGTCCGCGGACGTGAAAGTGGAGGCGAACCCGTGCGCCCACAGCCAGTTCCCGTTTCTGTGCCGGACGCGGGCATACCCGGCGTCGGAGGTACCGGTGTCGAGGACACCCCGGACGAGGCCGAACCATCGCGGCGCGTCCGACGGGTGCATCAATCCCGCGAGGTCCACACGATCGAATTCGTCCGATCGGTATCCGACGAGGTCGGCGAGGGCAGGGTTCGTCAACACCAGTTGCCGTCGGTCGTCGTAGACGCAGACCGGGCGCGGAAGAGAGACCACCAGCGATGTGAACGCGTCGTGGCCGAGGCTGTCGGCCGGTGCGAGGGGGAACCCGGGCATGCGTACTTCTTCGATGTTTCGCCCCGACGACGACTGGTACAGCGATCATCGCGGCGTGCGCAGAACGATCCGCTAGAGGTATTCGGAGCCGAGCCCTGTTCGGCTGGGTGTGACGTGCGTCCTACTCGCTGAATTCGCCCATCGCGGGCGTCCATCCGCGGATCTGCACCTTCTGCACCAGATTCTCCTGGGCGAACGGATCCTGCGTGAACAGGCGTGCGACGGCGTCCTCGTCCTCGGCGTCGACGATGAACAGCGCACCGTGGCCATCGGCGAGGGGGCCGGTCGAGCGCATCACCTTGCGGCGGACGAGTTCGGTGAGCCACCCACGATGCTGCGTCCGGTGATCGTCGCGGAGGGACGACGTCTCGGGGCTGTACGTGTATTCCACGACGAACAGGGCCATGAGGTTCTCGTTCAGCCGTGGTCGATGTAGGACTCGAGCTGGTCGCGTTCGGTCTGCAACTCGCCGATCCGGCTCTTCACCACGTCGCCGATGCTGACGATCCCGACCAGCTGCCCGTCCACGATCACCGGCAGGTGCCGGATCCGGCGTTCGGTCATGGTTTCGGCGAGACTGTCCACGGTGTCGGTCGGGAGACAGGTGAACACCGACGTCGTCATGATGTCCACGACCCGGGCATTCAGGATGTCGGGGCCGCGTTCGTGGATGCGGCGCACCACGTCGCGTTCGGTGACGATCCCGACGACGGCGTCGTTCTCCGTCACCACCAGGGCGCCGACATTGTGCCTGGCGAGTTCGCCGATCAGCGTGCTGACCGGCATCTCCGGATCGACCGTCACCACGGCCGGACCCTTGTTCCGCAACACATCCGCGATTCGCATCTGGACACCCCGATCTGTGGGCACTCCGACTGGCCGCCGGTTCGATCATAGGCAGACTTCGAGCGTATGCCAGCGCTTCTGCCGGTCTTGGTTTGGTTACCCACTCGTGACCGCGGCGCTCGGTGCCCGTCGTGCGGGCCGGGCGCCCACCGGGACAGCGGTGTTAGGTTGGCGCTGTGCCGATCACCGTGCTACTCGTCGACGACCAGGAACTGATGCGGATGGGCCTCAACATGGTGCTCGACGCTCAGGACGACATCACTGTCGTCGGTGAGGCGAGCGACGGCGCGGCCGCCGTCGCCGCGGTCCGCACACTCGAACCCGACGTGGTGTTGATGGACGTCCGCATGCCGGTGGTGGACGGGGTCAGCGCGACCGCCCAGATCCTGGAGTCGGGGGTCGCGAGCCGCGTGCTGGTGATGACCACCTTCGACCTCGACGAGCACGCCATGGGTGCACTGCGGGCCGGGGCCAGTGGCTTCCTGCTCAAGGACACCCCGTCGGAAGACCTGGTGTCGGCCATCCGCAGTGTGGCCGCGGGTGACGCAGTGGTGTCGCCGAAGGTGACCCGCCGGCTGCTGGCGAAGTTCCTCGACGACGGTCCGGGCCCGCTTCGTGACCCGGAGGTCCTCGACGTGCTGACCGAGCGTGAACGGGAAGTGCTGCAGCTGGTGGCCACCGGGTTGTCGAACACGGAGATCGCCGGTCAGCTGTTCCTCTCGGAGTCGACCATCAAATCGCACGTGGGCCGGATTCTGACCAAGTTGAACGTCCGCGACCGGGTGCAGGCAGTGGTGCTGGCCTACGAGACGGGCCTGGTGCGACCCGGCTCGTAGGACGGCGGGTGGGGAAGCGAACTGCGGCTAGACGGTGAAGGTGCCGACGGTCGGGACCACGGTGCACGTCACGGAGTCGGCGTAGCCGACCGTGCCGAACATCGTCGCGAGAACGGTTCCCTTGCCGGTGTCGACGACCTTGGACAGCAACGGGGTATTGATGAGCGGCAGCTTGTCGTCGAGCTTGACGATCCCGCCCTGGAACGTTGTGAGGTTGATCCAGGCGACGCTGAGATCGGACGACTGCGGGATCGCGACGTAGGCGGGGACGGCCTGGAATCGGAGTTGGTTCGGGGAGATCTGGGGAAAGAGGTTCGGTCCGCCCTGGGCGCTCGCCAGCGTGACCGTCGCGGGCTTGTCGGCGACGCCGCACCCGAGGGTGGGGGACGGGTACATGAAGTCCTGTGGTGTGGTGAGTCCGACCTCGAGCACGTCCTTCGGGATGAACACGCTGGCGCCGAGAAGGGCGTCCACGGCGGCGGTCGCGGCGGGGGAGACCTCGGTGGCCAGCGCCTGCAGTTCGGCGGCACCCTTCGCGAAGTCGGCGACCGGTGCTGCCGATGCCGGTCCCGTGGACAGCATGCCGAAGGCGGCTGCGGACGCGAGAACGATTGCGGCTCGGCGGAAGACGGTGGAACGAGTCATATCGGCTCCTCGTTGTGCGCGGGGTCGGAAGACCCCCATCGCAGTGAACTGCATCATGCGCAGAGTCTCAATGTCAACTTGAGGGTTAGCATTGTGAGCGCTTCGATATCTCCGGCCGGGAGAAAAACTGCGCCGTCGAGCGTTGAACGATCAGACGGTTGACCCCAGACCCTCGATGAACCCGGCCGTCCGAAAGGGGGCGTCATGTACGCCGCACTGTTCCTGTTGTACGTAGTGGTGGAGATCGCCGCGCTCGTCCTGGTCGGTCACGCGATCGGCGTGCTGTGGACCGTGCTCCTCCTGCTCGGTGGAACGCTGATCGGACTGCTGCTGATGCGGTCGCAGTGGCGTCGTGTGATGGACGGCCTGCGCCGGGCGGCGAGCGGCGACGGCTCTCCGGGTGCCGCGGTCGCGGACGGCGCGCTCGTCGCACTGGGCTCCGCGCTGATGTTCGTCCCCGGCCTGGTCACGTCGGTGCTCGGTCTGCTCTTCCTCGTTCCCCCCACCCGGTGGGCCCTTCGGCCCGTCGTGGTCCTGCTGGCAGGCCGGCGTGCCGCGACCGTCGCGGCCGGGGCGGAGGCCTTCGCGCGGGCACCCCGACGCGGTCGCGGCGAGGTGATCGAAGGGGAGGTGGTCGACGAGGTCTTCGAGGGCGAAGTGATCGACGAGGAACCCCGAACCCCGACCCGTGATCCCCACGTTCTGCCCTAACAGGCAGACTGGTTGCCTGTGACTACACAACTGCTGGTCGGCGGCCGAATCTACAGTTCCTTTGCACCAGACGCCACGTCGATGGCAGTGACCGGCGGCGTCGTGTCGTGGGTCGGCGACGACCGCGCGGCCCGCGCGCTGCATCCCGGCGCCGACGTGGTCGACCTCGGCGGCGCGTTCGTCACCCCGGCATTCGTCGACACCCACGTGCACCTCACGGCGCTCGGCCTGAACATCGTCGGGCTCGATCTGGTCGGTGTCGGGTCGCTTCGCGAATGCCTCGACCGGCTCGCCTCCTTCGCCCGCACCCACGGCGACGCGGTCATCTGGGGACACGGCTGGGACGAATCGGCGTGGCCGGAAGGCGCCGGTCCCACCACGGCGCAGCTCGACGAGGCCGCACCCGGGCGCACGGTGTATCTGTCTCGGATCGACGTCCATTCGGCGGTCTGCTCGACCGCCCTGCGACAGTCGGTCCCGGATCTGAGCGACACCGCCGGGTTCTCGCCGGAGGGGCCGCTGACGTTCGAGGCGCACCACGCCGCCCGCACCGTCGCGCGCTCGCTGCTGACGGCCGAGCAGCGTTCCGCCGCCCGCACCGCCGCACTCGACGCCATCGCCTCCCGCGGCATCGTCGCTGTGCACGAGTGCGGAGGGCCCGACATCGCCGGACTCGACGATTTCCGGGAACTCCTCGCCACCCCGCACGGCGTCGAGGTCCGCGGCTACTGGGGTGAGGCGGTCACCGACGCCGACGAGGCCAGGAAGTTGCTGAACGCCACCGGCGCCCACGCGCTGGGCGGCGACCTGTTCATCGACGGATCCCTCGGCTCCCACACGGCGTGGCTCAGCGAACCCTATGCCGATCTGGACGGCGGCACCGGCAAGAGCTACCTGGGAGTCGACGAGATCGCCGCCCACGTGCGGGCCTGCACGATCGCCGGAATCCAGGCCGGGTTCCACGTCATCGGCGACGCCGCCGTCCGGGCCGCGGTCGACGCGTTCGCCGTCGTCGCCGCCGACCTGGGCGGGCCCGCGGTCGCGAAGGCCGGGCACCGACTCGAACACGTCGAGATGATGACCGGGGACGACGCGGCGCGGCTCGCGCAATGGGGTGTGATCGCCAGCGTCCAGCCCGCGTTCGACGCCCTGTGGGGTGGCACCGACGGCCTGTACGCGCAGCGCCTGGGAACCGAGCGTGCCCTCACCCTCAACCCGTTCGCCGCCGCCGCCTCCGCCGGGGTGTCGCTGGCGCTGAGCTCCGACGCGCCCGTCACCCCGGTCGACCCCTGGGCGATGCTGCGCGCGGCCGTCCATCACCGCACCCCCGGCAGCGGGATCTCCCCCCGCGCGGCGTTCTCGGCGGCCACCCGGGGTGCATGGCGGGCAGGCGGGGTCCGAGACGGTCTCGCCGGGACGCTCGACCCGGGAGCGCCCGCGTCGTACGCCGTGTGGGATGCCGGGGAACTCGTCGTCAGCGCGCCCAAGGACTCCGTGCAGCGGTGGTCGACCGATCCCCGGTCCCGGGTTCCGGCCCTGCCGCGGCTCGAGGACGACGCGCCCACACCGGTCCTGCTGCGTTCGGTGCACCGGGGGAGCGTCGTCCATGAGCGGTAGCACCACACCTCGCTGGACTATCGGAAAGCTCGGCGTGCTGGTGCGTTCCGTCCTGTCGGTGGCTGCGGGATTCCTCGTGTTCGCCGGCTTTCCGCCCCGGCCCCTGTGGTTCCTCGCACCCATCGGCATCGCCCTGCTGACGCTGATCCTCACCGGAGCCGGGGGTGCGGCACCGAGACTGCGCGCGGGTTTCGGCTACGGGTATCTCGCGGGACTCGGTTTCCTCGTGCCGCTGCTCCCGTGGATCGGGGTGTTCGTCGGAGCCCTCCCGTGGCTTGCGCTCGCCGCGGTCGAGTCGTTGTACATCGGACTGTTCGGGGTGCTCGCCGTGCTCGTCTCCCGGCTCCGCTGGGCCCCGCTGTGGATCGCGGCGTGCTGGTCGCTCACCGAATGGCTGCGCGCGAGCGTGCCGTTCGGCGGCTTCCCCTGGGGGCGATTGGCGTTCGGCCAGTCGGAGGGCTGGTTCCTGCCGCTCGCGAGCATCGGCGGTGCCCCGCTGCTCAGCTTCGCCGTCGCACTGACCGGCGCCGGACTGGCATCCGTCGCCGTGACGGTGCGGGCCCGGGCGAGCGGTGCCACGAACTGGACGCGGCCGCTCGCAGGCGGCCTGGTCGCCGCCCTCGCCGCGACCGTCGTGTCGCTCGCGTTGTGGCCGACACCGCCGGGCATGGACTCGGGAGACCGGACGATCACCGTCGCCGCGATCCAGGGCAGCGTCCCCAAGCTCGGACTCGACTTCAACGACCAACGCAAGCGGGTCCTCGACAATCATGTGAACCGCACCCTCGAACTCGCCGACGATGTCGCGTCGGGCGCGGCGCCGCAGCCCGACCTCGTCGTCTGGCCCGAGAACGCGTCCGACATCGATCCCCTGCGCAACGCCGACGCCGCCGCCGACATCTCCCGGGCGTCCGAGGCGATCGGTGCGCCCATTCTGGTGGGCGCGGTGCTGGTGAACTCCGACCGCACCACCACCAACTCGGTGATCGTGTGGGACGGCGATGCGGGACCACAGGAGCAGCACGACAAGAAGATCATCCAGCCGTTCGGCGAGTACCTGCCGTACCGCGGGTTCTTCCGGCACTTCTCCGCGTACGCCGACCGGGCGGGCAACTTCGTTCCCGGCGACGGTGACGGCGTCGTCCACGCGGACGGGATCGCCGTGGGCGTCGCGACCTGCTACGAGGTGGCGTTCGACCGGGCGTTCGAGCAGTCGGTGCGCAGCGGCGCCGAACTGCTCGCCGTCCCCACCAACAACGCCACGTTCGGCGACACCGAGATGACCTACCAGCAGCTCGCCATGTCGCAGGTGCGGGCCGTGGAGCACGGCCGCGCCGTCGTCGTCGCCGCGACCAGCGGTGTGAGCGCGATCATCAGCCCCGACGGGTCCACGGCGGCGGAAACCTCACTTTTCGTACCCGCGGCCCTGGTGTCACAGGTGCCGCTGCGCACCGGTACTACGCTGGCAAGTCGGCTCGGCCCGATTCCGGAGGTTCTTCTCTGTGTCGGCGCCGTCGCTGCCGTCGCGTTCGCCGTGGTGCAACGACGACGCACAGTTCGCACACTGATTCAACGCAGTACCGAGAAGGCGCCGGCAGTTGCCGGCAGGGAGGATCCTCATGGCATCGGAGACCGATTCCGGGCAGAGCGGGGCACCGAGCGCACGGACTCTGGTGATCATTCCGACGTATAACGAGCGGGAGAATCTCGGCCTGATCGTGGGTCGCCTGCATGCGGCGCTGCCGCGGACGCATGTTCTCGTCGTCGACGACGGCAGCCCGGACGGCACCGGCGACGTCGCGGACGCCCTCGCGTCGAGTGACGACGCCAGTCGCATCCACGTGATGCACCGCACCGAGAAGAACGGTCTCGGAGCCGCGTACATCGCCGGTTTCCACTGGGGTCTGGACCGCGACTACACCGTCCTCGTCGAAATGGACGCGGACGGCAGTCACGCGCCCGAGCAGTTGCATCGCCTACTCGACCAGGTGGACGCCGGCGCCGACCTCGTGCTCGGTTCGCGGTACGTGCCGGGTGGCACGGTCGTCAACTGGCCGAAGCACCGTGAGTGGCTCTCGCGCGGCGGGAACATCTACTCGCGGCTCGCGCTGGGCGTGAAGATCAAGGACATCACCGGCGGATACCGGGCGTACCGCCGTGAGGTGCTCGAGAAGCTCGACCTCGCCGCGGTGGAGTCGCACGGCTACTGCTTCCAGGTGGATCTCGCATGGCGGGCAATTCAGGAGGGCTTCGACGTCCGCGAAGTTCCCATCACGTTCACCGAACGAGAGATCGGCGAATCGAAGATGAGCGGCGGGATCGTTCGCGAGGCGCTCCTCAAGGTCACGCAGTGGGGGCTGCGGAACCGGATCGCCAAGCTCAAGGGTGCGGCAGCGAGGTAGCACCTGGGTACCAACCGCTGCCCCATTCCTTTGACGGAAGCAGTGGGGCAGTGCTGGGGTAGATGCTCTGAAGCGTGATACCCATGGGCAAATGCGCGGTCAGTCCACATTTTGAGACGGGCTGAAACGGTTTGAACCGTACGTCCGATAGGAACTTGAAGCGTACTCCCGGGTAAGGTTCGGTAAATTCCCAGGTTCGCAGGTCACTATGAGTTTCCGTGGGTGGCCGGTGGGTGTCGTGCCCACCGCCGTAGTGGGAAAGAGGACGAACAAGGTGGTCGACGCTGTGCCGAGTGGTGATGTCACCGCCGTGGATCGTATTCCGGACGGTGCATTCCCACTCTCCACCGCTCAGCGGGGGATGTGGTTCGCCCAGCAGCTCGATCCCGAGGTGCCCGTCACCATCGCGCAGTGCGTGGAACTGGTGGGTGTCCTCGACGTGGCGTTGCTGTCGGAGTCGTTGATCACCGCCGGCCGCGAACTCGGCTCCGCCTTCCTCCGCCTCGTCGAGGTCGACGGAGTTCCCTATCAGCTGGTCGATCCGACCCTGGACGCGTCGGTCAGGTTCGTCGACCTGCAGCGCGAGCCCGATCCGCGGGCGGCGGCCAAGGAGTGGATGCGGCAGGAGTACACCACTCCGCTCGACGTGTGCCGCGACCGGCTCGTCACCTCGGCGGTCCTGTGCACCGGGCCGGATCGTCATTACTGGTACAGCCGTGTCCACCACGTCGCACTCGACGGCATGGGATCGATGACGCTCATCGACCGGACTACGCAGCTGTACACCGCAGCCGTGCAGGGGCGCACCGCCGCACCGTCCAAGGCCGCCGCACTCACCGACGTCGCCCGGGTCGACGACGACTACCGGATCTCGCCGCGCTACCGCGCCGACCAGGAGTACTGGTCCGAGCGGGTATCCACCATCGGCGAAACGCACAGCCTCGTCGAGCGCTCCGCGCCCGCACGGGCACGAAGCCGAACGGCGGGTGGGCAGATCCCCGGGACCCTCGTCGACCACCTCGAGGCCGCGACGGATCGTCACGACTCGTCGACCGCGTTCGAGGTCATTGCGGCGTTCGCCGCGTACCTGTCCCGGATGACCGGACGCGAAGAGGTCGCGGTCAGCCTGCCCGTCACCGCCCGCACCACCGCGCTGCTCCGCCGCTCCGGCGGCATGGTCTCCAATGTGGTCCCGTTGCACCTGCACGTCCGTCCGGACATGACGAACGCGGACCTGGTGGCGGCGGTCCGGCTGGAAGTCACCGCGGCACTCCGCCACCAGCGCTATCCGCACATCGACATCCGGCGGGACGCCGCCACCGAGCACCAGGGCTTCTACGGTCCCCTGATCAACGTCATGCTGTTCCACGACGAGATCACCCTCGGCAGCATCGTCGGCAGGCTCGAACTGCTGTCCACCGGTCCGATCACCGACCTCGCGGTCAACGTCTATCACGGAGTCGCCGGTACCAGCCTCAACCTGGACTTCGAGGCCAACCCCGACCTGTACTCCGAAGGCACCCTCCGCGCCCATCACACCCGCTTCACCCGGTTCCTGGGCGCGTTCCTGACCTCCGACACCGATGAACCTCGACGGGTCGGCGACCTCGACATCCTCGACGACGACGAGAGCCGCACCCTCGTTCCGGCTTCCGGCCGCGCCGGGTTCGCACCCGTCACTCTGCCCGACCTCCTCGGGGGTGCCGTCCGCAGCAACCGGGACGGGGACGCACTCGTCGCACCCGGGCACGGGATCTCCTCCGCCGACACCCTGAGCTACCGCGCCCTGGACGAAGCGTCGAACCGGCTCGCGCGGCTACTGATCGACCTCCAGGTCGGCCCGGAGGTCATGGTGGCGTTGGCGTTGCCGCGGTCGCGGGAGTCTGTGTCGAGCGTGTGGGCGGTGGCGAAGGCGGGCGCGGCGTTCGTTCCGGTCGATCCGAGCCTTCCGGCCGACCGCATCGCGTTCATGCTGGAGGATTGTGGTGCGCCGATCGGTATCACCACCGCCGCGTTGCGGGATGGTCTGCCGGAGTGCACGCACTGGATCGTGTTGGACGACGACGAGTTTCGGGCGACCGCGGCGGCGTATCCCCCGGATGCGGTCACGGACACCGATCGGACGCGGGCGTTGTCGGTCGATCACCCGGCGTATGTGATTTACACGTCGGGGTCGACGGGCAGGCCGAAGGGTGTGGCGGTCACGCACCGGGGTGTGGTGAATCTGGCGGCGGACGAGCGTGACCGTCTGGTGGTGTCGTCGGGTTCGCGGGTGCTGCATTTCGCGTCGCCGAGCTTCGATGCCTCTGTGTTCGAGTTGGTGATGGCGGTGTGTGCGGGTGCGACCCTGGTGGTGGCGCCGACCACGATTTACGGTGGCACCGAGTTGGCGGAGCTGATGGCCGAGCAGCGGGTGACGCATGCGTTCTGCACGCCGGCGGCCTTGGCGTCGCTCGATCACCGCGGTCTGGACCATCTGAGAACGGTAGTGGTGGCGGGTGATGTGTGCCCGCCGGAGTTGGTGGCGCGGTGGGCGCCGGGCCGGATCATGGTCAATGCGTACGGTCCGAGTGAGACCACGATCATGTCGTCCGCTACCGGACCGATGGTGCCCGGGCAGCCGGTCACCGTCGGGTCACCGACCGTGGGTGTCGATCTCGTCGTCCTCGACCACCGGTTGCGTCCGGTCCCGGCCGGGGTGCGCGGCGAACTCTACGTCCTCGGCTCCAGCCTGGCTCGCGGGTATGTGCGCCGGGCCGGGCTGACGGCGGAGCGTTTCGTGGCGAGTCCGTTCGGCACCGGCGGGCGGATGTACCGCACGGGTGACGTGGTCCGCTGGGTGACCGCCCCGGACGGGCCTCCGGTTCTGGAGTTTTTGGGCCGCAGTGATTTCCAGGTCAAGATCCGGGGGTTCCGGATCGAATTGGGTGAGATCGACGCCGCGTTGACTGCGCATCCGGTGGTGGAGTTCGCCTACACGGTCGGCTATGACGACGGGAGCGGGAGCAGTCGCTTGGTCTCGTACGTGCTGCCGGTGCCGGCAACCGACGTCGAAACCCGGGTGTTGTCGGAGTTCGTCGGGGAGCGTCTTCCCGGATATATGGTGCCGTCGTCGATCATGATGTTGGATTCGCTGCCGCTGACCCCGGCCGGCAAACTCGACCGCAACGCCCTGCCCGCACCGGTATTCGCCGCACGCTCGGCCGACATCGTGCGCCCGAGAACGGTCACCGAGGAGATCCTCCTCGGGATCTTCCGCGACGTCCTCGGCCTGCCCGAACTGAGCGTCGACACCAGCTTCTTCGAACTCGGCGGCAACTCGCTGATGGCCACCCAGGTCGTGTCCCGGGTGAACACCGCCCTCGGTGTGCGGATCGGGGTCCGCGACCTCTTCCAGTCGCCGTCGGTGTCGCAATTGGCGGTCCCGGCGGCGAACACCGGCCCGCAGGCCGACTCGCGTCCGGTGCTGGAGGCGCGGGAACGACCCGACCACGTGCCGCTCTCCGTTGCGCAGCAACGCATGTGGTTCCTCAACCAGTTCGACACGGCGTCGCCCGCCTACAACCTGCCGATCTCCCTTCGGCTCACCGGCGCACTCGACCGGGAAGCCCTGCGAGCGGCACTCGGCGATGTCCAGGAACGGCACGAGGCGCTGCGCACCGTCTTCCCCGACACCCCGGACGGACCCCACCAGCTGGTCGTGCCCGTCGTGAGCGTGCTGGCCGAGACGGATCCGATCGACGTCGACGCGAAGTCGCTCACCGCCGCAGTGACGGCCCTCGGCGGTGCCGGATTCGACCTCACCACCGACACGCCGCTGCGCGCCGGGCTGTTCCGGGAGGCGCCCGACCGGCACGTTCTCGTCCTCGTGGTTCATCACGTTGCCGCCGACGGCTGGTCCATGACGCCGCTGGCCGCCGACGTGATGGTCGCATACGCGGCGCGCGTCGCCGGTCACGCGCCCACCTGGGCGCCCCTCCCGGTGCAGTACGCCGACTACACCCTCTGGCAGCGTGAACTACTGGGTTCGGAAGACGACCCGGACAGCGTGTCCGCGCGGCAGATCGCCCACTGGCAGTCGGCGCTCGCCGGAGTGCCTCAGCTGCTCGAGCTGCCCGCCGACAGGCCGCGGCCCGCCGAGATGTCGCATCGGGGCGGTCGTGTCGAATTCACGATCACGGCCGACGTCCACGGGCGTCTCGTCGATCTGGCGCAGAGCACCGGCACCACGCTGTTCATGGTCACCCACGCAGCCCTCGTGGTGCTGTTCCATCGCCTCGGCGCCGGGACGGACATCGTCATCGGCACCCCGGTCGCCGGACGCGGCGAGGAGGCGCTCGACGACCTGGTGGGCATGTTCGTCAACACCCTGGTGCTTCGTGCGACCGCCGAGCCGGGCGACACGTTCGAGGAGGTTCTCGACCGGGTCCGGGACGCCGACCTTGCCGCGTTCTCCCACGCCGACGTCCCGTTCGAGCGCCTCGTGGAGGTGCTCAGCCCCGACCGGTCCGCCGCGCGTCATCCGCTGTTCCAGGTCATGCTCTCGTTCCAGAACACCGCGCCGACCTCCGTCGAACTTCCAGGCCTCGAGGTCGCGGCGGCGGAAATCGATGTCCATGTTGCGAAATTCGACCTCCAGTTGACCGTCACCGAACGGTTCGTCGGGGCGGGCATGCCGGGTGGTCTCGCGGCCGGCTTCGATTACGCCACCGATCTGTTCGACGAGTCGACCGTAGCGTCGATGGCCGAGCGATTCGCGAACCTGTTGCGCTCGGTCGCGGCTTCCTCCGCGACGGTGGTCGGTGATCTGTCCCTGCTCCACGCCGCCGAACGCGACCGTCTTCTCGGCACGTGGAACGACACCGCGCACCGCGTGCCTGCGATGTGTCTGCCCGAGCTGTTCGACGCGCAGGTTGCCCGCACCCCGGATGCGGTCGCGGTGGTGTTCGGAGACGTCACGCTGTCGTATTCCCAACTCGATTGCCGCGCGAACAGTGTGGCGCGCTACCTGATCGACCGGGGAGTGGGACCCGAATCCCGCGTCGGGCTGGCGATGCGGCGCTCACCGGACCTGCTGGTCGGCATGTACGCGATCGTCAAGGCCGGCGGTGCCTACGTGCCGGTCGATCCCGACCACCCGACGGACCGGATCGGGTATGTGCTCGACTCCGCACAGCCCGTCTGCGTGCTCACGACCTCGGCCGACCGCGGCGCACTTCCCGCGGGTCAGTCATTCGTGGAGATCGATCGGATCGCGCTCGATTCCTATTCCGGCGGACCCGTCACCGACTCCGACCGACTGGCACCACTCCGCCCCGACAACCCCGCGTACGTCATCTACACCTCGGGCTCCACCGGTCGGCCCAAGGGTGTGTCGGTGCCGCACCGCGGGATCGTCAATCAGCTCCTGTGGATGCAGTCGGAATACGCGCTCACCGAACGGGACGTGCTGCTGCAGAAGACCGCAACCACTTTCGACGTATCGCTGTGGGGCTACTTCTGGCCCCTGCACACGGGCGCCACGATGGTGCTGGCCACCCCGGACGGTCACCGCGACCCCGAGTACCTCGCTCGGGTCATCGACGAGCACGGTGTCACCGTCACCGACTTCGTGCCGTCGATGCTCGACGCCTTCGTCGCGTCCGTGCCCATCACCTCGTGCAGCACTCTTCGGCACGTCTTCGTGATCGGCGAGGCGCTGCCCCCGGAGACCGTCACGCGGTTCCGGGCGCTGTCCGATGCCGGACTGCACAACCTGTACGGGCCCACCGAGGCGGCAGTCTCGGTCACGTACTGGGACACCGCGACCACGGTCGCCGGCACGGTGCCGATCGGCGTGCCCGAGTGGAACACCCAGGTTTACGTTCTCGATTCGCGTCTGCACCCGGTTCCCCCCGGCGTTGCCGGCGAGCTCTACCTGGCGGGCGAGCAGCTCGCCCGGGGATACCTCGGCCGCGTCGATCTCACCTCGGACCGGTTCGTGGCCAATCCGTTTACTCCCGGCCTGCGTATGTACCGCACCGGCGACCTCGTGCGATGGACGTCGGCGGGCGCCCTCGAATACATCGGGCGCACCGACTTCCAGGTCAAGTTCCGAGGTCAGCGCATCGAGCTCGGCGAGATCGAATTCGTCCTGCGGGCACAACCGTCGGTCACCAGCGCTGCCGTGCTGGTCCATTCCGATCCCGGCACCGGCGATCGCCTCGTCGCGTACGTCGTGCCCGAGCCGGGACACGACCTCGATACCACGCGACTTCGAGAGTGCGCGGCCGCGTCCCTGCCGGCGTACATGATTCCGGCGGCGCTGATGGTCGTCGACGAATTCCCGCTCAATACAAGTGGAAAGCTCGATCGTCAGGCCCTGCCCGCACCTGAATTCGGTGGTTCCGGCACGGAGTACGTGGCCCCGCGCACGTCCGTCGAGGCCAACCTCGCGGAGATCTTCGCCGAGGTTCTCGGTCTCGACCGTATCGGCCTCCGGGACAACTTCTTCGACGTCGGCGGTAACTCCCTTGTCGCGACGCGGGTCACCTCGCGTATTCGGGCCGAGTTGGGTGCGCCGCTCGCCTTGCGTGACCTGTTCGATGCCCCCACCGTCGGGGCGCTCGCGGAGCGCATCGAGGGAACAGTGCAGACGACACCGCGCGCCCCACTGGTCGCCGCCACGCGCGCCGGACGGATTCCGCTGTCCCCGGCACAACGTCGCATGTGGTTCGTCAACCAGTTCGATACCGCATCCGCCGCCTACAACATGCCCTTCGCCCTGCGGCTGTCCGGCATTCTCGACTGTGACGGCCTGCGTTCGGCGATTCGCGACGTCCTCGAGCGTCACGAGTCCCTGCGCACCCTGTATCCGGACTCGACGGACGGCCCACATCAGGTGATCGTCGGCGCCGACGAGGTGCCCCTCGATCTCGACGTGCAGCCGATCACCGAGGCCGAGCTGCCGACGCGACTCGTGGAGCTCGCCACCGAGGGCTTCGACGTCACGTCCGCGGTGCCGCTGCGCACGGCATTGCTACGACTGTCCGTCGATGAGTACGTGCTCGCCGTGGTGGTGCACCACATCTCCGCCGACGGATCCTCGATGGCCCCGCTCGCACGTGACATCCTGCTCGCCTACACGGCGCGTACGGCTGGGCGGGCACCGTCGTGGCCGCCGTTGGACGTGCAGTACGCGGACTACAGCTATTGGCAGGCGGAGTTTCTCGGCGACGAGACCGACGGTCGGTCACAGGCCACCGAGCAGATCGAATTCTGGTCCGCGGCGCTCGACGGCATCCCCGACCTGCTGGAGTTGCCTGCTGATCGGCCCCGCCCGGCCATGCCGACGAATTCGGGTGCGACGGTACCGTTCTCGGTCGACGCTGCCACGGCGAAAGCCGTCGCCGACCTCGCAGCCCGCTCCGCTGCCACGCCGTTCATGGTGTGGCACGCCGCGCTGTCGGTTCTGCTCTCACGGCTCTCGAACGCGGTGGACGTCACCGTGGGCACGCCCGTCGCCGGTCGTGCCGAACCCTCTTTGCAGGACCTCGTCGGCATGTTCGTCAACACTCTCACCCTGCGCGCTCGAGTGTCCGGTGACCTGTCATTCGCCGACCTGCTTGCGCAGGTGCGGGAGTTCGACCTCGCCGCGTTCGCGCACGCCGATCTGCCGTTCGAGCGTCTCGTGGAGGTACTCGAACCCGCGCGGTCCACAGCCCGTCACCCACTTTTCCAGGTGGGTCTGTCATACGAGAACTTCGAACCGGGAGTGCTGGAACTACCGGGTCTGACGGTGAGCGCCGTCGAGATGAATCCGGAGATCGCGAAATTCGATCTGAACGTGACGCTCACCGAGATCCGCGACGAGCGCGGCACCGTGTCCGGTCTCACCGGTGCGTTCACGTATGCGGTCGATCTGTTCGACCGCGACACGGTGGAGTCGTTCGCGGACCGTTTCGCGCGGATCGTGACGGCGGCGCTGGCCGATCCGGGCACGGCGGTGGGGGACCTGCCGGTGCTGGATCAACGGGAACTGGTTCGCGTACTGCGCGAATGGAACGCCACGGACGTGGAGGTGAGCGGGCGCCCCTACCTCGCCCGCTACGACGAGCAGGCGGCACGGACGCCTGATGCGGTGGCGGTGGTGTACCGCGACGTGTCTGTGACGTACCGGGAATTCAACTCGCGGGTCAACCGGCTGGCCCGCAAACTCATCGCCGAAGGCGCCGGAACCGAAACCACCGTCGCGGTCGCAGCCCGCCGGTCGATCGAGTTTCTGATCGCCCTGCACGCCGTGTTGCGGAGTGGTGCGGCGTACGTGCCACTCGACGTCGACCTTCCGGCGGAGCGAGTGGCCCATGTCATCGAGGCAGCCCACCCGGTTCTCGTTCTGACCGCAGTTCGAGGCGAGTTCGAGTCGGACTCCGGAGTCCGGGTTCTCCCGATCGACGGTCTCGAACTCGACCGGTTCGACGATGCCCCGGTGACGAACCGCGACCGGCTGCGGCCTCTCGCGGCCGACAACCTCGCGTATGTCATCTTCACCTCGGGTTCGACCGGCCGACCCAAGGGAGTGGCCGTCTCGCACGCCGGTCTCGGAAGCCACTTCGAGTTCCTGATGTCTCTCTGCGCGCTGGACGAGACCGATCGGGTTGTCGTCAAGACACCACAGTCGTTCGACGCATCACTCTGGGAACTGTTGTGGCCCCTGGCTGTGGGCGCACGCGTCGTGATCGCGGAACCGGACGGACACAAGGATCCCGACTACCTTGCGGAACTGATCGATACCGAGCAGATCACGGCGATACATTTCGTCCCGTCGATGCTCGCCGTCTTCACCGACGTAATCGCGCCGTCCCGGTTCTCGTCGCTGCGTACCGTGTTCGTCGGCGGCGAGGCACTGTCCGTCAATGTGGCGCGGCGGTTCGCGGCCGTCTCCGACGCTGCCGTCCTCAACGCATACGGTCCCGCGGAGGTCGCGGCCGCCTCCACCACCTCATGGGTGGACACCTCGAACTCGGCCATCGTCACCGTGGGTACACCGGTGTGGAACACCCGAGCCTACGTGTTGGACCAGCGGCTCCACCCCAGTCCTGCAGGGGTGACCGGTGAGTTGTACCTGGCCGGCACGCAGGTGTCTCGCGGATACGCGGGACGGCCCGACCTCACCGCCGAACGGTTCGTGGCGAACCCCTTCGACGCGCCGGGCACTCGGATGTACCGGACCGGTGACCGTCTTCGCTGGACCGGCCGGGGCGAATTGGAATACCTCGGCCGCAACGATTTCCAGGTGAAGCTGCGCGGACTGCGGATCGAGCTCGGTGAGATCGAGGCGGTACTCGAGTCGGCGGACTCGGTTGCCCAGGCGGTCGTGACCGTGTACTCCGGAGCGGCGAGCGAACAATTGGTGGCCTATCTCGTCGCACGTGCGGGCACGAGGGTCGACATAGAGGCACTGACGGCGTATGCCGCGAGTCGGCTGCCCGAATACATGGTTCCGGACGGGTTCGTCACGCTCGACGCCTTCCCGCTCAACGCGAGCGGCAAACTGGATCGAGTGGCGTTGCCTGCCCCGGCCGTCGGTGACGTCGCGGTCGATCGAGTGGAGCCACGTACTCCGATGGAGGAATCACTCGCGGCCTTGTTCAGGGAGGCGCTCGGCGTCGACGACCTGGGGGTGAACGACTCGTTCTTCGCTCTCGGCGGCGACAGCATCGTATCGATCCAGCTGGTTTCGCGAGCCAAGGCCGCGGGGATCGTATTCACCCCACGGGACGTGTTCGAGCGCAAGAGCATTGCCGCGCTCGCCGAAGTGGTTACCGTCGCGTCGGCGGATCGACTCGCGCTCGCCGAACTGGCGGGTGGCGGCGTGGGAAACGTCGAGTTGACACCGGTTGTCCGATCACTGCTCGACCGGTCGGGTTCGGTGGGCCGGTATTCGCAGTCCGTGTTACTGACGCTGCCGACCGGGATCGAGCGATCGGACATCGTGGCGACGGTGCAGGCGGTGCTCGACAGGCATGACGCGCTGCGGTCCCGGCTGGTCCGCGACGGTGCGGACGTGCGTCACTCGGTGTTGCCCACCGGTGCCGTCGACGCCGATCGACTGGTCACGACGGTGTCCGTGAATCCCGACCTCGGCGACGCAGCCTTCGATGCGCTGATCGACCGCGAACTCTCCGCCGCGGCCGACCGGTTCGACTTCGAGACCCCGGTGCTCACGCAGTTCGTCTGGTTGGATCGTGGTGCGACCCGGCCCGGGCGGCTCCTCGTGGTTGCGCATCACCTGGTCGTCGACGGTGTGTCCTGGCGGATCATCGTGCCGGACCTCGTTGCGGCGGGAGGTGCCGTCGCGGCCGGTCACGCTCCGAACCTGCCGGAGGTCGGTACGTCGTTGCGGCGGTGGTCGCACGGGTTGTCGGAGGCTGCCCGTCAGCCGTCCACCGTCGCGCAGTTCGACTACTGGCGAAGTGTTGTCGACGCTGCGGACCCGCTCCTCGGCGGCAGGGCTCTCGATCCGGTGCGGGACCGGACCTCGACCACGCAGGAGCTGCACGTCGAGCTGTCCACCGAGATAACGGCCACGCTGCTGGCCCGCGTGCCGGAGGCATTCGGGTGCTCTGTCGGTGATTCGCTGCTTGCCGGCTTCGCGGTGGCCCTCACCGAATGGCGCCGTGCGCGCGGGGTGCCCGCCGCCTCTGCGTACATCACGCTCGAGGGTCACGGCCGCGAAGAGTCGGTCGTGCCGGGCGCCGATCTGTCTCGTACCGTGGGCTGGTTCACCAGCGTTTATCCGGTGCGGCTCGCCCTCGAGGGGGTGGACACACAGGACGCACTCGTCGGCGGCGCGTCCGCCGGCGCCGCGATCAAGGCGGTGAAAGAGCAACTCCTGGCGGTCCCCGACCGGGGCGTCGGGTACGGACTGCTGCGGTATCTCAATCCGGCGACGGCCACCGTTCTCGCGGGCTTCGACCCGCCCCAGGTCGTCTTCAATTACCTCGGAAAGACCGGGATGGGCGATCTGTCCCCGGAGATGCGCGAGATCGGCTGGGTGCCGGATCTCGAATCGTCGCGCGTCTTCTCAGGTGAAACCGATCAGGACATGAGCGCGTCCGCAGCGATCGAGATCAATGCCGGAGTGACGGATACGGATGCCGGACCGCGACTCGGAGCTTCGGTGCGGTTCGCCGGTGAACTGCTCGCAGCCGACGACGTTCGCGAACTCGTCGATCTGTGGCAGCAGGCGCTCGTCTCACAGATCGAGCACGTCGTCGCCGGATCCGGTGGGGGGCTGACCCCGTCGGACATCGGCACGGTGGCGCTCACCCAGTCCCAGATCGACCTCTGGGAGCGGGCGTACCCGACCCTCGAGGATGTGTGGGCGCTGTCGCCGCTGCAGGCCGGTTTCCACTTCCATTCACTGTTGGCCGCCGAGCACAGTGTCGATGTCTACCATTCTCAGCTGCGGATGACCCTGCTCGGCGACGTGTCGGCGGATCGGATGCGGGCCGCTGCTGCTGCGCTCCTGGACCGGTACTCCAACCTGCGGGTGGTGTTCGTGCAGGACGGCGACGTCACCGCGCAGATCCCCCTCCGCGGGGTGGAGGTCCCACTGACCGTGGTCGACCTCTCGGGCCGTGAGAGTGATTCCGGGGAAAGGGAACTCGAGTCGCTCGTCGCAGAGAACCGGACCGCGCCGTTCGACTTGTCCGAGGCGCCGCTGCTGCGACTGCTGCTCGTGCGCACGGGAGCCGATCGGCACGAGTTGGCGATGACCAACCACCACATCCTCCTCGACGGATGGTCCATCCCGCTGATCGTCCAGGACCTGCTGGTGCTCTACGCGACCGCGGGCGATCAGTCCGCACTGCCGGCGGTGCGGCCCTACCGGGAATACCTCGACTGGCTGACCCGTCGAGACCCCTCCGCCTCGCGGGCCGCGTGGGCGCACGCGTTGGAAGGCTTCGACGAGCCGACTCTGCTTGCACCTGCCCACACCGGCGGCAGCGCAACGGCGGACCCGGAGGAAGTTCCGGTCCACTTTTCCGCGGCGGACACCGCCGAGCTGCTGGCGTTCGCCCGACAGCACGGCGTCACGCCGAACACGGTGATCCAGACCGCCTGGGCTCTGCTGCTCAGGCGACTCACCGGACGGGACGACGTCGTATTCGGCGCTACCGTCTCGGGCCGCCCCCCGCACATCCCCGGGATCGAGTCGATGGTCGGGCTCTTCATCAACACCGTCCCCGTCCGGGTACGAATCGACGCCGACGAGTCGGTGGCCGAATTGCTGGTACGGGTGCAGGGGCAGCAGGCCGATTTGCTCGATCACCACTACCTCGGCCTGACGGAAATCCAGGCAGAGGCGGGGGTCGGGGCGCTGTTCGACACGCTCACCGTCTTCGAGTCGTACCCCATGGATCAGGCGGCGCTGCAGGCGCAGACCGACATCGCAGGTATGCGCGTGGACTCGGTCCAGGTGCACAGTGTCACCCACTACCCCTTGAGCCTGATGGCCCAGGTCGACGACACCCTGCGGCTCGGGGTGGCCTACCTGCCGGACACCTTTGAGCGCGACGAAGCGAGGTTGATTGCGGCGCGGCTCGATTCGGTGATTCGAGCGTTGATCGCAGAGCCCTCCGCCGCGGTCGCCCAGGTCACCGGATTCATCCCGGGCGAGTATGCGCGGGTGATGCACGACTGGAACGCCACCGGCCACCACGTGCCGGAGTCGACGCTGCTGACGTTGTTCGAGGCGCAGGCTGCGCGTACACCCGATGCTGTTGCTGTCGATTTCGACGGTGACGTGCTGACGTACGCAGCCCTCGATGCGCGCGCGAACCAGCTGGCCCGGCATCTGATCGCGCTGGGCGTCGCCCCCGAAACCCGAGTGGCCGTGGTGATGCGGCGGTCGCTGGAACTGGTCGTCGGAATCTATGCCGTACTCAAGGCCGGTGGTGCATACGTGCCGGTCGATCCCGATCACCCGGCGGAGCGAACGAGTTACGTGCTCGCGTCGGCGCAGCCGGTGTGCGTGCTGACCACCTCGGCCGACCGACCGGACCTGCCGAACCGGATCCCCGTGTCGGCCCTCGACACTCTCGACCTCTCGGGTGTCTCTGCGGTGCCGTTGACCGACGCCGAGCGTATCGAACCGTTGCGGCCTGCACACCCTGCGTACGTCATCTACACCTCCGGCTCCACCGGCAAGCCCAAGGGGGTCGCGGTACCGCATGCGGCAATCGTGAATCAACTGCTCTGGATGCAGTCGGAGTACGCACTCACCGATCGGGATGTGTGGTTGCAGAAGACCGCAACCACGTTCGACGTGTCGTTGTGGGGCTACTTCTGGCCCCTTCAGGTGGGTGCCACCATGGTGCTGGCCACTCCGGACGGGCATCGAGAGCCTGCCTACCTGACTCGGGTCATCGACGAGCGTGCGGTGACGGTTACCGATTTCGTGCCGTCCATGCTCGACGTGTTCGTCGCGGCCGCCCCGGAGGGGACGTGCCGTTCGTTGCGGCTCGTGTTCGTCATCGGCGAAGCGCTGCCGCCCGCGACAGTTCTGCGTTTCCGGGAACTCTCCGCGGCCGGACTGCACAACCTGTACGGGCCCACCGAGGCCGCAGTGTCGGTGACGTACTGGAAGACCGGTGACGCCGACACCACGAACGTGCCGATCGGTGTGCCGGAATGGAACACACAGGCCTACGTGCTCGATTCCCGGCTGCACCCCGTTCCCGTCGGCGTTCCGGGAGAGCTCTACCTGGGCGGTGCTCAGCTCGCACGCGGATACCTCGGCCGCGTCGATCTCACGTCCGACCGATTCGTCGCGAACCCGTTTGGACGCACGGGCGAGCGCATGTACCGCACCGGCGACCTCGTGCGATGGACGTCGTCGGGAGCGCTCGTCTACATCGGACGTACCGACTTCCAGGTGAAGTTCCGTGGTCAGCGCATCGAACTCGGCGAGATCGAGACAGTGCTCCGGTCGCACCCGGCGGTCACCGGCGCCGTCGTATCGGTGTACTCCGACACCACCGTCGGCGATCATCTGGTCGCGTATGTCGTCGGTACACCCGGCGAGTTGGACGTCGCGGAGCTTCGCCGGCAGGCTTCGGAATCCCTTCCGTCGTACATGGTGCCGTCCGCGATCACAGTGCTCGACGAGTTCCCGCTGAACACCAGCGGAAAACTCGATCGTAAGGAGTTGCCCGCTCCTGAATTCCACGGGAGTTCGACCGAGTACATCGCGCCGCGAAATGAGGCCGAGCGCACAGTCGCGGCAGTGTTCGCTGACGTGCTCGGTTCGAGCCGGGTCGGCGCGCACGACAACTTCTTCGATCTCGGCGGCAACTCGCTCTCCGTCACACGAGTGGCGGCTCGGCTCGGTGAGTTGTCGGGCACCGGACTCTCCGTGCGCGATGTGTTCACCGCGCCCACGGTCGCGGAGTTGGCTCGTCGTCTCGCCGAGCCCACGGCCGCAGGGGGCGCGCGCCCGGTGCTGTCCGGGATGCAGCGACCGGCCCGGATACCGCTGTCACCGGCGCAGCAGCGGATGTGGTTCATCAACCAGTTCGACCCCTCCTCGCCCGCGTACAACCTGCCGTTCGCGGTCCGCATGTCCGGTGCTCTCGATGTCGCCGCGCTGTCTCAGGCACTCGACGACGTAGTCGGGCGCCACGAGTCGCTTCGTACCGTTTTCCCTGACACGGACGACGGACCCGCCCAGGTCGTCGTGTCCGCGGCAGATCTCTCGATGCCCCTCGAGGTCGTGGACGTACCGGAGGGCGAGCTCGATTCCCGGATGATTGCATTCTCGTCGCACGGGTTCGACGTGTCCGAGGACTTGCCGGTTCGGGCAACGCTGTTCCGCACCGGTCCCGGCGAACACGTCCTGGCGATCACGCTGCACCACATCGCCGCCGACGGCTGGTCGTTCGGACCTCTCGGCGCGGACGTCATGGTCGCGTACGCGGCCCGAGCAGAGTCGCGAAGTCCGGAGTGGATTCCGCTTGCTGTCCAGTATGCCGACTACAGTGTGTGGCACAGGGCGGTTCTCGGCAGCGAGGACGAGCCGGAGTCACTCGCCCGGCGCCAACTCGAGTACTGGACGCGGACGCTCGACGGTCTCCCGGACGAGCTGAAACTCCCCTTCGACCGCCCGCGCCGGACTGAGCAGTCCTACGTCGGGGGATCCGTGGGCTTCACCATCACCCCCGAGATTCACAGCGGCATCGAACGGTTGGCGCGTGAACACGGGGCCACGGTCTTCATGGTGGCGCACGCTGCCTTCGCGCTCCTGTTGGCCCGCCTGTCCGCGTCGGACGATATCGCCGTCGGCGCTCCGATCGCGGGACGTGGCGAACGTGCTCTCGACAACCTGGTGGGAATGTTCGTCAATACGCTCGTGCTCCGCACGCGCATCGAGAGCACCGAGACGTTCGCGGAGTTGCTGACGCGGGTACGCGACGGCGACATCGGGGCATTCGGCCACGCGGACCTCCCCTTCGAGCGTCTCGTCGACGTACTCGACCCCGTGCGGACGTCCGCGCATCACCCGGTCATCCAGACTGCGCTGTCGATGCAGCCGACGGCCATCGACGACATCGAGCTGCCCGGACTCCGGGTGCGTGTCGAGGACATCGACGCGCGTGTCGCGAAGTTCGACCTGCAGCTGACATTGGGTGAGGACATCGATCCCGCGGGCGTTCCGTCGGGTATTCGCGCCGAGTTCACCTACGCCGCAGACTTGTTCGACGACGTTACTGTGCGCCGGTACGCGGGGCAGCTCGTGCGAATCCTCGAAACGGTGATTGCAGACCCGACCACGGTGGTCGGCGACGTGAATCTCCTCGACGACGCCGAGAGGGCCCGCCTGGCACCGGTTCGCGGGCCTGCGAGTCGACCTAGTCGACTGCTTCCCGAAGTTCTAGCCGAGTCGGCGGCCGACCCGTCCGCGACGGCGCTCGTCTTCGGCGACCGTTCGATGACCTACGGAGAACTGGACCGGCGATCCAACCTCTGGGCGCGCGAATTGATCGAAGCCGGAGCCGGACCCGAGACATTCGTGGCCGTCGCGCTCGCCCGCTCGATCGAATCGGTGCTCGCCGTCTGGGCCGTTGCCAAGACAGGTGCCGCGTTCGTGCCGGTGGATCCGAACTACCCGGCCGAACGAATCGCACACATGCTCGGCGATTCGGGGTCCGCGCTCGGCCTGACGACGATCGAGTTCCGAGCCGGATTGCCCGACTCGACACAGTGGCTCGTGATGGACGATCCCGACCACACTGCGCTGGTGACGTCCCACTCCTCGGCCGCGGTGACAGCGGCCGATCGCCTCGGACGGATGCACGCGGACCAACTCGCCTACCTCATCTACACATCCGGATCCACCGGACTGCCCAAGGGCGTCGCCGTCACACACTCGGGGCTCGCGAACCTCCTGACCGAGCTGGCCGACGAGTACGAGCTCACCGCCGACGCCCGTACCCTGCACTTCGCATCACCCAGTTTCGACGCCTCCGTATTTGAGTATCTGATGGCCTTCTGCAGGGGCGCGACGATGGTGGTCGTTCCCCACTCGGTGTACGGCGGTACGGAGCTCGCCGAACTCCTGGGCGCGCAAGGAGTCACGCACGCCTTCTTCACACCGGCCGCGTTGGCGTCCGTCGACCACACGGGACTCGACGAACTCGCCGTCATCGTCGTCGGCGGAGAGGCCTGGGGTGCCGACCTCGCCGAGCGTTGGGTACCGGGGCGGGCACTGTTCAACGGATACGGGCCGACCGAGTCCTCGATGATGGTGACGCAGTCTGGACCGCTGATGCTCGGCGAGCGGATGACCATCGGCGCTCCTGTGCGCGGTGTCGAGGCTTTCGTTCTCGACGCGCGGCTGCATCCCGTGTCACCCGGTGTGCCGGGGGAGCTGTACATATCGGGGCCGGCGCTTGCCCGCGGCTACCACCAGCGACTCGGTCTCACCGCGGAGCGTTTCGTCGCGAACCCCCACGGTGCACCCGGTCGGCGGATGTACCGTACCGGTGACCTCGTCCGGTGGGTCGAGTCCCGCACCGGGACATACGTCATCGAATACGTCGGGCGCAGCGACTTCCAGGTGAAGATTCGTGGATTCCGTGTGGAACTCGGTGAGATCGACTCCGTGTTCCGAGCGCATTCTGCGGTCGGATTCGCCGCAACCATCGCGCACGACACCGAATCCGGCGTTACAGCACTGGTCACCTATGTCTGCGCTGCGTCGGGGAACGACGTCGACGTCGACGACTTGACCGCATTCGTCGGCGGTGTGTTGCCGGCGCACATGGTCCCCGGTTCGATCATGGTTCTCGACTCGATCCCGCTGACACCGGCGGGCAAGCTCGACCGCCGCGCCCTCCCCGAGCCCGTGTTCGTGAGCCATACCCGATTCACCGCACCCGACACAGCGGACGAGATCGCAGTCGCCGCAGCGTTCGCGGATGTGCTGGGTGAATCACGCATCGGTGTGGACGACAACTTCTTCGCTCTCGGTGGCAACTCCTTGTCCGCCACCCAGGTGGTTTCCCGGGTCGGTTCAGCGTTCGGCACCCGTGTCTCCGTTCGCACGCTGTTCGACAACCCCACTGTGCGTCAACTTGTCTCCGCAGTGGCCACGTCGGGGCCGGACGCGTCCTCGGGTCGGCCCGCGCTGACCCGACGCGAGCATCCCGGACGAATCCCGTTGTCGCTGGCGCAGCAGCGGATCTGGTTCCTCAACCAATACGATCCTTCGTCGTCCGCATACAACATTCCACTCGCACTGCGGATGTCGGGGCGTATCGACGTCCCGGCCTTGCGTGCCGCGCTCGGTGACGTTCTGGAACGACACGAGTCGTTGCGGACCGTGTACCCAGGTTCTGCGGACGGTGCGCATCAGGAGATCCTGCCGGCCGCCGCCGCAGAATTCGATCTCACACCGATCCGAACCGCGCCGGACCAGCTGATGCTCCGGATCGCCGAGTACGCAGTCGCCGGTTTCGATGTGACCCGGGAGATCCCGTTCCGAATCCACCTGTTCCGGGAGAACCGTTCCGAACACGTGCTGCTGCTCGTCGCGCACCACATCGCGGCAGACGGATGGTCGTTCGGTCCGCTCGCCGCCGACGTGATGGCCGCATATGCATCCCGAGTGGAAGGGCTGGCGCCGTCCTGGGAGCCGCTGCCCGTCCAGTACGCCGATTACAGTGTGTGGCAGCGGGAACTGCTCGGCGCCGAGGACGATCCGGACAGTCTGTCCGCCACGCAGATCGAGCGTTGGCGTGCGGCGCTGGACGGTGCGCCCGAGGCACTCGATCTGCCTACGGACCACCCCCGTCCCGCGGTAGCGTCGCACCGCGGTGAACGCGTGGACTTCGAGATCGATGCCGACACCCACCGGGGGCTGGTCGAGCGCGCCCAGAAGGGCGGCACTACGCTGTTCATGGTTGTTCATGCAGCGTTCGCGACGCTCTTGCACAGGCTCAGCGGCAGCACGGACATCGTGATCGGCACACCCGTCGCAGGCCGCGGGGACGAGGGACTCGACCCGCTCGTCGGAATGTTCGTGAACACCCTGGCCTTGCGCACACGGATTGACCCCGGCGAGAGTATCGACGCTCTCCTGGAACAGGTGCGCGATGTCGATCTCACGGCGTTCCAGGACACGGAGGTTCCCTTCGACCGGCTCGTCGAGATCCTGCGTCCCACCCGGTCGTCCGATCGGCACCCGCTGTTTCAGGTGATGTTCGCCTTCCAGAATCTGCGGCCGGTGACGATGGAACTGCCGCAGTTGGTGGTAGAGGCCGTCGACTTCGATCCTCACATCGCGAAGTTCGATCTGGATCTGGCGCTCGCCGAGATCGTGGACGACGCCGGACACCATCACGGGATTTCCGGTGCCTTCACATTCGCATCGGAACTCTTCGAACGCGCCACTGTCGCGGGATTCGCGGACCGATTCCTGCGGATCCTGGAGGCGGTCGCTTCCGCCGACGATATCGCCGTCGGCGATATCGCCATCCTGGGTGCGGCCGAGCAAGGGTCCCTCGCACCGGTGTGGGGCGGGCCGTTGCTCGCGAACGCCACCCTGCCCGAGCTGCTCGTCGCGACGGCGGAACGGTATCCGGACTCGACTGCCGTCGTCTTCGACGGTGTCTCGATCGATTACCGTGAGCTGGACCGACGATCGACACAGCTGGCACGTGCACTCATCGGGATGGGCGTCGGCCCGGAAACCTACGTCGCACTAGCCTTGCCGCGCTCTGTCGAATCGGTGCTGTGCGTGTGGGCCGCTGCCAAGACCGGTGCGGCCTACGTTCCGATCGACCCCGCGCATCCGGCGGACCGCATCGCGCACATTCTGCGGGATTCGGGAGTCGTCGTCGGTGTCACCTGCGCCGAGTTCGCCGAACACCTCCCGGGGGTGACGGACTGGCTCGTACTCGACGATCCGGCAGTGCTCCGCGAATTGTCCTCGGCGAGCACTGCGCCGGTCGGGGATGCGGATCGTACCTCCGCTCTGCACGTCGATCATCCCGCCTATCTCATCTACACGTCGGGTTCGACGGGACTGCCCAAGGGCGTGGTGGTGTCCCACCGCGGTCTCGCGAATCTCGCCGGCTCGTATACCACCGCAGTGCGGGCCACCGAGGAATCCCGGGTCGCGCACCTCGCGTCCCCGACGTTCGACCTGTCCGTCCTCGAACTGCTTCTGGCCCACACTTCCGGGGCCGCGCTGGTGGTCTGCCCGCCCGGTGTGTACGGCGGCGTAGAGCTACACGAGGTGTTGCAGTCCGAACGCGTCACGCACATGACCATCACGAATGCTGCTCTGGCGTCGGTCGAGCCGGAGGGACTGGACGATCTACGCTCGATCGTCGTCGGCGGCGACGCCTGCCCACCGGAGACGGTGGCGCGATGGGCCGACCGACTCGAACTCGTCAACGGGTACGGTCCCACCGAAGTGACGGTGGGCGCCACGTTCAGCTCGGTGCTCGGCCAGGGCCGAGACATCACCATCGGCGGGCCGCTGCCCGGGGTCGCCGCCGTGGTTCTCGATTCGAGGTTGCGGCCCGTGCCGGTCGGTGTCGTGGGAGAGCTGTACCTGCTGGGACCGGCTCTGGCACGCGGATACCACGAGCGTGCCGCGCTCACGGCACACCGCTTCGTGGCCAGTCCGTTCGAGGCCGCCGGTGCCCGGATGTACCGCACCGGTGACATTGTGCGCTGGCGCGCAGTACATTCCGGTGTGACCGGCAGCATGACCGACGGCACTTTTCCCGGACATGCGATCGAGTACCTCGGCCGCTCCGACCATCAGGTCAAGGTTCGTGGACTTCGTATCGAACTCGGCGAGATCGATGCCGCCCTCAACGCACATCCCGATGTCGAATTCGCTGCCACCCTGGGCTACGAGTCGCCCGCGGAAACCCGACTGGCATCGCACGTGCTGGTCGGTGCGGGCGCCGACCGTGATCCGGCAGCTCTGCTCGCGTTTCTGCGTCAGGCATTGCCGGGATACATGGTTCCGTCGGCGCTCGTGTTCCTGGACACGATTCCGCTGACCCCGAATGGCAAACTCGACCGGGACGCCCTGCCCGCGCCCGACTTCGGTGCGGCAGCCAAGGAGATCGTGTACCGGGAACCGCGGAACCCCCTGGAGCAGTCGATCGCGGATGCGTTTGCCGAAGTGCTGGGCGGTACGGACATCGGTCTCGACACGGATTTCTTCGATGCAGGCGGTAACTCGCTCTCCGCGACCCGGGTGACCGCCCGGGTCGGCGCCCTGCTCGACATCCGGGTCACCGTGCGTGATCTCTTCGAAGCCCCGACCGTCCTCGCGCTGGCCGAGTCGCTGGCGCCGCGAATGTCCGAGGCGGGCGACGGCGCTTCCGCCGGACCGGCCCTGGCGCCGCAGCCGCGTCCCGACCGGATCCCGCTGTCACTCGCGCAGCAGCGGATGTGGTTCCTCAACCAGTTCGAGACGTCCTCGCCCGCATACAACCTGCCTGCCGCGGTCCGGCTCACCGGACCGCTGGACACGGCGGCGCTGGCCGCGGCGATCGATGATCTGATCACCCGGCACGAATCGCTGCGGACCGTCTTCCCCGATTCCCGGGGCGGACCGCACCAGGTGATCCTCGAGCCCGGACAGTTCACCCCCGACACCGCACCGGTCCGCGTGAGCGAGAGCGGTCTACGCGCGGATCTCGAGCAGTTCCTGCTGACCGGCTTCGACGTCTCCCAGGCCGTGCCCCTGCGGGTGAAGGTGTACTCGCTCGGCGACACCGAGCACGTGCTCGCTTTCGTCGTCCATCACATCGCCGCCGACGGCGTGTCCATGGAACCGCTGATCCGGGACGTGATGATCGCGTACTCGAGCCGCGCGGCAGGTCATGCGCCCAGCTGGGCGCCGCTGCCGGTGCAGTACGCCGACTACGCGCTGTGGCAGCGGGAGGTGCTCGGCGTCGAATCCGACCCGGGCAGCCTCGCCGCCGCCCAGCTCGAGTATTGGACCCGGACACTCGCCGGTGTCCCGGACCAGCTGTACCTGCCGGGGGACCGGGGCAGGCCGGCCGTTCCGTCGCATCGGGGTGCGGCAACGCGTTTCACCCTGGACGCCGACACGCACCGGGCCCTGGCCGAGCTGGCACGCGCGCACGGCGCCAGCATCTTCATGGTCGCCCACGCCGCGCTCAGCGTCCTGCTGGGCCGGCTCAGCACGAGCTCCGACATCACCGTCGGCACGGCGATCGCCGGTCGCGGCCGGGTGGAACTCGACGACATCATCGGCATGTTCGTCAACACCCTCGTGTTGCGCACGACGCTGGACCCGGGGGCGTCGTTCGTGTCGCTGCTCGAACAGGCCCGGGACGTCGACCTCGAGGCGTTCGCCCACGCGGACCTGCCGTTCGAGCGGCTGGTGGAGGTTCTCAGCCCGGTCCGCTCCACCTCGCACCACCCGCTGTTCCAGGTGGCGCTCGGCGTGCAGGCGGTCTCCGCCGACCGACTCGAACTGGACGGGCTGTCGCTGGAGCCGCTCACCCTCGACGCGAGCACCGCGAAGTTCGACCTGCACTTCACGCTCACCGAGCGGCTCGACGACGCCTCCGAGGCCGCCGGCATCGACGCCGAACTGGTTTACGCGACAGACATTTTCGACGAGAGCACCGCCGCCGAGTACGCGATCCGGCTGCGGCGGATCTTCGAGGCGGTCGTCGCCGACCCGCAGCGGCCGATCGGTGACATTCCGGTCCTCGGCGACGAGGAATACGCGGCGCTCACCCCGGTGCGCGGCGCCGACGCGCGACCTGTGCAGATGCTGCCCGAGATCCTCGCCGACGCCGTCGCCGCGGCACCCGACGGACCCGCCGTCGTCTTCGAGGGGGAGAGCCTCACGTACCGGGACCTCGACGAACGGTCGAACCAGCTGGCCCGGTTGCTCGTCGACAGGGGAGTGGGACCCGAAACCCGGGTCGCGCTGGCGCTGCCGCGGTCCCTCGAATCCGTGGTGGCCGTGTGGGCGGTGGCCAAGACCGGTGCAGCCTTCGTGCCCGTCGACCCCGGTTATCCCGCGGACCGGGTCCTGCACATGGTGCAGGACTCCGGGGCGATGGTCGGGATCACCGTGTCCGCGAAACAGGACGTCCTCCCGGACTCGATCCGGTGGATGCTGCTCGACGACCCGGCACTCGCGGTGCGCTGCACCCACGAATCCCGGTTGCCGCTGACCAACCGCGACCGCATGCGGCCGATCCTGTCCGACCAGGTGGCGTACGTCATCTACACGTCGGGGTCCACCGGCCGGCCCAAGGGAGTCGCGGTCACGCATCGCGGTCTGATGAACCTGGTGACCGACGAGCGTGAGCTCCTCGGGGTCACCTCCGGCTCGCGGACACTGCATTTCGCGTCCCCGAGCTTCGACGCCTCGGTGTTCGAGATGCTGATGGCACTCGGCGCGGGAGCCACGATGGTCATCGCCCCGCCCACGATCTACGGCGGATCGGAACTCGCGGAACTGCTCGCCGCGGAACACGTCACCCATGCGTTCTCCACTCCGGCGGCGCTGGCGTCGGTGGACCATCACGGGCTCGACGACCTCGCCGTGGTCGTGGTCGCCGGTGACGTGTGCCCACCGGAACTGGTCGCCCGCTGGGCGCCCGGGCGTCGCATGGTGAACGCGTACGGCCCCAGCGAGGCGACGATCATGTCGTCCATCACCGAACCCCTCCGCGCCGGCGAACCGGTCACCATCGGTGGCCCGAGCCGCGGAGTGCGGGCACTCGTGCTGGACGGCCGGCTGCGCCCGGTGCCGGTGGGTGTGCCGGGCGAACTGTACGTCGGAGGACCGAGCCTCGCCCGCGGCTACCTGGGACGGCCGGGACTGACCGCCGAACGCTTCGTCGCCGACCCGTACGGCGAGCCCGGCGACCTGATGTACCGCACCGGCGACCTCGTCCGGTGGCGGGAGAACCGCGTCCTCGATTTCGTCGGCCGCACCGACCACCAGGTGAAGATCCGCGGATTCCGGATCGAACTCGGCGAGATCGATGCCGCGCTCACCGCACACCCGCAGATCGAGTACGCCACCACGATCGGGTACGAGCACCCGAACGGGGAGACCTCCCTCGTCGCGTACGTGCTGCCGTTCACCGGTGAGGACGTGGACCGGGTCGAGGTCGCGAACTTCGTCGGGCGCACCCTGCCCGCCTACATGGTTCCCGCCTCCGTCACGCTCCTCGACGCCCTGCCGCTCACCCCGGCGGGCAAGCTCGACCGGGCCGCGCTGCCCGAGCCGATCTTCGTCGCCGCGGCCACGACATTCGAGGCACCGCGGAACCCGATGGAAGTGATCGTCGCCGGCATCTTCGCGGACATCCTCGCGTTGCCCGAGATCGGCATCCACGACAGCTTCTTCGACCTCGGCGGCAACTCGTTGCTCGCCACCCAGGTGGTGTCGCGGATCAACGCCGCACTCGACGTCCACGTCGGGGTCCGTGAAGTGTTCGAGTCGCCGACCGTCGCCGCACTCGCGGCACGCATCACCGAGACCACCACCCACGGTGTGCGACGCCCCGCGCTGACGGCGAAGCCCCGGCCCGAGCACATTCCGCTGTCGCTCGCCCAGCAGCGGATGTGGTTCATCAACCAGTTCGACACCGCATCGCCCGCCTACAACCTGCCGGTCGCGCTCCGGCTGTCGGGCGAGGTGGACCTGCGTGCCATGCAGATCGCGATCGCCGATCTCGTCGGGCGGCACGAGGCGCTGCGCACCGTCTATCCCGACTCCGTCGACGGTCCGCACCAGGTGATCGTGCCCGCCGGGGACGCGGTGCCCGACCTGACACCGGTGGCGGCGCACCCCGACGACGTCCTCGACCGGGTGCTCGCACTCGTCACGACGGGCTTCGACGTGACCGCGGACGTGCCGCTGCGGGCGCGGATGTACCGCGTCGGCGCCGACGACTACGTGCTCGTGATGGTCGCCCACCACATCTCGGGTGACGGCTGGTCGCTCGCCCCGCTGGCCCGCGACGTCATGCTCGCCTACACCGCCCGCGCCGAGGGACACGTTCCCCGCTGGACGCCGCTGCCGGTGCAGTACGCCGACTACAGCCTGTGGCAGCGGGAACTCCTCGGCGACGAGACCGATCCCGAATCGGTCGCCGCTGCTCAGATCGCCTACTGGACTCGCACGCTGGAGGGTCTGCCGGACCGGCCGTCCCTGCCGACCGACCGTCCCCGCCCCGCGGTCGCGTCGCACCTGGGCGCGCACGTGCCGTTCACCATCGACGCCGGCACCCACCGCGCCCTGCTGGCGCTCGCACGCGGCCGGAACACCTCCCTGTTCATGGTGATGCACACCGCGCTCGCGGTGCTGCTCGCGCGACTGAGCAACGAGTCCGACATCGCCGTCGGCGCACCCATCGCCGGCCGCGGTGAGGAATCCCTCGACGAACTCGTCGGCATGTTCGTGAACACCCTGGTACTGCGCACCCGGGTGGCCCTCGCGAGTTCGTTCGCGGACAGCCTCGCCGACGTACGCTCTGCCGATCTGAATGCGTTCGCGCACTCCGACATTCCGTTCGAGCGCCTCGTCGACGTGCTGAACCCGGCCCGGTCCCGCGCGCACCACCCGCTGTTCCAGGTCGCGTTCTCGTTCCAGAACCTCGCCACCACCACACTCGAACTTCCCGGACTGCACGTCGAGGGACTCGACGTGCCGAACACGATCTCCAACTTCGATCTGCACCTGACATTGTCGGAGAAGCACGACGCCGACGGATCCCCGGACGTGATCGAGGCACAGTTCACCTACGCCACCGACCTCTTCGACGAATCCACCGTGCGGGCGTTCGCGGAACGCTTCACCCGCGTGCTCGCGTCGGTCGTGGAGGATCCGGACGTGGCCGTCGGGGCCATCGACCTCCTCGACGGCCCCGAACGACAGTCGATCGTCGCCGACTTCAACGACACCGGCGTCGATCTGCCGCCGACGACGCTCGCCGAACTGTTCTCCGCCCAGGCGGCGCGCACCCCCGAGAAGGCCGCGGTGTTCTTCGAGGGCACCGAACTGACCTATGCGGAGTTCGACCGCCGTGTCGACGTGCTCGCCCACCGCCTGATCGATCGCGGGGTGGGACCGGAATCCGTGGTGGGACTGGCGATGAACCGGTCGATCGAACTGCTGGTCGGGATGTACGCGGTGCTGCGAGCCGGCGGCGCGTACCTCCCGATCGATCTCACCCATCCGGCCGACCGCCTCGCCTACGTGCTCGCGACCGCACGACCGGTGTGCATCCTCACCACGTCCTCGGACGGGTTCGCCGCCGAGTCCGTCCCGGTCATCGAGATCGACACCCTCGACCACACCGGCTCACCACGCGAACCGGTGACCGATGCGCGTCGCCTCGCCCCGCTGCGGCCGGAGAACACGGCGTACCTGATCTTCACGTCCGGGTCCACCGGCCGGCCCAAGGGGGTCGCCGTGACTCACGCCGCCATCGCGAACCAACTCCGCTGGAAGCAGCACGAATACTCGCTCGACACCACCGACGCCGTCGTGCAGAAGACACCCGTCACGTTCGACCTGTCGGTGTGGGAACTGTTCTGGCCGCTGACCACGGGCGCCCGACTCGTCATCGCCCGCCCGGACGGTCACCGCGACCCGGCCTACCTGGCGGACCTGATGCGTCAGCAGCGCGTCACGACAGCACATTTCGTGCCGTCCCTGTTGGAGGCCTTCCTGGCGACGCCGGATGCGGGGGAGCAGCCGGCCCTGCGGCGGGTGCTGTGCATCGGCGAAGCGCTGCCCGTCGACACCGCCGCCCGCTTCCGCCGCCGGTTCGGGACCGTCGCGCTACACAACCTGTACGGGCCCACCGAGGCCGCCGTGTCCGTGACCGCATGGACACACACCGCCGACGATGTCGACACCGTTCCCATCGGCGGACCCGAGTGGAACACGCAGGTGTTCGTGCTGGACGCCCGCTTGAACCCGGTCCCCGTCGGGGTAGCGGGTGAGCTGTATCTCGCCGGTGAGCAACTGGCCCGCGGCTACGTCGCTCGCGCGGATCTGACGGCCGAACGCTTCGTGGCCAACCCCTTCGGCGCATCCGGTTCGCGGCTCTACCGCACCGGCGACGTCGTCCGCTGGCACGTCCGGGACAGCAGGGGCGTCCTCGAGTACCTCGAGCGCTCCGACTTCCAGGTGAAGGTCCGCGGGTTCCGCATCGAACTCGGCGAGATCGAGTCCGCCCTGGTGTCGAGCGCGGGAGTGGGGCAGGCCGTCGTCGTCGCCCACCAGCACCCGCACACCGGGACGACCCTGATCGGCTACGTCGTCCCCGAGGACGGTGCCACCGTCGACTTCGCCGCGGTTCTCGCCGAGGTCGGCGCCGCCGTCCCGAGCTACATGGTGCCCGCCGCCCTCGTCGTGCTCGCGCAACTGCCCCTGACCTCGAACGGCAAACTCGACCGCAGGGCCCTTCCCGCACCCGACTTCGCCTCGGCGACAGACGAATATCGTGCCCCCGCGACGCCCACGGAGGAAGCGGTTGCCGCCGTGTTCGCCGACGTGCTCGGCGTCGACCAGGTCGGTACCGCAGCGAACTTCTTCGACCTCGGTGGCAACTCCCTCGTCGCCACCCGGGTGGTCGCCCGCCTGTCCGAGCGGCTCGGGTGCCGTGTGGAGATTCGAACCCTGTTCGAGGCGCCCACCGTCGCCGCCCTTGCGGCACTACTGGATTCGATCGACGCCACCGCACCCGCCCGCCCGGCGCTGACACCGGCGGTGCGCCCCGAACGGATTCCGCTGTCGTCGGCGCAACACCGGATGTGGTTCCTCAACAGGTTCGACCCGAACTCCGCGGTGCACAACATTCCCGCGGCGGTCCGGCTGTCGGGCGCGCTGGACGTCGACGCACTGCAGCATGCGGTCGCCGACGTCGTCCGCAGGCACGAGTCGCTGCGGACGGTGTACCCGGACTCCGCGGACGGCCCGCACCAGGTGATCCTGCCCATCGACCGGGTGGGGGGCGAAATGTCCGTCGTCGCGACGGACGAGGCCGCGCTGCCCGCTCTGATCGCCGGCCTGGTGACCACCGGATTCGACGTCACCACGGAGGTTCCGGTGCGGGTGCGGATCTTCCGCATGTCCGCGACGGAACACGTTCTCGCCCTGGTGGTTCATCACATCTCCGGCGACGGCTGGTCGATGGCCCCGATGGTGCGGGACGTGATGACGGCGTACGCGGCGCGGTCGGCGGACACCACGCCCGACTGGGCGCCGCTGCCGGTGCAGTACGCCGACTACGCGCTGTGGCAGCGGGCGCTTCTCGGCGACGAGACCGATCCCGAATCGGTGTCGGCACGGCAACTCGCGTTCTGGACGCACACCCTCGCGGGCGCACCGGATCAGTTGGACCTGCCCACCGACCGCCCGCGTCCCGCGGTCGCGTCGTACCGGGGCGGCACCGTCGACTTCACCGTGCCGGCCGACCTGCACGGCACGCTCCTGGGTGCGGCGCGGGACGCGAACGCGTCCCTGTTCATGCTCGTGCACGCGGCGCTCGCGGTGCTGCTGAGCCGACTCTCCGGCACCGGGGACATCGCCATCGGCACACCCGTCGCGGGCCGTGGCGAACGCGAACTCGACGACCTGATCGGCATGTTCGTCAACACGCTGGTCCTGCGCCAGCAGGTCGACGGAGGCCGGACCTTCGCCGAACTGGTCGCCGACGTGCGCGAGACCGATCTCGCCGCCTTCTCCCACGCGGACGTCCCGTTCGAGCGCCTCGTGGAGGTCGTCAATCCGTCGCGGTCCACCGGGCGGCATCCCCTGTTCCAGGTGATGCTCACGTTCCAGAACCTCGACCAGGCGACCCTTCGACTGGGTGACCTGTCGGTGAGCGGCGTCGACTTCGACGTCGACATCGCCAAGTTCGACCTGCAGCTCACCCTGATGGAGCAGTTCGACTCGGCGGGAAGTCCGGACGGGATCGCGGCCCGCCTCACGTACGCCTCCGACCTGTTCGACGAGCCGTCCATGCACGTGTTCGGACAGCGGTTCCAGCAGGTTCTCCGGGCGGCCACCGACAGTCCGGACACCGCGGTCGGCGACATCGACGTCCTCGGCAGCGGCGAACGGAAGCAGATCGCCGGCACCAACGCGACATCGCACGAGGTGCCCGCCGGCACCCTGGCGTCGCTGTTCGACACGAGGGTCGCGGCGGACCCCGTCCGCGTCGCGGTGATCTTCGACCGGGACGAGTTGACGTACGCCGACTTCGACGCCCGCGTGAACAGGCTGGCGCGCCGACTGATCGAGCAGGGCGTCGGCCCCGAGTCGGTGGTGGCGGTCGCGATGCGCCGTTCGATCGATCTGCTCGTCGCGATCTACGCCGTCGTGAAGGCCGGCGGCGCCTACCTGCCGGTGGATCCGGACCACCCCGCCGAGCGCACCGCGCATGTACTCGACACCGCACAGCCGGCATGTGTGCTGGTCAGCGGTGCCGGACTCGCCGGCGGCGGATCGGTCCCCGTCATCGACGTCGCGTCCGAGGACGTCTCCGGCTTCGACAGCTCGCCCGTCACCGACGCGGACCGGCTGTGGCCGCTGTCCCCGGCGAACACGGCGTACGTGATCTTCACGTCCGGGTCGACGGGCCGGCCCAAGGGCGTCGCCGTCACCCACGGCGCGATCGTGAACCGACTGCTGTGGATGCAGCACGAATACACCCTGACCAGTGCGGACGTCGTCCTGCAGAAGACCCCGGTGACGTTCGACGTGTCGGTGTGGGAGCTGTTCTGGCCGCTGCAGGTGGGAGCCTCCCTGGTGATCGCCGCACCCGACGGACACCGCGATCCGCGGTACCTGACAGGGCTGATACAGGAACGTCACGTGACGACCACCCACTTCGTACCGTCGATGCTGTCGGTGTTCACTGCCGAACCTGCTGTGGCGGTGTGTGATTCGTTGCGGTTGGTGTTCTGTTCAGGTGAGGCGTTGACGCCGGAGCAGGTGTCGCGGTTCCGGGCGGTCTGTGGTGCCGATCTGCACAATTTGTACGGGCCGACGGAGGCCGCGGTCGATGTCACGTATTGGGAGACCGGTGCGGCGGACACGGTGACGGTGCCGATCGGGCGTCCGGTGTGGAACACGCAGGTGCATGTGCTCGATTCGAGGTTGCATCCGGTGCCGAACGGGGTGGCGGGGGAGTTGTATCTGGCGGGCGATCAGCTGGCGCGGGGGTATCTGAATCGTCCGGATCTGTCGGCGGATCGGTTCGTGGCGAACCCGCACGTGGCGGGTGGGCGGATGTACCGGACGGGGGATCTGGTGCGTCGCCGCGCGGATGGGGTTCTGGAGTATGTGGGGCGTACCGATTTCCAGGTGAAGTTGCGGGGGCAGCGGATCGAGTTGGGGGAGATCGAGGCGGCGCTGGAGGCGCATCCGGACGTGTCGCAGGCGGTGGTGGTGGTGCACCGCGACGACCGCGGCGAGGAAGCGTTGGTGGCGTACCTGGTGGGACCGCGCGCGGCCGACTGGTCCGACGTGCGCGCACACCTGTCCGCGCGCGTCCCGTCGTACATGATCCCGGCCCAGGTCGTGCACCTGGATACCCTGCCGCTGTCGGCGAACGGCAAACTCGACCGCACGGCCCTGCCCGCACCGGCCGCCCGGTCGGCGGCCGACGAGTACCAGGCGCCGCGAACGGCGGCCGAGCGCGCCGTCGCCACGGTGTTCGCCGACGTGCTCGGCATCGACCGCGTGGGAGTCACGGACAGCTTCTTCGACCTCGGGGGCAACTCGCTGATCGCCACCCGGGTCGCATCCGCGCTCGGGTCCGAGCTGGGAATCGACTTCCCGCTGCAATGGATGTTCAGCGACCCCACACCGCAGTCGCTGGGACAACGCATCCAGAAGTGGACGAACGACGGGGTGGACGGTGCCGGTGCGTCACTCGACGTGCTTCTCCCGATCCGCACGAGAGGAACGGCGGAGCCGCTGTTCTGTGTGCATCCGTTCATCGGGCTCGCCTGGAGCTACGCGGGGCTCGGCCGCGAGCTGACCCAGGACCGGCCGATCTACGGGCTGCAGTCGCCCGCGCTGACCGAGGACGAACCGCACCTGGAGACGATCACCGACTTCGCGGCCCGCTACGTCCGAGAGATCCGTTCGATCCAGCCGCACGGCCCGTATCACCTGGTGGGGTGGTCGCTGGGTGGAGTCATCGCCCACGAGATGGGAGTGCAGTTGCAGGATGCCGGTGAAGAGGTGCGTCTGCTGGGGCTCCTCGACAGCTACGTCGGGATCGACCGCAGCGTGGAGAACTCCGCGACCACCGCGGATCTTCTCGGCGGTGTCGGCCTGGACCTCCCGGACGACAGCGTGCTCGACGAACTCGCGCCGGACGGACAGTTCGACGCCGAGCGTGCGGCGGCACTGCTGCGGGTCGTCGGAGGGCCGCTGGCGGCGCTGACCGCGACGGAACTCGAACGGATCTACGGCAATGCGCTGCGAGCCCCCGCACTGATCGACGCGCACCGGCCGAGGGTCTTCGACGGCGAGCTGGTGTTCTTCACCGCCGCCCTGGACGACGGTTTCCACGTGGACCCGGTGACCTGCTGGGGGCAGTTCGTGCGCGGGAGTATCGACGAGCACCCGGTGGACGCGACGCACTGGACGATGACGACGCCGGATGCTCTCGCCGCGATCGCACCGCACCTCGAGCGTTCGCATCGCCGGCCGCGGCACGCCGCGCCCGACACCGGCAGGGACAGCGATCCCGACGACAGCGCGAACCGGCCGCACTCGGTGCGCTGACCGCATCACCGCCGCCCGACAGACCGGAAGGTTTGGTTTGGGCGGTGGTGGGGGAATACCACGAAATGTGAGTGGTTGTGCAGAAAACGAGCGGTTGACCACCCCGAATGTCGTGGACGCCCGACCGGTCGTGGTTTCGGGGTGCCGATTTCATACCCCAGGTGTGAGATCTACCCGAAGAGAAGACCAAACCCTTGACTCCGCGGTACCGAATAGTAGATTGAGAGCGGTCATGTGACCTACCTCTCAAACGGTACGGAAGCCCGAGAGGTCGGTCATACGTGGTTTCTTCGACTGCGTGTTCGGGGCGTGACGCTCGGTGCTTTGTGTGCTCGGAATGTAACGCGCCCGCGTTCAGCAGATCGGAGTACTTGGATGAGTCCTGTCGAGACGGTGACCAGCCCAGTGACCAACAGAAGCTCGTCCGTGTCGAACACCCCGTCCGCGCCGAAGCCGGGGTCGCAGCCTCCCCGAACGCGGCGAACGCCGCCCCGGCAGAGCCGAGACGGCGTTCGTACGGTTCGGTTGCCTGTGTCAGGCTCCGCGGCGCTTCGCCTTCAGCAGGTCGAGGCGCTCCTTCAGCAGCTCCTCCAGTTCCTCCTTGGAACGGCGTTCGAGCAGCATGTCCCAGTGGGTACGCGGCGGCTTGACCTTCTTGGCTTCGGGCGCAGTCCCCTCGACCAGGGTTCCCTCGAGGCCGTTGCGGCACAGCCACGTGCCGGGAATCTCGGCATCGTCCGCGAAGGGAATGTCGAAGACCTCACCGTTGTCGCACCGGTACTTGGCCATCCGACGGGGCGCGAGGTCGTGGTCACGGTCGGTCTCGTAGCTCACCGCTCCGAGTCGACTTCCTCGAAGTACGCGATCTGCCATGGTTGTGTCCTCTCCTCGATCGTCTCCGCGCGAGTACGCCTGGACCAGAACCAAGCGTTCACACTCATCTACAACGCCACGGCCTCCCGATTGGTTCCCGCACGCCGCGCAGATGCAACCTCGACATCTTACCGGGCGGGCGTCGAGGCGCCGCGCAGTAAGGTGGTTGACCATGACCGGCGCCTCCCGCAGACCCGATTCCTGTGTGTGGTGCGGCCGCGAAGTGGCCGAGACGGGGATGGGGCGGCGCCGCCGGTATTGCCGCCAATCCTGCCGGCAGCGCGCATACGAGCAGCGCAACCAGGTCAAGGGCACGAGCATCCCCGCCGATGCGGTGGTGCTCACCTCGGAGGAAGCCTCCGCCATGGTCGACCGGGTTTTCCAGGTTCGATGTGCCGCCGAGGACGTGGCGACAGCCGTTGCCGAAGGTGCGGCGGCCCATGAGGTGGAGTCCCTGTGCGCCGACCTCGTGCAACTCGCACGTGAGGCCGAACGCTTCCGCTGAGCCTCGGACAGAGGCGGGGGAGCGTAGGACGCACTCTGCCCGACCGGTCCGACCGTCGCCCGTCGACGGCGATTCCGAAACGAACATCACGAATCGACGCACACCGGGCCCGCGCGTACAGCACGATCAGTACAGCGTGGGAGACCGGCGTCGGTGGGTCCGTCTCACGCGCAGGACTTGCGCATCCAAGGTCTTCTACCCGCTGGGGGAACGAGATGACGAGTGTGAATTCGCCGCAGCCGAATAACGGCGCCGAAGATGTGACCGTTCCCGAAGGGGCCTTCCCGCTCTCCTCGGTGCAACGCAGCATGTGGTTTGCCCAACAACTGAGCCCCACGGTTCCCAAGTTCATCGCCCAGTACATCGAGTTGCGGGGCGAGATCGACCTGGACCTGTTGAGCGATGCGGCGGTCCGGGCGGGTCAGGAGTTCCAGTCGCCGTTCCTGCGACTGCTGGACGTCGACGGGGAGCCTTACCAGGCGGTCGATTTCAGCATCGACCCGTCGATCGGCTTCCTCGACTTCCGGGGCGAGTCCGACCCGATGGGTGCCGCGCAGGTGTGGATCGACGAGGATTATGCGACACCGCTCCGGCTCACCCGGGACCGGCTCGTCGAGATGACCGTTCTCCAGGTCGGTGAGCAGCACTACTTGTGGTACACCAGAATTCACCACGTCGCGCTCGACGGGTACAGCGGTATGACCATGGTGAACCGGATCGCGGCGCTGTACACCGCGGCGGTCGAGGGCACCGAACCGGAACCGAACCGTGCGCTGGATCTGCGCGACCTCTACGAGCTGGACCAGAAGTACCGGGCGTCGAGCCGATTCGAGAACGATCGGTTGTACTGGGCCGAACGCATTGTCGGCATCGAGCACGGATCGACGCTCGCCACCCACGACGCCCCCGCGGCGGCGAAGAGCCGGCTAGAGAGCGCGAAGATCTCCGACACCGCACTGGGCTTCCTCGGTGAGTCGGATCAGCGGGTCGGCGCCACGTCGGCGGCCGTGCTGCTCGCCGGGTTCGCCTGCTATCTGTCCCGGATGACGGGCAAGCGGGACGTGCTCATCAACCTGCCGGTGTCGGCGCGCACCACGGCGCCGTTGCAGCGGTCCGGTGGCATGCTCGTCAACGTCGCCCCGCTGCGGATCACCGTCCGCCCGGAGGACACGGTGGCCGAGCTCGTGCAGCGAACGCAGCTCGAATTGATGGGTGCGCTGCGCCATCAGCGGTGCAGCCTCGAGGACATCCGCCGCGATGCCGGGCTCGCCGGCACCGCGGAGGGCCTCGCCGGCCCGATGGTGAACGTCATGCTGTTCCACCAGGCGTTCACGCTGGGCACGGTCACGGGTGAATACCACATCGTGACGTCGGGCCCGGTGGACGACCTGCTGGTCAACATCTATCAGAGCGGTGACGGGCAGACGCTCCTCGATTTCCGCGGCAACCCCAACCGGTACGGCTCGGAGGAGTTGCGTGCCCACCACCGCAGGTTCGTGGAGCTCGTCGAGGAGTTCGTCACTGCCGAGCCGCAGACGCGGACCGCCGACATTCACGCCGAGAGTGCCCGCCTCGGTGCGCGGTTCCTCGAGCGGGAGGCCCAGCTCGCGTTCTGGAAGCGGGAGTTGGCGGGCCTGCCGGAGGTGGCGGCACTGCCGCTGGACCGGCCGCGCCCGGCCGAGCGGGCGGGGGCCGGCGAGGTCGTCGGGTTCGCCGTCGACGCCGAGGTGCAGCGCCGCGCGGCACTGCTTGCCGAGGAGGCGGGCACCGGGATCTTCACCGCGCTGCACGCCGCGCTGGCCGTTCTGCTGGGCCGGCTGGGCGACACCGACGACGTCGTGATCGGAACGCCGATCGTCGGGCGCGAGGCGGCCGACTCCGACGACCCGGAAGCCGGAGCATTTTTCAACAAGACCGTCCTGCGGTCGCAGGTGGACACCGCATCGTCGTTCGTCGACCACCTGAGCCGGGTCCGGGACGCCGACCGGGCCGCCTTCACGCATGCGGCGCTGCCCTTCGACGACCTCGTCGCCGCCCTGGGAGCCGAATCCGATCCCTCGCACACACCGCTGTTCCAGGTGATGCTCGAGTTCACCGACGGTGGGCATCCGCACGACTCGTCGGGCAACGTGACAGTCAGCCCGATCCAGCGCGAACACCGGGCCCTGGGTCTGGATCTCGTGTTCTCCCTCACCGAATCGGAGTCGGGCGGCATCAACGGCCGGTTGCGGTTCGCGACGGACGTCTGGGACCGCGCCAGCGCGGAGGCCCTGGCCGCGCGCTTCGTCCGGATCCTGCAGACGGTGACGGCGGAACCCACCGCACCGATCGGGGACGTCGACCTCCTCGAGCAGGTCGAATACGCGGAACTCGCGCCGGTCCGCGACGAACCCTCGGTCGAGCCCCGCACGCTTCCCACGTTGCTCGCGCGCGCCGTGGAGGCGGGCGGCGACGGGGACGCTCTCGTCTATCAGGGACGCACCCTGACCTACCCCGAACTCGACGCGCAGTCGGACCGTCTCGCCCGCATGCTGATCGGGCACGGGGTGGGGCCGGGTTCGGTTGTGGCGCTGGCGATCGCGCGGTCGATCGAGTCGGTGCTGGCCACCTGGGCGGTCGCGAAGTCCGGGGCCGCGTTCGTCCCGGTCGACCCGAACTATCCGGCCGATCGCATCGAACACATGCTCACCGATTCCGGTGCGGTCGTCGGTCTCACCGTGGCGGCGCACCGGTCGTCGCTGCCGGAGACCACGCCGTGGCTCGTGATGGACGACGCGTCGTTCGGCCGGGACCTGGCGCAGCACGCGGCCGGCACGGTCGCCGATGCCGACCGCCTCCGGCCGCTGCGGACCGCGGACCCGGCCTACCTGATCTACACGTCCGGTTCCACCGGCACACCCAAGGGTGTCGTCGTCACCCACGCCGGCCTGGCCAATTTCGCCGAGGACGAGCGGCAGCGGTTCGCCGTCACCGCGGGATCCCGCACCCTGCACTTCTCGTCACCGAGTTTCGACGCGTCCATCCTGGAACTGCTTCTCGCGGTGGGTGCCGGCGCCACGATGGTGGTGGCGCCGTCGACGGTGTACGGCGGTACCGAACTCGCGGACCTGCTGAGTCGGGAACGGGTGACGCACGCGTTCGTGACCCCCGCCGCGCTGGCATCCGTCGATCCCACCGGCCTCGACCACATCCGGTGCGTCGTCACCGGTGGTGAGAGCTGTCCTCCTGCGCTGGTGGCGCAGTGGGCGCCGGGGCGGGTCATGTTCAACGCATACGGCCCGACCGAGGCCACCGTCGTCGCGAGCGTGGCCGGACCGTTGACGGTCGGCGAACCGGTGACGATCGGCCGTCCGTCCCGCGGTTGCGGTCTGCTGGTGCTCGATTCGCGGTTGCACCCCGTTCCGAGAGGGGTCCCCGGCGAGCTGTACATCACCGGCGACGGTGTGGCACGCGGGTACCACAATCGGTCGATCCCGACCGCCGAACGGTTCGTCGCCGACCCCCACGGGGCGCCCGGCGAGCGGATGTACCGCACCGGAGACCTGGCGCGGTGGAACGCTGCCGGACAGCTGGAATACCTGGGCCGCACCGACTTCCAGGTGAAGATCCGCGGGTTCCGCATCGAACTCGGTGAGATCGACGCCGTCGTCCGCTCGCACCCGAGTGTGGCGTTCGCGACCACGGTCGGACGGACCGCACCGTCCGGCGACACCGTGCTGGTGACGTACGTGCTCCCCGAGGACGGGACGGACATCGTCGTCGGCGACATCCTCGAGCACGCCGCGGCCGCGCTGCCCGCGCACATGGTGCCCGCCCGGGTGATGGTGCTCCGCGAGGTCCCGCTGACCCCGGCGGGCAAACTCGACCGGAAGGCGTTGCCGGAACCGCAGTTCGAGGCCACCTCCACCGTCTACCGGGCGCCGGTGACCCCGACCGAGATGCAGATCGCGGAGGTGTTCGCGGCGCTTCTGGGAGTCGAACGCATCGGCGTCGACGACAGCTTCTTCGACCTGGGCGGCGACTCCCTCGTCGCGACCCGCGTGGTGTCCCGGGTCAACGCGGCCCTCAGCACGGAGATCGGGGTGCTCGATCTGTTCGAGGCGCCCAGCGTCGCGTTGCTCAGTGCCCGCGTCGACGCTCTCGGGCCCCGCACCTCCGCCCGCCCCGTGCTCGCGCCGCGGGCCGGGTCCGGCCCGGTGCAGGTGTCGCTGGCGCAGCAGCGGATGTGGTTCATCAACCAGCTCGACACCGCCTCGCCCGCATACAACATTCCCGTCGGTATCCGGCTGCGCGGCACGCTCGACGTGGAGGCGCTGCGGACCGCGGTGAGTGACGTCCTCACCCGGCACGAGTCGCTGCGGACGGTGTTCCCGAACACCCCCAACGGTCCCATTCAGGTGGTTCTGCCGGTCGCGGAGGTGAGCCCGCACCTCGACGCGGTCGAGGTGGCCGAGAACGAGCTCGAATCCCGCCTGATCGCCGACGCCGCAACCGGTTTCGACGTCACCGTCGAACCGCCGATCCGGGCGGAGCTCTACCGCACCGCGACCGACGATCACGTGCTGGTGTTCGTGGTGCACCACATCGCCGCCGACGGCCTGTCGATGACACCGCTGACCCGGGACGTGATGGTGGCCTACCACGCCCGCGCCGCAGGCGACACGCCGCAGTGGGCACCGCTCGAGGTGCAGTACGCCGATTTCGCGGTGTGGCAGCGCGAGCTGCTCGGTTCCCCCGACGATCCGACGAGCCTCCTCGCACGCCAGCTGGCGTTCTGGGCCCGCACCCTCGACGGCGCCCCCGAGGTCATGGATCTGCCGACCGACCGGCCGCGCCCGGCCCGGCAGTCGATGATCGGCGCCACCGCCGACTTCTCGATCCCGGCGCGCATCCACGCCGCCCTGCTCGAGATCGCGGGCGCCAACGACGCCAGCCTGTTCATGGTGGTGCACGCCGCCCTCGCGGTCCTGCTGTCCCGGTCGAGCGGATCATCCGACGTGTCGATCGGATCCCCGGTCTCCGGTCGAGGGGAGCGCCAACTCGACGACGTCGTCGGCATGTTCGTCAACACCGTCGTCCTGCGCACCACCGTCGACCCCGATCGCAGCTTCCCCGAGATTCTCTCGCACACCCGCTCCGTGGATCTGGCGGCGTTCAGCAACACCGATCTGCCGTACGAGCGGCTCGTCGACGAACTGAAGCCGACCCGCTCCGAGGCACATTCACCGCTGTTCCAGGTGATGCTGGTGCTGCAGGGATTCGCGAACACGCGGCTCGAGCTGCCCGGGCTCGACGTGGAGGTCGAGGCGCTCGAGACCGGCGCCGCGAAGTTCGACCTGCAGGTCATCCTCACCGAGCACACCGAGGAATCCGGCGCCCCGGGTGCGATCGACGTCCAATTCTCGTACGCGTCGGAATTGTTCGACCCGCCGACGATGACGGCGCTGGCCGAACGCTTCGTCACCCTGCTCGAGACCATCACCGCCGGTTCGGATGCGAAGGTCGGCGACATCGACCTGATCGGCGCGGACGAGACCCACCGGATGCTCGAGCAGTGGATCGACACCGATGTCGCCGTGCCGGACTCGGCGACCCTGGTCAGCCTGTTCGAGGCGCAGGTGGCCCGGACCCCGGACGCCGTGGCCGTCGTGTTCGCCGAAGAGGAACTGCTGTACGCGGAATTCGATGCCCGCGCCAACCGGCTGGCACGCGAACTCCTCGCCCGCGGCGTCGGACCCGAATCCCGGGTCGCCGTCGCCCTGCGCCGTTCACTCGAGCTGATGATCGCGATCTACGCGGTCGAGAAGACCGGGGCAGCGTACGTTCCGCTCGACCCCGACCACCCCGCCTCGCGAATCGCCTACGTGATCGAGAGTGCCGAGCCCGCATGCGTTCTCACCTCCTCCCGCGACCGGTGCGAGGGCGTCGACAGCGCGGCGGGTGCGGCGGTGATCGAGATCGACACCCTGAACCTGTCCCGGCGGCCGAGCACCCCGATCACCGCCGCCGAGCGGGGCGGTCCGATCCACCCCGATTCGACCGCCTACGTGATCTACACCTCCGGATCGACCGGCAGGCCCAAGGGGGTCGCCGTCAGCCACCGCGCGATCGTGAACCGGTTGCTGTGGATGCAGGACACGTACCGGATGGACCACACAGACGTCGTGCTGCAGAAGACGCCCGTCACGTTCGACGTGTCCGTGTGGGAACTGTTCTGGCCCCTCGAGGTCGGTGCTCGACTCGTCCTCGCCGCGCCGGACGGTCACCGCGACCCGACCTACCTGTCCCACATCATCGCCGACCACCAGGTCACCACCATGCACTTCGTGCCGTCGATGCTCGCGGTGTTCACGGCGGGCGCCGAACCGGAACTGTGCGGTTCGCTCCGCCAGGTGTTCTGCAGTGGTGAGGCGCTCCCGCCCGCCACCGCCGATGCGTTCCGGGAATTCGGGTCCGCGGCGCTGCACAACCTGTACGGCCCGACGGAAGCGGCGGTCGACGTCACCTACTGGGAGTGCACGGAAGGCGACCGGGCCTCGGTCCCGATCGGGGCACCCGTGTGGAACACGCAGGTGTACGTCCTCGACTCCCGGCTGCACCCCGTGCCGGTCGGGGTGCACGGCGAGCTGTACCTGGCCGGCATCCAGCTGGCCCGCGGCTACGTCGGCCGCAGCGATCTGACGTCCGACCGGTTCGTGGCGAACCCGTTCGGCGCGCCGGGACAGCGGATGTACCGCACCGGCGACGTCGTCCGCTGGCGTGCCGACGGCAACATCGAGTACATCGGCCGCCGCGACTTCCAGGTCAAGCTCCGCGGTCAGCGCATCGAACTCGGCGAGGTCGAGGCGGCGGTGCTGGCGCACCCGTCGGTGGCGCAGGCGGTCGTGACCGTGCACCGCAGCGAGGCCACCGGCGAAAGCCTCGTCGGCTACGTGATTCCCGTGGCCGGCGCCGACATCGACACCGCCGTCGTGCGCGACGCGGCGGCGGAGGCGCTGCCCGCCTACATGGTGCCGACCCGGATCATCGTGCTCGACCGGTTCCCGCTCGGCGCCACCGGCAAGCTGGACCGGGGTGCCCTGCCCGAGCCGGAGTTCCTCAGCCCGTCCGCCGAATTCGTCACTCCGCGGAACCCGATCGAGGAAATCCTCGCGTCGATCTTCGCGGATCTGCTCGACGCGCCCCGGATCGGTGTGTACGACAGCTTCTTCGACCTCGGCGGCAACTCACTGGTGGCCACCCGGCTGGTCGCGCGGGTGAACGCCGCGCTGGGCAGCCGGATCGGGGTCAGGGAGATCTTCGACGCCCCGACCGTCGCGACGCTGGCCACCCGGATCGAATCCGAGGCCGTGCAGGGCGCCGAACGGCCGCCGCTGGTGGCCGGGGCGCGCCCCGATCGACTGCCGGTCTCGCTGGCGCAGAAGCGCATGTGGTTCATCAACCAGTTCGACCTCGACTCCCCGGCCTACAACATCGCCCTCGCGGTGCGGTTGACGGGCGACCTCGACGAGGACGCGATGCAGGACGCCGTCGCCGACGTGATGGACCGGCACGAGTCGCTGCGCACCCGGTTCCCGATGGTGGAGGGCGAACCCGTCCAGGTGATCCTGCCGACCGAGGACGTGGTGCCCGACCTGTCGCCGATAGCGACGACGGAAGCGGAACTGCCCGAGCACATCTCGCGACTGGCGGGCGCCGGGTTCGACGTCACCGTGTCGGTGCCGGTGCGCGCCGCCCTGTTCCGTACCGATCCCGGCGAGCACGTGCTCGTGATCGTCGTCCACCACATCAGCGCCGACGGCTTCTCCATGGCCCCGCTCGCCCGGGACGTGATGACCGCCTACGCGGCCCGCACCGGGGGACAGGCACCGGACTGGACGCCGCTGCCGGTGCAGTACGCCGACTTCGCGCTCTGGCAGCACCGGGTGCTCGGCAACGCCGACGACCCCGACAGCCTGCTGGCCGCGCAGCTCGACTACTGGACGCACACGCTCGCCGGGCTTCCGGAACTCCTCGCGCTGCCGACGGACCACCCCCGGCCGACGCAGCAGTCGATGCGCGGCGGGATCCACTCGTTCAGCATCGACCCGCAGGTGCACAGCCGGTTGATCACGACTGCCCGCGAACACAATTCGAGTGTGTTCATGGCCGTGCACGCGGCGCTCGCCGTGCTGCTGGCCCGGCTGGGCGACACGGACGACGTGTCAGTGGGCACGCCCATCGCCGGTCGTGGCGACGCCGCCCTGGACGACATGGTCGGCATGTTCGTCAACACCCTGGTGCTGCGCACCCCGGTCGAGCCGGCCGGCACGTTCACCGACCTGCTGTCCACGGTCCGCGACACCGACCTGAACGCCTTCCACCACGCGGATCTGCCGTTCGAGCGGCTGGTCGACGCGATCTCACCCGAACGCGCGACGTCGCATTCGCCGCTGTTCCAGGTGGTGCTCGAGTTCCGCAACAACGAGCGCCCGCGGCTGGAGCTGCCCGGGTTGACCGTCACCGGCCTCGACCTGGCCACCGACATCTCCAACTTCGACCTGCAACTCACCCTCACCGAGGAATTCGGGGCGTCGGGGGAGCCGGCGGGGATCTCCGCGGCCTTCACGTACGCGTCGAGCCTGTTCGACGCGTCCACGATCGCCGGCTTCGCCGACTACCTGCAGCGGATCTTCGACGCGGTGACGTCCGAGCCGGGGATGGCCGTCGGTGACATCGACCTGATGGTGGCGTCCGAACGTGCGGCGCTCACCCCGGTGATGGACGGACCCGACGCCGAACCTCGGACCCTGCCCGAACTGCTCGCGGCCGCGGCCTCCGTGGACCCCAAGGCGGCCGCGCTGTCCTACGAGGGCCGTGAGGTGACGTACCGCGATCTCGACGAGCGGTCGAACCGGCTCGCCCGCTTGCTGATCGGGCGTGGCATCGGCCCGGAATCGGTGGTGGCGCTGGCGTTGGCGCGCTCGCCGGAGTCGGTGCTGTCGCTGTGGGCGGTCGCCAAGACCGGTGCCGCGTTCGTCCCGGTCGACCCGAACTACCCGACCGACCGGATCGTCCACATGCTCAGCGACTCCGGTGCGGCGCTCGCGCTCACCGTCGCCGAGTTCCGTCCCACGCTGCCGGACTGCACGTCCTACGTCGTGGTCGACGCACCCGGATTCGACGACGAGGTGAGCGCGCACTCCGCCGCGGTCGTCACCGACGCCGACCGGACACACCCGCTCGCGCTGGAGAACCCGGCCTACCTGATCTATACGTCCGGGTCCACCGGCACCCCGAAGGGTGTCGTCGTCACCCACCGCGGCCTGGCGAACTTCGCCACCGACGAACGCGTCCGCTTCGGGGTCACCCCGCGGTCGCGCACGCTGCACTTCTCGTCGCCGAGCTTCGACGCGTCGATCCTGGAACTGCTGCTCGCGGTCGGCTCCGGCGCGACCATGGTGATCGCTCCGGCGTCCGTCATCGGCGGCACCGAACTCGCCGACGTGCTCCGGGAAGGCCGGGTCACGCACGCGTTCATCACCCCGGCGGCCATGGCGTCCGTGGACCCCGCGGGCCTCGACCAGCTCGAGTGCGTCGCCACCGGCGGCGACGTGTGCCCGCCGGAGCTGGTGGCGCAGTGGGTGACCGGGGGCAGGCGGATGTTCAACGCCTACGGCCCCACCGAGGCGACGGTCGTGTCGAGCGTGACGGGACCGATGATTCCCGGTGAGGGCGTCACCATCGGCCGTCCGCCGATGGGAACCGGGGAGATGGTGCTCGATTCACGCCTGCACCCGGTGCCCAACGGGGTGACCGGCGAACTGTACGTCAGCGGTTCCGGTCTGGCCCGCGGCTACAAGGACCGGGCGGGAACGACGGCGGAGCGTTTCGTCGCCAACCCGTACGGGGGTCTCGGGGCCCGCATGTACCGGACCGGCGACCTGGCGCGCTGGAACGGTGCCGGCCAGCTCGAGTACCTGGGCCGCAGCGACTTCCAGGTGAAGATCCGCGGTTTCCGCATCGAACTCGGCGAGATCGAGACCGCCCTCACGCGTTACCCGGGGGTCGCCCGTTCGGTGGTGTCCGCGCACAGGGGCAGCACCGGAGCGAACCGGCTCGTCGGGTACCTCGTCCCCACGGCGGGCGCGGAACTCGACCCGGAGGCCGTCCTCGAATTCGTCGGCGGATTCCTCGCCCCGTACATGGTGCCGTCCGCGCTGATCGTCCTCGACGAGTTGCCACTCACCCCCGCAGGCAAGCTGGATCGCCGTGCGCTGCCCGAACCCGACTTCGGCGCCCGGGTGTCGACCGGCCGCGCGCCGGTGTCGGAGATGGAGGAGGTGCTCGCCGGACTGTTCGCCGAGGTCCTCGGTCTGGAATCGGCCGGTGTCGAGGACTCGTTCTTCGCCCTCGGCGGCGACAGCATCATGTCGATCCAGTTGGTGGCCCGCGCGAAGGCGGCGGGTGTGGTGCTGACCCCGCGGGACGTGTTCGAGGCCAAGACCGTTGCCGGTCTCGCCGCGGTGGCGTCGTGGGTGGGTGCCGCCGACGTCGTCGTCCTCGACGAACTGCCCGGTGGCGGAGTCGGCGACATGCCGACCACCCCGATCACGAAGTGGCTGCTCGAACGGGGCGGCGAGTTCAACCGCATGTCGCAGTCGGCGCTGCTGACCGCACCGCCGAACCTGCGCGAACTCGAACCCCTGAGCGCCACGTTCCAGGCCGTACTCGACCGGCACGACATGCTGCGCGCGCAGCTGATCGTCTCCGCCGAGGACTCGCACCTCGCCGTCCGCCCGGTCGGCGAGGTCGACGCCCAGGACCTGATCCGCCGGGTCCCCGTGTCCACCGCCCCGGGAACCCGGGCATTCGCGGCGACGGTGATCGCGGAACTCGACGCCGCGCTGGACCGGCTCGATCCCGCGGCCGGTGTCATGGTGCAGGTGGTGTGGTTCGATGCCGGGGAATCCGGCGGCCGCCTGCTCGTCGTCGCGCATCACCTCGTCGTCGACGGTGTGTCGTGGCGCATCCTCGTCCCCGACCTCGCGACCGCCTGGGCGCAGATCTCGGCAGGCCAGGAACCGGTTCTCGAACAGGTCGGCACGTCCATGCGCCGGTGGGCGCACGGACTGGTCGACGAGGCCGCGAGCCGGGCAGGCGAACTGGACCTGTGGCAGCGCATCCTCGACTGCGAGGACCCGCTCGTCGGCAGCCGCCCGCTCGACCCCGACATCGACGTCAACGCGACCGTCGGCCGCGTCACGGTGCAGCTGCCCGCCGAGGTCAGCGAGGCCGTCCTCACGGCCCTGCCGGAGGCCATCCACGGCAGCGTGAACGACGGACTGCTCACCGCGCTGGCGATGGCGGTCACCCAGTGGCGGCGCACCCGCGGCCACACCCTGCACGGCAGGTCCGTCGACGGGACCCTGGTGAGCCTCGAGGGTCACGGCCGTGAAGACCAGGTCGTGCCGGGCGCCGATCTGGGCCGCACCGTCGGCTGGTTCACGGCCATGTTCCCGGTGCGTCTCGACCTGTCGGGCATCGACCTCGACGATGCGTTCGACGGCGGCAAGGCCGCCGGCTCCGCGATCAAGGCGATCAAGGAACAACTCCTCGCGATCCCGGACCACGGCATGGGTTACGGCATGCTGCGGTACCTCAACGCCGACACCGCCCCGCTGCTCGCGGCCCGTTCGCTGCCGCAGATCAGTTTCAACTACCTGGGACGCTTCGCCGCCGACCTGTCCGAGGCGGCCACCCGCGCCGGCTGGACGCCGACCGGTGAAGTCGACATGGACCGTGCGCAGGACCTCGACACCCCGGTCACCTCGGCCATCGACGTCAACGCGGTCACCACCGAGGTGGAGGACCGGCCTCAGCTGCGCGCCACCTGGGCGTACGCGGCCGGTGTCCTGACCGTCGCCGAGGTCCGGGAACTCGCCGAACTGTGGGTCCGGGCGCTCACCGCGCTCACGACGTACGCGGCCCGCCCCGACGCCGGCGGCGTGACACCGTCCGACCTCGAACTGGTCAGCCTCGACCAGGACGCCATCGACCGCATCGAATCGCGCTTCCCGGCGCTGTCCGACATCTGGTCGCTGTCGCCGCTGCAGTCCGGACTGCTGTTCCACGCACTGCTGGCCGATCAGACGATCGACTCGTACACGGTGCAGGTGACTCTCGAACTGCGCGGTGCCGTGCCGTCCCGCATGCGGGTGGCCGGGCAGGCCCTGCTCGACCGGCACGCGAACCTGCGCGCGTCGTTCGTCTACGACGAGGGCGGCACCCCGGTCCAGGCGATCCACGGGTCCGCGGAGCTGCCCTGGACGGAGATCGACCTGTCCGGGCTGGACGCGGAGAGCCGCGAGGCCGAGATCGTGCGACTCCTCGACGCCGACCGGCGCCGCGGGTTCGACATGGCCACCCCGCCGCTGTTGCGGTTCATGCTGATCCAGATCGGTGGGGACGAGCAGCGCCTGATCATCACCAACCACCACATCCTGCTCGACGGCTGGTCGATGCCGCTGCTGATCCGCGACCTCCTGACCCTGTACGCCACGGAGGGTGACGCCACGGCGCTGCCGCGGGTGCACCCGTACCGCGACTACCTCGCGTGGATGTCGCACCGCAGCACCGAGGACTCCCTCGGTGTGTGGCAGCGCGCCCTCGCCGGGGTGGAGGAGCCGACGCTGCTCGCGCCTGCCGACGCGTCGGTGCAGAGCGACACACAGTCCAGCGAACTGCTCGTCGAACTCGACGTCGACCGCACCGATCAGCTGAGTGTGCTCGCACGCGAGCACGGCCTGACCCTCAGCACCCTGATCCGCACCGCGTGGGGAATCGTGCTGGGCGGCTTGGTCGGCCGCTCCGATGTGGTCTTCGGTGGGACGGTGTCCGGTCGGCCTCCGCAGATCGCGGGGATCGAGTCGATGGTGGGCCTGTTCATCAACACCCTGCCGGTGCGCGTGGTTCTCGACCCGCGGGAAACGCTGGGGGAGTTGCTCGAACGCATCCAGGGCGAGCAAGCTGCGCTGCTCGACCACCACTACGTCGGATTGACGGACATCCAGTCGGTGGCCGGTCCCGGTGCCGGTTTCGACACGCTGACCGTGTTCGAGTCGTATCCCGTCGATCGGGAGGGGCTGACCGACCAGACCGACATCGCCGGCATGCACGTCCTCGACGTGCACGACAGCGCGAACGCCGCCCACTATCCGCTGGCGCTGATCGCCTCGGCGCACGAGAACCTGCAGCTTAAGCTCGAGTACGTCGAGGAGCTGTTCGACCGGGCCGACGTGGAGCGGATCGGCGACCGGATCGTCCGGGCGCTGATCGCGCTCGCCGAGCACCCCGGGATGAAACTGGCGCAGCTGCGGCTGCTCACCGACGTCGAGGAGGCCGAACTGGTTCCGGCCCGCGGCCTGCCCGGCCGCTCCGTGCGGACACTGCCGCAGATGTTCGCCGAGACGGCCGCCGCGGCGGGTGACGCGACCGCACTCGTGTTCGGGGACCGCCGGATGTCCTACCGGGAACTCGACGAACGGTCCAACCAGCTCGCGCGTCTGCTCATCGACCGCGGCGTCGGCCCGGAAGACATCGTGGCCCTGGGTATCTCACGGTCCATCGAATCGGTCCTGGCGGTCTGGTCGATCACCAAGACCGGCGCGGCGTTCGTTCCGGTCGATCCGACCTACCCGCGTGAGCGGGTCGAGCACATGGTCACGGATTCCGGGTGCACGTTCGGTCTCCGCCTGGAGGCCGACCACGGCCGGCTCCCCGACACGGTCAGGTGGCTGACCCTGGACGACACCGAGACCGCGACGGCCATCCGGGCCATGTCCACCGACACCGTCACCGACGACGACCGCGTCGCGCCCCTGCGGTTCGCACACCCGGCGTACGTCATCTACACGTCCGGCTCGACCGGCAAGCCGAAGGGCGTGGTGGTCAGCCACCGCGGTCTCGACAATTTCGCCGAGGAGCAGCGGACCCGCTATGCGACGGATTCCACGTCGCGGGCGTTGCACTTCTCCTCACCGAGCTTCGACGCCTCGGTCCTCGAATACCTGCTGTCGTTCGCCGTCGGCGCGACCATGGTGATCGTGCCGCCGTCCGTGTACGGCGGCGAGGAACTCGCGGAGTTGATCCGCACCGAGGGCGTCACCCACGGGTTCGTCACCCCCGCGGCCCTGGCCTCGGTGGACCCCGAGGGGCTCGAGGTGTTCCAGAACGTGGTCGCCGGCGGCGAGGCCGTCCCGCCGGAACTGGTGACCCGCTGGGCGCCGGGCCGCACCATGTACAACGGCTACGGTCCCACCGAGACCACCATCATGAGCAACCTCAGCGACCACCTGCAGGTGGGGGAGACGGTCACCATCGGTGCCCCCGTCCGCGGCGTCTCCGAGGTGATTCTCGACTCGCGGCTGCAACCGGTCTCCGTCGGCGTCGCCGGCGAGCTCTACATCTCCGGTGAGGGCCTGGCCCGCGGCTATCATGCACGCGCCGGGCTGACCAGCGAGCGGTTCGTCGCCAACCCCTACGGCGAGCCGGGCGACCGGATGTACCGCACCGGCGACCTCGCGCGGTGGCGGTCCGATCACACGGTCGAATACCTGGGCCGCACCGACTTCCAGGTGAAGATCCGCGGCTTCCGCATCGAGCTCGGCGACATCGACAGCGCACTCGCCGCGCACCCGTCCGTGGCGTTCGCCGTCACCCTCGGGCGCCCCGGTCCCGCCGGCGACACCGTGCTCGTGTCCTACGTGCTGCCGGAGGCCGAGTCGGCACTCGAACCGCCGGAACTGAAGGAGTGGACGGCGAACCTGCTGCCCGCACACATGGTGCCGTCGAGCATCATGATCCTGGACGAGATCCCGCTCACCCCCGTCGGCAAGCTCGATCGGGCGGCGCTGCCCGAACCGCAGTTCCTGCCCACGTCGGACGACTTCCGGCCGCCGTCGACGGTCCTCGAACACACGATCGCCGACGTCATCACCACGGTCCTGGGCATCGAACGTGTCGGCATCGACGACAACTTCTTCGACATCGGCGGAAACTCGCTGATCGCGACCCGTGTCGCCGCACGCCTGACCGCGGAACTGGACACCGACATCGGCGTCCGCACCCTGTTCGAGGCGCCGACGATCCATCAACTGGCCCGCCTCATCGAGTCGACGGCATTCGCACCCGCGCAGGACGGCGCCCACGTCCGGATCCCGCTCGGCCCGATGCCGCGGCCCGCGCACGTGCCGGTGTCCCTGGCGCAGAAGAGGATGTGGTTCCTCAACCAGTTCGACACGTCGTCGGCGGCCTACAACATCCCCCTTGCCGTGCGGCTGACCGGTCATCTGGACGTGGAGTCGCTGCGCGCCGCGGTGACGGACGTCTTCGTCCGCCACGAATCGTTGCGGACCGTGTTCCCGTCTCACGACGGCGAACCGACCCAGGTGGTCCTCTCACCGGGTCAGTGGACGCCGAACCTCGAGATCGTCGAGGTGTCCGAGGACGAACTGAGGGAGCACATCGCCGGTCTCGCGACGGCAGGCTTCGACGTGACGGCCGACGTGCCGATGCGGTCGGCGCTGTTCGCACTCGCCCCCGACGACCACGTGCTCGTCATCGTGGTGCACCACATCTGCGCCGACGGGTTCTCGCTCACCCCGCTCGCCCGGGACGTCATGACCGCGTACGCCGCCCGCATCGCGGGAAGCGCACCACAGTGGAACCCGCTGTCGGTGCAGTACGCCGACTACACCCTGTGGCAGCTCCAACTGCTGGGCGACGAAAGCGACGCCGAATCGCTGATCTCCCAGCAACTCCGGTACTGGACCGATCAGCTGGCCGACCTGCCCGAACTCCTGCAGTTGCCCACCGACCGGGCGCGGCCGGTCCAGCAGTCGTTCCGCGGTGCGCAGGTCGACTTCACGATTCCGGCGGACGTGCACCGGGCGCTGGCGGCGTTGGCGCGCAAGCACAACTCCACCATGTTCATGGCCGTCCACGCGGCCCTGTCGGTGCTGCTGTCCGCGCTCTCGTCCACCGAGGACATCGCGGTCGGCACACCCATCGCCGGCCGCGGTGACGCGGCGCTCGACGACATGGTCGGCATGTTCGTCAACACCCTGGTGCTGCGGAGCGCCGTCGACCCGGCGGCAGGTTTCGGCGCCCTGATGGATCAGGTCCGGTCCACCGACCTGGCCGCGTTCCACCATTCGGACCTGCCGTTCGAGCGGCTCGTCGACGTTCTCGCGCCGGAGCGCTCCACCGCGCACTCGCCGCTGTTCCAGGCGCTGCTCGAGTTCCGGAACAACGAGACACCGCGGCTCGAGCTCCCGGAACTGACCGCGGCCGCCGTCGATTTCGATCTCGAGGTCGCCAAGTTCGACCTGCAGCTCAGTGTCGAGGAAGGATTCGACGCGGACGGGGTGGCGTCGGGTATCGCCGCGTCGTTCATCTTTGCCACCGATCTGTTCGACGCCGGCACCGTCCGGACGTTCGCCGACCGGTTCCTGCGCATCCTCGGCGCCGTCACCTCCGACCCGCTGGCCCCGGTCGGGGACATCGTGATCACCGATGCCGCCGAGCGGTCGGCGATGGCGACCGAATGGAACACCGCCGGATTCGACGCGGGCACCGACACCCTCGCGGACCGGTTCGCGCAGAGCGTGGCCCGGTTCCCCGACGCCACGGCCGTGACGTCGGAGGACGTGGCACTGACGTACGCGGAGCTCGACGCCCGGTCGAACCGGCTGGCCCGCCTGCTCATCTCCCAGGGAGTGGGGCCGGAAACGCTGGTGGCCGTGGCACTTCCACGCACTTGCGATCTGATCATCGCCCTGCTGGCGGTGATCAAAACCGGCGGCGGCTACCTGCCCGTCGACATCACCTACCCGGCGGACCGGCTGGCGTTCGTGTTCGAGGACGCCGCACCGAACTGTGTCATCACCACCACGGGAGACGTCTCCGCCCTGCCGGATTCGGAGACCCCGGCGATCCTGCTCGACGACCCCGAGACCACCGCCGACCTCGCGCAGCAGTCGCCGGCGACGATCACCGACGCCGACCGGGTGACGCCGCTCGACTCCTCGTCGGTGGCGTACGTCATCTACACCTCCGGGTCGACGGGCCGTCCCAAGGGCGTGGTCGTCTCGCACCGCAACGTGCTGACACTGTTCGCGAACACGCAGCCGCTCTACGGGTTCGACGAGAACGACGTGTGGACGATGTTCCACTCGTACGCGTTCGACTTCTCCGTGTGGGAGCTGTGGGGTCCGCTGCTCTACGGCGGCCGACTCGTCGTCGTCGACTACTACACGGCGCGGTCGCCGGAAATGTTCCATGAACTCCTGCGGAACGAGCAGGTCACCGTCCTCAACCAGACCCCGACCGCGTTCTATCAGCTCGCCGAGACCGACCGAATCGTCTCGGAGATCGACGTGAACGCGGCGGCGCTCGCGCTGCGGTACGTGATCTTCGGTGGTGAGGCTCTCGACCTCGGACAGCTCGGCCGCTGGTACTCGCGGCACGACGACTCCGCCCCGACGCTGGTGAACATGTACGGCATCACCGAGACGACGGTCCACGTCAGCTACCTCGCGCTCGACCGCGAATTCGCCGAGTCCGCGTCGGCCAGTGTGATCGGCCGCGGAATCGCCGGGCTGCACGTCCACGTCCTCGACCGGCGCCTGCACCCGGTTCCCCCGGGCACCATCGGGGAAATGTACGTCTCCGGTGACCAGGTGACCCGCGGCTACCTCGGCCGGGCCGGGCTCAGTTCGAGCCGGTTCGTGGCCGACCCGCTCCGTCCCGGGGCCCGGATGTACCGCACGGGCGACCTGGCGCGCTGGAACACCGACGGCCAGCTCGAGTACCTGGGCCGCAGCGACTTCCAGGTGAAGATCCGCGGTTTCCGCATCGAACTCGGCGAGATCGAATCCGCGCTGCTCCGGTACCGCGGCATCGCCCAGGCCGTCGTCCTCACCCGCGACGACGGGCACGGCGGTCACCGGCTGATCGGCTACGTGGTTCCGGAATCCGGCGCCACCGTCGAGGTGTCGTCGGCGCTCGAATTCGTGGGCACCCAGCTCACCTCGTACATGGTGCCCGCCACCCTCGTGGTGCTGGACGCGCTGCCGTTGACGAGCAACGGCAAACTCGACCGCCGCGCGCTGCCGGAACCCGACTTCGGGGCCCGGGTGTCGGCGGGCCGCGCCCCGGCCACGGAGATGGAAACCGTCCTCGCCGGTCTGTTCGCCGAGGTGCTCGGTCTGGAATCGGTGGGTGTGGACGACTCGTTCTTCGCGCTCGGCGGCGACAGCATCATGTCGATCCAGTTGGTGGCCCGGGCGAAGGCCGCCGGTGTGGTGCTCACCCCGCGGGACGTGTTCGAGGCCAAAACCGTTGCCGCGCTGGCCGAGGCCGCCTCCTGGGCGGGTGCCGCCGACGTCGTCGTCCTCGACGAACTGCCGGGTGGCGGGATCGGCGAGATGCCGGTCACCCCGATCACCGCGTGGCTGCTCGAACGCGGCGGCGACTTCCGCCGCTACACCCAGACCGCGCTGCTCTCCCTGCCCGCCGCGGCCGACGAGACGCTGCTGAAGCGCACGATCGCGGCCGTCGTGGATCACCACGACATGCTGCGGGCCCGTCTCCTCGGCGCCGAGCCGCAGTGGCGGATCGAGGTGCAGGCCGTGGGCGTGGTCGACGTCGACGACGTGCTGCACCGCGTCGAGGTCGCGTCGGTGGTCGGTTCCGGGTTCGCGGAGGTCGCGACCCGTGAACTCGACGCCGCGGCAGGACGACTGGACCCCGAGGCCGGGGTCATGCTGCAGATGGTGTGGTTCGACGCGGGCGATCAGGGCGGGCGGCTGCTGGTCGTGGCCCACCACCTGGTGGTCGACGGTGTGTCGTGGCGGATCCTCGTCCCCGACCTGGCGACCGCGTGGGCGCAAGTCTCCGCGGGTCAGGAACCGACCCTCGAACCGGTCGGCACGTCGATGCGGCGCTGGTCGCACGGCCTCGTCGAGGCGACGCGCGAACGCGCCGGCGAGATCGAACTGTGGCGGCGGGTGCTCGAGGCCGACGACCCGCTCATCGGATCGCGTCCGCTCGACGCGGCGATCGACGTGGCCGGGACCGTCGAGAAGGTCACCGTGGAGGTGCCCGCCGACGTCACGGACGCCCTGCTCACCCGTGTCCCCGAGGCGTTCCACGGCGGCGTCAACGACGGACTGCTCACCGCGCTGGCGCTGGCGCTGGCCCAGTGGCGGCGCACCCACGGCGACTTCACGCGCGAATCGCTGGTCAGTCTCGAAGGCCACGGCCGCGAGGACCAGGTGCTGCCGGGCGCCGATCTGGGCCGCACCGTCGGCTGGTTCACGGCGATGTTCCCGGTGCGTCTGGACCTGTCGGGGATCGACCTCGACGACGCGTTCGCCGGTGGCAAGGCCACCGGGTCCGCGGTCAAGGCGATCAAGGAACAGCTGCTGGCCATTCCGGACCACGGCATCGGCTACGGCATGCTCCGCTACCTGGACCCGGAGAGCGCGGATCAGCTGCGGGCGCTGGCGAAGCCGCAGGTCACGTTCAACTACCTGGGCCGGCTGGGCGGCGCGACGTCCACCGACATCCACGGTCACGCCTGGGTTCCGGTGACGGACACGAAGCTCGACGACATCCCCGCCTCCGACATCCCGGTGGCGTCGGCGCTCGACATCAATGCCGTCACCGGCACCGGGGCCGACGGCAACCGGCTGCGGGCCACCTGGGCGTTCCCGACCGGGGTCCTCACCCCGTCCGAGGTCCGCGCACTCGCCGACCTGTGGGTGCAGGCGCTGACCGCGCTGACCACCCACGTCGCACGGCCCGACGCCGGCGGTGTGACCCCGTCCGATCTGGACCTGGTCACCCTCGACCAGGACGCGATCGACCGGCTCGAGGCCCGGTTCCCGGCGCTGTCGGACATCTGGTCGCTGTCACCGCTGCAGTCCGGGCTGCTGTTCCACGCCCAGTTCTCGGACGCCTCGGTCGACCCGTACCTGGTGCAGCTGGCGCTGAAACTGCGCGGCAACATCGACCCGGACCGGATCCGCCGGGCCGGGCAGGCCCTGCTGGACCGGCACCCCAACCTGCGGGCCGCGTTCGTCCACGACAGCGCGGGCGCCTCCGCGCAAATCATCCAGCAGCACGTGGAACTGCCGTGGTCGGAGTTCGACCTCTCGGCACTCGACCCGGACGAGACCACCCGCGAATACGACCGGATCGTTGCACGGGACCGGTCGGTGAAGTTCGACATGGCGAACGCGCCGCTGCTGCGGCTTGCCCTCGTCCGGCTCACCGAGGAGGACTACCGGCTGATCCTGACCAACCACCACATCCTGCTCGACGGCTGGTCGACTCCGCTGGTCATTCGCGACCTGCTGACGCTGTACGCGTTGGACGCCGACGGCAGCCTGCTGCCCCGGGTCCACTCCTACCGCGACTACCTGTCGTGGATGAAGCGGCACGACACCACGGACTCCCTCGACGCCTGGCGCACCGCGCTCGACGGTGTCGAGGAGCCGACCCTCCTCGCGCCGCTGGAGCGGGGTGAAGCGCACTCCGCCGTGGCGGAGGAAACCGCCTTCACGCTGTCGGAGGAGCAGACCACCCGGTTGCGGGACCTGAGCCGGGAACGCGGGCTCACCCTCAACACCGTCGTCCAGACGGCGTGGGGAATCGTGCTGGGCGGCTTGGTCGGCCGCTCCGACGTGGTGTTCGGTGGGACGGTTTCGGGCCGGCCGCCGCAGATCGCGGGCATCGAATCGATGGTGGGTCTGTTCATCAACACCCTGCCGGTGCGGGTGACCCTCGACCCGTGGGAGTCGCTGGGCGAGCTGCTCGAACGTGTGCAGAGCGAACAGGCCGCACTGCTCGATCACCACTACGTGGGTCTGACCGACATCCAGTCGGCGGTCGGCGGCGGCGGTGCCTTCGACACGCTGACCGTGTTCGAGTCGTACCCGGTGGACGAGGCGGGGCTGACGGAACAGACCGACATCGCCGGGATGTTCGTCACCGGCATCGACGGCAAGGACTCCGCGCACTACCCGCTCGCCGTCGTCGCCTCCGGGGACGCGCGGCTGAACTTCAAGTTCGAGTACCTCCCCGAGGTATTCGAGGAAAGCGCGGTCGACGAGATCGCGGACCGGCTGCAGCGGGTGCTCGACGCCCTCGCGGACCGGCCCGAGATTCCGCTCGCCCACATGCAACTGCTCACCGAGGCCGAACTCGCCGAGTTCGCGCCGGTGCGCGGCCGCCCCGGGTTCTCCGTCCGGACGCTGCCGCAGATCTTCGAGGACGCCGCCGCCCTGGATCCGAACCGCACGGCGCTGACGTTCGAGGGCCGCAACGTCTCCTACCGGGAACTCAACGAACGCTCCAACCAGCTCGCCCGGGTGCTCATCTCCCGCGGCGCCGGCCCGGAGACGTTCGTGGCGCTCGGCATTCCCCGATCGATCGAGTCGGTCCTCGCCGTGTGGGCAGTGGCCAAGACGGGCGCCGCATTCGTCCCCGTCGACCCGAACTACCCGATGGACCGCATCGAGCACATGCTCACCGATTCGGGTGCCACCATCGGACTGACCATGGCCGCGTACGAGAAGGCGCTGCCCGACTCGGTGCCGTGGCTGCAGCTCGACTCGCCCAAGTTCGAGAAGGCCTGCCAGTCGAAACCGGCTCTGCCGGTAGCCGATTCGGATCGGCGGTCGCCGATAAGCCTCGACAACGCCGCCTACATCGTCTACACCTCCGGTTCGACGGGGAAGCCGAAGGGCGTCGTGGTCACCCACGAGGGCCTCGACAACTTCGCCGAGGACCAGCGGCAGCGTTTCGCCGCGGCACAGACGTCCCGCACCCTGCACTTCTCGACGCCCAGCTTCGACGGGTCGGTGTTCGAGTACCTGCAGGCCTTCGGGGTCGGTGCGACGATGGTGATCGCACCGCCGACGGTGTACGGCGGAGCGGAACTGGCCGAACTGATCAGGTCCGAACACGTCACCCACGCGTTCGTCACCACCGCGGCGCTGTCCACGGTCGACCCGACGGGGCTCGACGAATTCCAGCACGTCGTGTTCGGCGGCGAGGCGTGCCCGCCGGAACTGGTGACCCGCTGGGCGCCCGGCCGGCAACTGTCCAACGCGTACGGCCCCACCGAGACCACGGTGATGGCCAACATCAGCGACCCGATGACGGTGGGCGACCCCATCACCCTCGGCGGCCCGATCCGCGGCGTCGGTGAGCTCGTGCTGGATTCACGTCTCCAGCCGGTGCCCGTCGGAGTTCCCGGCGAGCTGTACATCACCGGTGCCGGGCTCGCCCGCGGCTACCACCGGCGCCCGGAACTGAGCAGCCAGCGGTTCGTCGCCAACCCGTTCGGGGAGGCGGGGGAGCGGATGTACCGCACCGGCGACATCGTCCGGTGGCGCGCCGACCACACCGTCGAGTACGTGGGCCGCAGCGACTTCCAGGTGAAGATCCGCGGTTTCCGCATCGAACTCGGCGAGATCGACAACGAGATCGCCACGTTCCCCGGGGTCAGCTTCGCCGCGACCCTCGGTGTTCCCGGCCCGTCCGGGGACACGGTGCTGGTGACCTACCTGCTGCCCAACACGGCCGGCGGCGTCGATCCGGCCGAACTGACCGCGCACCTGTCGACCCGGCTCCCCGCGCACATGGTGCCGACGAGCGTCATGTTCCTGGACGAGATCCCGTTGACCCCGGTGGGCAAACTGGACCGGTCGGCGCTGCCCGCACCCGAGTTCCACGTCACCACCACCGAGTTCCAGCCGCCGACCAACGATCTCGAACGCAAGATCGTGGACATCTTCGCCGATGTCCTCGGTATCGAACGGATCGGCATCGACGACAACTTCTTCGATCTCGGTGGAAACTCGCTGGTCGCCACCCGGGTCACGGCGCGGTTGCGGGACGCCCTCGACACCGACATCGGTGTGCGCGCCCTGTTCGAGGCCCCCGACGTCCGGTCGCTGGCCGCACGCGTCGCCGACAGTGTGAGCGGCGGTGCCCGCCCGGCCCTCGCGCCGGTCGAACGGCCCGACCGGATTCCGCTGTCGCTGGCGCAGAAGCGGATGTGGTTCCTCAACCAGTTCGACACGTCCTCACCGGCCTACAACATTCCGTTGGCCGTCAGGCTGACCGGAACCCTGGACGAGGACGCCCTGCGGCTGGCGATGGCCGACGTACTCGAACGGCACGAGACGCTGCGCACCGTCTTCCCGACGGTCGACAACGAACCGACCCAGCGGATCCTGCCCGCCGCCGATGCGCAACCGGGCGTCGACACCGTCTCGGTGGCGGCGGAGGACCTGCCGCGGCACATCATGGACCTGGTGTCCCGCGGGTTCGACGTCAGCACCGACGTGCCGGTCCGGGCGGCCCTGTTCCGGATCGCGCCCGACCATCACGTGCTGACGATCGTGGTGCACCACATCAGCGCGGACGGATTCTCCCTCGCGCCGCTCGCCCGCGACGTCATGGTGGCGTACACGTCACGGCTCGGCGGCGACGGCCCGCAGTGGGATCCGCTGCACGTCCAGTACGCCGACTACACGCTGTGGCAGCATGCCGGACTCGGCTCGGAGAACGATCCCGAATCGATGATCAACCAGCAGTTGCGGTTCTGGTCCGAGACCCTGGCCGGGGTGCCGGACGTCATCCAGCTGCCGACCGACCGGCCGCGCCCGATCCAGCAGACGTTCGAGGGTGATCGGGTCGAATTCGCGATCGACGCCGACCTCCATCAGCGGCTCACGGCACTGGCCCGGGCCAACAACGCCACCATGTTCATGGCCGTCCACGCCGCGCTGGCGGTGCTGCTGTCGAGGCTCGGCAGCACCGACGACGTCGTCATCGGCACCCCCGTCGCCGGGCGCGGTGAAGCCGCCCTCGACGACATGGTCGGCATGTTCGTCAACACCCTGGTCCTGCGGAACCGGATCGACCCGGCGTCGACGTTCACCGAACTGGTGCAGCGGATCCGGGAAACGGACCTGGCCGCGTTCCAGCACTCGGATCTGCCGTTCGAGCGCCTCGTCGAGGAGCTCAACCCGACCCGGTCCACGTCGTACTCGCCCCTGTTCCAGGTGGCCCTCGAGTTCCAGAACAACGAGAACCCGACGCTGGAACTGCCGGATCTGCGGGTCGAGAACGTGGACCTCGAAACCAAGGTGGTGAAAGAAGACCTCGAGGTGATCCTGGCCGAGCAGTTCGACCAGGACGGCGCGCCCGCGGGTGTCGCCGGCGGTCTCGACTTCGCCGTCTCCCTGTTCGACCGCGGGACCGCACGCTCGATCGCGGACCGGTTCGTCCGGATCCTCGCGGCTGTCACCGCCGATCCGGACCGGCCGATCGGCACCCTCCCGCTGCTCGACGAGGCGGAGATCGAGGAGATGGTCCCGGCGCGCGGCAAGCCCGACGTGCGCCCCGAGGTGTGGCCCGACCTGCTGACGGCCGCCGCGGCACTCGACCCCGATTCGGTGGCGTTGTCCTTCGAGGACCGGCAGGTCACCTACCGCGAACTCGACGAATGGTCCAACCGGCTGGCGCGGGTGCTGTGCGCCCAGGGAGTCGGGCCGGAGACGTTCGTGGCCATCGGAATGCCGCGATCGATCGAGGAAGTCGTGTCGATCTGGTCGGTCGCGAAGTCGGGTGCGGCGTTCGTGCCCGTCGACCCGACCTACCCGCGGGACCGCATCGACTACATGCTGACCGACTGCCGGGCGTCCGTCGGCCTGACCGTCGCCGGCCGTCGCGACAACCTGCCGGACACCGTGCCGTGGCTGGTGCTCGACGACGAGTCCTTCGCCGAGCAGGTCGCGGCCGTCTCCTCGTCGCCGGTCACCGACGCCGACCGCACGCGCCCGCTCCATCTGGCCCACCCGGCGTACCTGATCTACACGTCGGGATCGACCGGTAAACCGAAGGGTGTCATCGTCACTCACCGCGGCATGGCCAACCTCACCGCGGAGGAACACGAACGGTTCCAGGTCACGCACGAGTCCCGGGTCTCGCATCTGGCGTCCCCGAGCTTCGACGCGTCGATCTTCGAGCTGATGATGGCGTTCGGTGCGTCGGCCCGGGTCGTGATCGTGCCGCCCACCGTCTTCGGTGGCACGGAGCTGGCGGACCTGTTCCGGCGCAACGCGGTGACGCACGCGTTCATCACGCCCACCGCGCTGTCGTCCATCGAGGACGTGGGACTCGAATCGCTCCGCGTCCTCGCGGTGGCCGGTGAGGCCTGCCCGCCGGAGCTGGTGGAGATCTGGGGTAAGCACCGCAACATGCACAACGGGTACGGGCCCACGGAGACGACCATCCAGGCGAGCGTCAGTGCTCCGATGCGTCCGGGTGGGGTCGTGAACATCGGCGCCCCCGCGCTGGGATTCGGTTCGCTGGTCCTCGACGAGCGCCTGCAGCCGGTCCCGGTCGGTGTGCCCGGCGAGCTGTACATCACCGGACCCGGACTGGCACGTGGGTACCACAACCGGTCGGCGCTGACGTCGGAACGGTTCGTCGCCTGCCCGTTCGGCGAGCCCGGTCGCCGGATGTACCGCACCGGCGACGTGGTGCGCTGGCGCGGCGACCACACCATCGAGTACATCGGCCGCACCGACTTCCAGGTGAAGGTCCGCGGCTTCCGGATCGAACTCGGTGAGATCGACGCCGTCCTCGCCCGCCACCCCGCGGTCGCGTTCGCCGCCACCATCGGCCACACCGGACCGTCCGGCGACACGCTCCTCGCGTCGTACGTGCGGGCGGCGGAGGGACACGATCTCGAGCCGGCGGAGTTGCGTACCCACGCGGCCGACCGCCTGCCCGCGCACATGGTCCCGTCCGCGGTGGTCGTCCTCGATCAGATCCCGATGACCCCGGTCGGCAAACTCGACCGCAAGGCGCTGCCCGCGCCCGAGTTCGGCACCACCGGCGCGGCCTTCCGGGCCCCGACGACGGCGACCGAGCGGATCATCGTCGAGGCCTTCGCAGAGGTGCTGGGCGTGGACCGCGTCGGCACCGCCGACAGTTTCTTCGACCTCGGCGGCAACTCGATCGTCGCCACCCGGGTGATCACGGTGCTGCAGGAACGCCTCGGACGGCAGATTCCGTTGCAGTCCATGTTCCTGGACCCGACCCCCGCGGGCCTGGCGCTGCGGGTCGACACGGAGAACGCGGCCGGGTCGCCGGTGGACGAGGCGCTCGGCGTGGTCATCCCATTGCGGCCGACGGGGGACAAGCCGCCCCTGTTCTGCATCCATCCCGGGATCGGCCTGTCGTGGGGTTACGCGGGTCTCCTGCAGCACCTATCGCAGGACCGGCCGGCGTTCGGCCTGCAGTTGCCGATCATCAGCGGTGGCCCGAGCTTCGAGTCGATCGAGCAGCTGGCGCACCAGTACGTGCTGGAGATGCGAAAGGTCCAGGCGCACGGGCCCTACCACCTGCTGGGCTGGTCGCTCGGCGGCGTCATCGCCCACGCGATGGCCGTCGAACTGCGGCGGGAAGGGGAGGCGGTCGACACGCTGGCCGTCATGGACAGCTACGTGACCGGCGGGACCGACCAGGGCCCGGAGAGCCTCACCGTGCCCGAGTTGCTCCACGGGCTCGGACTGGACCTCGAGTCCGTCTCCGGGGAGGAACTCACCTACGAGCGGGCAGTCGAGTTGCTGGACGACGCGTTCGGGCAGAAGACGGGACTGACCCCGCAGCACCTGGAGCGGATCAGCGCCGGATTCACCAACTCGTCGCGGATCATGAACAACTTCCGCCCGCAGGTGTTCGACGGGGATCTGCTGTTCTTCACCGCCGCCGGATCGGCGTCGACGGACCAGCATTCACCGGAGGAGTGGCGGAGTTCCGTCACCGGCGGCATCCGGGAAGTGAAGATCGAGTGCGAGCACAATCAGATGATCGAACCCGAGGTCCTGGCCGTGGTGGGGCCCGTCCTCGAGGACTATCTGAGCGCGCATTGACCCGTTTTCGTTGCGGCGGGCCCGCCATGCATTGCAGTGGCGTAACGGGCGGGCCCGAATACCGATATCTCCTGCGAACTCGGTAACAATCGATCTCTACGCAAACTAGGAGGCGGCATGAAGCGCTCACGTATCTCGAGCCTCACCGCGGGTGCACTGTGTGCCGCATTCGTCGCCTGCGCCACCGTCGCGAACGTCGGAGTCGCGGCCGCCGTGCCGATCTATCCCGCCTCCGACCCTGATCCCTTCTACCTGCAGCCGCAGGGTCTGGCGGATACGGCGGTCGGCGAGCCGCTCGCGGTCCGGCCGATGCCGCCGTTGCTCGCCTTCCCCGACACCGACGTCTGGCAGGTGAAGTACCGCACCACCAACTCGGAGGACCACCCGATCTCGTCGGTCACCACCGTGCTGGTACCCCGCACCCGGCCGGTGAACGGGCCGCTGCTGTCGTATCAGCACATCATCAACGCGCTCGGACCGAGGTGCGCGCCGTCTCGGACCCTGTACTCGAACGACCCCGACCTCCAGATCAAGGAGGCGCCGGCACTGAACCTCGCACTGCAACGCGGCTGGACGGTCGCGCTTCCCGATCACCTCGGCCCGAACAGTGCGTACGGTGCCGCGCGACTCGGCGGAACCATCACCCTGGACGGCATCCGCGCGGTTCAGCGGGTGCCCGAACTCGCCGTGGCGGAGAGCCCGGTCGCGCTGGCCGGGTACTCCGGCGGCGGCATGGCGTCGGCGTGGGCCGCGGCGCTCGCACCCACGTACGCGCCGGAACTGAACATCGTCGGTGTCGCCGAGGGCGGTGTGCCCATGAACATCGGCAAGATGGCCAACGGTCTCGGCATGCAGCCGCATCCGGCGTTCGGTCTCGCGATGGCGGCGGCACTCGGACTCGAGCGTGAGTACCCGGACCGCCTGCCGATCAGCGAGCAACTCAATGATCGCGGCCTGGCGATGCGCGACGAGATGGTCAACGCGTGCACCAACGGCATTCTCGCGGCAGGCGCAGGGCGCAGCGCGACGGAGGTCGCCAGGACCACCGACCTCATGAGCAGCCCGCAGGCCTGGGAGGTGCTGAACGAGAACAGTGTCGAGCTGTATCCGGGGGTACCGACCGCGCCGATCTTCGAATGGCACAGCCCGACAGACGTACTCATTCCGATCGACTCGATCGAGGCGACCGTCGCGCGATACTGCGCCGCCGGCGCCAAGGTGCAGTCCGATCTGTTCCCGAGTCCCGACCATCTGACCACCGCCGTGCTGGGCCTGCCGACCGCCCTGGACTACCTCGACGCCCGGTTCCGCGGCGACCCCGCACCGTCCAACTGCTGATCGGTGGGCGCCGATCCGCGACGGGTCGCCTGTGCGGCACGTCGCCGGATTGTGTTCTGCCCGTGCACAGTCCGAAAGTTGAGCGTTTGAGCAGATCTACCAGGGGGTATTCCGAATCCATGCACCCCAGCACACGCACCGCTGTCGTGACGGGATCGGACTCGCCGATGGGCCGGGCGGTCGCATTGGCACTCGCGGACGACGGGTTCCACATCGGCCTCGCCTACGCCGCGGACCGGGACAGCGCCGAAGCCACTGCCGCCGACGTCCGGTCCAGATCGGTGAACGCGGCCGTGCAGCGCATGGACCTGGCCGACCTGCCCGACTCCGCGGCCGCCGTCGACGAGTTCGCCAGTGAGCTGGGCGGAATCGGCGTTCTCGTCAGCTGTCCGGGCAGTACGGCCGTCGAGTGCATCCAGCGCGCCGTGCGGTACATGATCGCAAGCGGCGGGGGCGGCCGGATCGTCAACGTCATCCCGTCGTCGTCCGGGCTCGGCGGACTCACCGGTCTGCTCGCCGCCGAATTGGCGCGATACTCGATCACGGTCAATTCGGTCGTGGTGCCCGCGGTCGAACCGGACTTCGCATCCCCCGGCCCCGACGACAGGGAAGTCGCCGCCGTCGCGTCGTACCTGACCGCGCCGGCCGCAATGTTCGTCACCGGGGCCGCCTACGTGGTCGACGGCACCCGGATCGCCATGATCCCGCACAGCCTGACCGAGGCCGGCATGCGGCGGCCTGCTCGCCGCGCCAACCGCATCCGGTCCTACACCGGCCGCTGGGCGCCGACCCGCTGGACGCGGTGACCCCGTTTGCGGGGCCCCGAAACTCGCGGACCCGCAGCCGAAAGCGTCGTTGCCGCCGCGCACCGGGAGTACCGTGTGCGCAGGGGGCTGCGAGTCGAGAGTGACGGTGCGATGCCGGCGGCAGTGAAGGGCACAGTGGGAAATCTGCCCCACGAACTGACGAGTTTCGTCGGCCGTCGCCGTGAGGTGACCGAGGCGCGACGCCTGCTGTCCGTGTCCCGTCTGGTGACGCTCGCCGGGATCGGCGGGGTCGGGAAGACCCGGCTGGCGTTGCGGGTGGCCGCCGATGCGAGTCGCGCATTCGAGGACGGCGTGTGGTTGGTCGAACTGGGGGAGCTCGACGACGACACGACACTCGTCGACGCCGTCTCGGCGGCACTGCGACTGCGCGAGCAGCGCTCCGGGAACCCGGAGGTGCTGCTGACCGAGTACCTCGCCACCCGGCAACTGCTGCTGGTGCTCGACAACTGCGAGCACGTGGTCGCCGCGGCCGCCGCGTTGTCGGAGACGTTGTTGCGGGGCTGCCCGGAGTTACGGATCCTCGCGACGAGCCGCGAACCGCTGGCCATCGGCGGTGAGGCGGTACTGCGGGTGCCGCCGTTGACCGTGCCCGAACCCGAACGCTCGTCACTGCAGGGCCTGCCGCAGTACGAGGCGGTGACGTTGTTCGTCGAGCGGGCGGCCACGGCAGTGCCGGAGTTCGAACTCACCGAGGACAACCATGTCGCGGTGGCCCGGATCTGCCGCCAGCTGGACGGGTTGCCGTTGGCGATCGAGCTGGCGGCGGTGCGGCTGCGGGTGATGTCGGCGGAACAGATCCTGCAGCGACTGACCGACCGCTATCGGTTGCTGACGGTCGGATCGCGGGGCGCGCCGAGCCGGCAGCAGACCCTGCGGCTGTGCGTCGACTGGAGCCACGAACTGTGCACCGAGGAGGAACGGGAGCTGTGGGCGAGACTGTCGGTGTTCGCCGGCGGCTTCGAACTGGACGCGGTGGAGGGAATCTGCGCCGGCGACCTGCCGGTGGAGAACGTCCTCGACGTGGTGGCGTCGTTGATCGACAAGTCGATCCTGATCCGCGAGGAGTCCGGGCCGGCGGTGCGATACCACCTGCTCGAGACGGTGCGCGACTACGGCCGCGAGAAATTGCAGGAGACCGGGGAGTACCAGTCGCTGCGCCGGCGGCACCGCGACTGGTACGAGCAATTGGTGGTGCAGTGCGAGGCCGAATGGATCGGACCCCGGCAGGCGATGTGGATCAGCCGGCTCGACGCGGAGACGCTGAACGTGCGGGCGGCCCTCCATTTCTGCCTGACCGAGCCGGGGGAGGCCGAGACGGGGCTGCGGATCGCCGCCGCACTGTACCCGTACTGGCGTGCCAGGGGACTGCTCCGCGAGGGTCGCCGCTGGCTCGGCCAGCTGCTGGGACGGCACCCGGGCGGCGCAAGCAGGGAACGGATCGAGGCGCTGTACGTCGACAGCGTGCTCGCAGGCATGCACGGCGACCGCGAGGCCGCGAAAGCGCTGGTCGACGAGGGGGTCCTCCTGGCCGAGCGGCACGGGGACACACTGATGCGTGCCCTGGTGGTCCACGCCGCCGGGTGCTGCGCCATGTTCGCCGGGGACCTACCCCGCGCACGGGTCTGCTTCGAGGAGGCACTCGCCGAGTTCCGCGACAAGGGCAACCTGCTCCAACTGACGTGGGGACTGCTCGGGGTGGCACTGGTCAGCGGCATGCAGGGCGACGGGGCGGTGGCGAAGATGTGCGGATCCGAGATCTTCGCGCTCACCGAGGCCCACGGCGAGTCCGTCTACCGGGGCTGGTCACTGTGGGCGGCGGGAATGGCGGCGTGGCAGCGCGGACACCTCGCCCTCGCCGACGACTACGTGAAGCAGGGGCTGCGGCTGTCCCACCTGGTCGACGACCGGATCAGCGCCTGCGGGGCACTCGAGGTGCTCGCCTGGGTCGCCGTCGGCTCCGGCCGGGCCCAGCAAGCCGCCGAACTGATGGGCGCCGCGGAGGCCGTCGCGCAGACCGTCGGCAACCCGAGCACCGTCTACCCGAACCTGCTCGTCCACCACGCGGAATGCGAGCAGCAGGCACGCGCCGTGATCGGGGACCGCGCATTCGACGACGCCTTCGACCACGGTATGCGCACGTCGTTCGACGATGCGGTCGCCCACGCGCTCGACGAGCAGCCACCGGAGACGGTGTCGGCGTCGAACGGGGCGACGCACCTGACCCGACGCGAATGGCAGGTCGCGGAACTGGTCGCCGACGGGCTCACCAACAAGGCGATCGCCGCCCGGTTGGTGATCTCGCAGCGCACTGCGCAGGGGCATGTCGAGCACATTCTCGCCAAACTGGGGTTCAACTCGCGCACCCAGATCGCGGCGTGGATCGTCGAACACGCACAGGACCCGCACCCCTGACCCGCCACCCGCACGGGACGAAATAGGTATGTCCCCGGGTCGTTCAGCCGCTGTACTTCCCCGCCGCGGACGGGATGCTCATACGCGTCCCCCCAATCCGGCTCCAGACCGAGGCCCCCCGATGCCCACTGATCCCCGAACACACCGAAAGCCCGACCCCCAACTTCCACGGCCCCCGATTCTCCGTCGGGCGCACACCGACCGGTGTCTTGTGTGGATCGGGGGAAACCGAATGGCAGACGACGTGGTGGGGCAGGAATTCACGGGGGTGACGGCATGACCACGGACGGCATGACCCGCTGGCAGGGACTTGCCCAGAAGTGCGAACTGATGATCCAGCGCTGCCTCAACTGCACGACCCTGCTCGCGCCGTTGATGGCCACCTGCTCCGCGTGTCAGGGTTCGAACCTCGAGCGGGTCCCGTCGTGCGGCGTCGGATCGATCGTGTCCTCGAAGGTGGTCCACCGTGAAGTGAACGAGACCGACCGTGGTCTCGTCCCCTGCACGATCGCGATCGTCGAACTCGACGAGGGGCCGTGGGTGTACACCTGGATCGACGGCGACGTCCCGGCACCGTCCGACTGTCCGGTTCGCGTCGAGTTCCGTCCCGCGTCGACGGCGGAACAGTTGCCGGTGTTCGCGGTCCGCTCCGCCGGTCAGCGGTGAGCGGCATGACGACCCAGACCACAGAGGAACCGGAGGAAGCGTTCGGCACCGATTGGCTGCGCCTGGCGCTTCGCCGATGCGATCTGCTCGCGCAGATGCACTCGGTGAGCTCGGATGCCCGGTGGATGATCAGCTTCGCGATCCAGTGGGCACCGTTCGGTGGTGCCAGCGCGGCGGAACTGCTGGAGCGATTCGGTGTCAGCCGCCGACGCTTCATGGAACTCGTATTCGAGGGACTCGCACCGAAGTCCACCGATGTCCAGAAGATCCGTGCGATGAAAAGTCACCTGCGCACGTCCCTCGCGCAGGCGTGGGGCGTGCAGTAGCCCCGGTCGATCACCCGGGCAGTAGGTCGTCCAGGTGGATCGGCGCCTTCCGGACCCGCACCCCGGTGGCGTGACGGACAGCGTTCGCCACCGCGGCCGCGGCCCCGACGATGCCGATCTCACCGGCGCCCTTCGATCCCATCGGATTGGCGTGCTCGTCGACGTCGTCGAGGCACACCGCGTCGAGGTACCTGATGTCGGCGTGGGTGCTGACGTGATAGGAGGCAAGGTCCTGGGTCACGACGTGACCGAACCGGGGGTCGTTCACGCTGCTCTCGTGCAGCGCCATCGAGATCCCCATCGTCATCCCGCCGAGGAGTTGCGATCGAACGGTGCGGGCGTTGATCACCCGGCCGATCGCGAACACCCCGAGCATGCGTTCGACACGGATCTCGCAGGAATCGCGGTGGACGTGCGCCTCCACGAAGTGGGCACCGAACGAATGGAGTGCGAACTTTTCCGCGTCGGGGTTGTCGGGCGTCCCCGCACGCGCCTCCGCCCCCGGGTCGGGGGACGTGCCGTGCGCGTCCCGGAACGCGCGGGCCGCCGCGACGATCGCACTGCCCCAGGAACTGGTTCCCGTGGAGCCGCCTGCGACGGTCGCCGACGGAAGATTCGTGTCACCGATCTGCAGGACGATCGCGTCCAGCGGGCAGCCCAGCGCGTCGGCGGCGATCTGGGTGAGCGCGGTCCACGCGCCGGTACCGATGTCGACCGACCCGATCTGCACGGTGTACGTGCCGTCGGAGTCGTACACGATCCGGGCAACCGATCCGGGTGACGTGTTGGCTGGATACGTCGCGGACGCGACGCCCATCCCCACCTGCCACTGCGAGTCCGACCGGGCCCGCGCCGTCGCGTCGCGGTCCGCCCACCCGAAACGCCGGGCGCCTTCCCGCAGACAGTCGGTGAGGCGCCGCCCCGACCACGGGCGGCCGGTACTCGGGTCGACCTCGGGTTCGTTGCGGATCCGCAATTCGATCGGGTCGAGCCCGCAAGCTTCGGCCAGTTCGTCCATCGCCACCTCGGCCGCGAACATGCCCGGGGTCTCGCCGGGGGCACGCATCCAGGAGGGGGCGGGCACGTCGAGGGACGCGAGACGGTGGGTGGTGTACCGGGTGGGCGTGGAGTACATCAGCCGCGACGGGACCGCCGCCTGTTCGGCGAACTCCTTGATCTTCGCGGACTGCACGACCGCCTCGTGGGAGAGCGCGGTCAGCCGTCCGTCGGCGTCCGCCCCGAGCCGGATGTGCTGCACCGTCGGCGTGCGATACGCGGAGAGGGCGAACATCTGCTGCCGGGTGAGCGCGAACTTCACCGGCCGGCCTTCCACCCGCTGCGCCGCCATCACCACGAGCACGTCGTGCGCGTGCGGCAGTCCTTTGGAGCCGAAGCCGCCGCCGACGTACGGGGCGATCACCCGCATCTGCTCGACTTCGAGTCCGAACAGCGGTGCGAGCGTCTGCCGCACGGAGTGGACGCCCTGGGTCGAATCGTGCAGCGTCAGAACCGGTCCGCTGCCGCCTGGGGTCCACCGGGCGATGGCGGCGTGCGGTTCCATCGGGTTGTTGTGTTCCATCGCGGTGGAGTACACCTGATCGACCGTGACCGCGGCGGCGGAAAGTGCCGCGTCGACGTCGCCGTCCTCGGTGTCGGTCGGGAATCCCGCGTTGACATCCTCGGGGGTGTACAGATCGCCCCTACCGGAACGGAAGTCGGTGTCGTGGGATTCCACGTCGTAGTCGACGCGCACGAGGCTCGCGCCGTGGCGGGCGACTTCCGGTGACTCCGCCACCACCGCACCCACGAATTGGCCGCGGAAATGAACCTCGGCGTCCTGCAGGATCGCGAGTTCACCGTCCGAGGTGTCCGCGAGGCGGGGCGCATCGAACACCGTCAGGACCGCGAGCACCCCGTCCAGGGCTTCCGCGTCGGCCGTGTGCATCGCCGTGACCCGGCCGCGTCCGATCGTCGACAGGATCGGGTGCAGATAGGTCGGCTCGTCCACCGGGTACTCGAACGCGTACAGCGCCGTGCCGGTCACCTTGTCGTGGGCGTCCAGCCGTTCGGCGGAGGTTCCGATCACCTTCGGATCGACGAGGGTCATCGGCGCGCCTCCTCGGCGAGGGAACGAAGTACCGACGCCAGCACCCGCCGGGTCAGTGCAACCTTGAATTCGTTTCCAGGAAGCGGTTGTGCCGCAGCGAGTTCCGCTGCAGCGGCCTCGGTGTACGTGGCCTCCGTGGGCGGCGACCCGACGAGGACCTCCTCGGCGAGCGTGGCACGCCAGGGTCGGTGCGCGACCCCACCGAGCGCGACCCGCGCCGACGTGATCGACGTATCCCCGATCGTCAGCTCGGCGGCCACCGACACCACTGCGAACGCGAAGGAGGCACGGTCACGCACCTTCCGGTACGCGGACCGGTTCCCGGAAGGCGGCGGGGGCAGCTCCACGGCCGTCACGAGATCACCGTGCGCGAGGACGGTGTCGCGGTCGGGCCGGTCCCCGGGAAGCCGGTAGAACTCGCTCAGCGGGATTCGCCGTTCACCGTCGGCGCCGCGCACCACCACGACACCGTCGAGCGCCGTCATCGCGACGGCCATGTCGGACGGGTGCACCGCGACGCAGTGCTCCGAGGCACCGAGAATGGCGTGGTAGCGGACGTAACCGCCGATCGCGGAACACCCGGTGCCGGGCTCCCGCTTGTTGCAGGGCGTCGTGACGTCCTGGAAGTACACGCAGCGAGTCCGCTGAAGCAGATTTCCCGCCGTGGTCGCGAGGTTGCGCAGCTGGCCCGACGCACCGGAGAGGAGGGCGCGCGACAGCATCGGGTACCGGGCGCGGACGACGTCGTGAGCGGCGAGGTCGCTGTTGCGGACGGCCGCCCCGATTCGGAGCCCGCCGTCCGGGAGTTCGACGACGTCGCCCAGGGGAAGCCGGCTCACATCGACGAGGAGATGCGGGCGCGCGACCCCGAGCTTCATGTGGTCGACGAGGTTGGTGCCGCCGGCGAGGAACGACGCCCGCGGGTCACCCGTGACCGTGGCGACGGCACTGTCGACGTCGGTGGCCCGCTCGTAGTCGAAGGGAATCACGCCTCCGCCGCCTGCCTGATCGCCGCGAGGATGTTCGGATACGCGCCGCACCGGCAGAGGTTTCCGTTCATCCGCTCGCGTATCTCGTCGTCGGTGAGTTCGGGCGGAGCGGTCAGGTTCTCGGTGACGGCGCTCGGGTGCAGGGCCAGGAACTCGTCGAGCATCCCGATCACCGAACAGATCTGACCGGGCGTGCAGTAACCGCACTGCAGTCCGTCCTGCTCGACGAACGCCTGCTGAACGGCATGCAGCACCTCGCCGTCGGCCAGTCCGTGTGCGGTGACGACGCGTTCCCCGTGGTGAGCGACGGCGAATGTGAGGCAGGACGTGGATCGTCTGCCGTCGAGGAGGACGGTGCACGAGCCGCACTGGCCGTGGTCGCAGCCCTTCTTCGGCGCGGTCACCCCGAGGTGGTCGCGGAGCGCGTCGAGCAGCGTCGTGCGGGTGTCGACTTCGAGGTTTCGTTCCTCACCGTCCACGGTGAGGGTGATCTTCCGGTAGCGGGGGCTGTCCGCGACATTCATGGCGGGAGGTTACCCGCGGGCACTGATCCCGAATCACAGTCGGCCGACTCGGGAATTGCTGGTATATCGGACGATATGGCGTCTGCTCAGTGGATCGACACGCACGTACATCTGGTGGACTTTCTTCAGCATCCCGCGGCTGTGACCGATTTGCGAGACAGCTTGGTCGGGGCCGGCGTGCAGCGGGCCGTGCCATTACCACTCGCTGACCGACGCCATCGTCCTCGATCTGCTACCCGAACTCGAATCGGACGGCCGGTTGACGGTGGCGCCGCTCGTCTGCGGGTTCGATCCCACCGATCGCCCTCGCGGTCGGATCGAATTCGTGTGGAACCGCACCGGTCGCTGGGCCGGTGTCGGTGAGGTGATGTTCCGCCACGACGACCTCACGAGTCTCACCGTCGGCGAAGTACCCTCTCCCGATCACGCAGCGATGGACGACGTCCTCGACTTCTGCTCCGAGAAGGAGGTGCCGATCTCGATCCACCACGATTCCGCGTCGATGGGGCTGCCAGGGCGGCACGAATACATCGGCGCGCTCGAGCGAGCTCTCGAACGGCATCGGTCGACCTCCGTCGTGTGGTGTCACGCAGGGGTGTCCCGCCGGGTGGGCCCCAACGGACAGTTGGACCTGGTCCGCGAACTTTTGCTGCGGCACCCGAACTTGACCGTCGAACTGTCGTGGGTGCTGTTGGACCGGATCGTCGACGGCCCCGATGTCGCCGTCGGCAACGCCGAACGATCGTGGTTCCCCTGACGACGGACTGGGTACTTGTTGAACCCGAAACAGTGAGTGATCAGGAAGGGACGTCATGCGCGTCGAGCACATCACGGTGGTCGTGCCCGCCCACGACGAGGAAGCGCTGCTGCCGCGCTGCCTGGAGGGCCTCCATACCGCCGCCCGGGCCGTGTCCGTGCCGGTCACGACGGTAGTGGTGCTCGACGGGTGCACCGACGGCAGCGAAGCCGTCGTCCGCAGGGCGGGTGTCGACGTCGTGATCCTGGGTGCGCGGAACGTCGGAGCGGCCCGGCGTGCGGGTTTCGAGTCGGTCGCCCCGCGCCCCCACGAGTGGTTCGCCACGACGGACGCCGACTCGCGCGTCCCCGCGCACTGGCTGTCGTCCCACCTGCAGCACGCGCGTCGAGGGGCGCAGTTGGTGGCGGGCACGGTGGCGGTGACCGACTGGTCGGGGTGGCCCGACCATGTCCGGTCGCGGTACGGCAGCGCCTACCGGTCCGGCTCCGCCCACGGGCACGTGCACGGCGCGTCCCTCGGATTCTCGGCGGACCTGTATCGGGCGGCGGGAGGGTTCGCCGCACTGCCCGCGCACGAAGACGTGGATCTGGTGCAGCGGATGGTCGAGCGGGGAGCGAACGTGGTGTGGAGTATCGATGCCCCGGTGGAGACATCGGCGCGAGCCGACGCCCGAGCGCCGCAAGGTTTCGCCACGTACCTCGAAGGACTGCAGGACCGATGAGCACCGACGTCACCCACGACAGCAGCCCCACCGACGCCGCAGTGCGGGCGATCATCGGTTCGGGGGACGCGGAACTGCCGCTGCCCGGCGGCGGCTCGACCGCAGCCCGGTGGGCCCGGCTGACGCAATGGTGCCGCCACGACCTCTCGGTCGGCCGGCTCCTCGAGGCACACGCCGACGCGGACGCAATCCTCGCCGAAGTCGACGGCACCCGCGCCGGCCGGAACGAATTCTGGGGCGTGTGGGCCAGCGAGCCACCGCACCCCGTCCTGCACGCGTCCCACGACGCTGCCGGGTGGCGCCTGCGGGGGACGAAGGCATGGTGCTCCGGGGCGTCGATGTGCACGCACGCCCTGGTCACGGCGCGAGTCGACGAGCAACCCCGCCTGTTCGCCGTCGATCTGCGGGAACCGGGGGTCACGGCGGGCCGCGGCGGCTGGCGAAATCCGGGCATGGCGGCCACCGACACCGAGTCGGTGACGTTCGACGGCGTTCCCGCACGACCGGTCGGCGCGCCCGACGAGTACCTCGACCGTCCCGGGTTCTGGCACGGCGGCATCGGGGTGGCGGCCTGCTGGTTCGGGGGCGCACTCGCCGTCGCGGAACCGCTGCGGGTGCGGGCCCGGAGTGGCCGCACGGACGGTCACCAGCTCGCGCACCTCGGCGCGATCGACGTCGCCGTCAGCGCGGCACGATGGGCACTCGAATCGGCGGCCGGGGAGGTGGACGCGAATCCCCTCGACCGGAGATCCGCCCAGGTGCGCGCGTTCCGGGTGCGGGCGCTGATCGAACGGACCGCGAGCGAGGTGATCGACCGCGTCGGCCGGGCGCTGGGCGCCGCGCCGCTCGCGACGGATGCCGACCATGCCCGCAACGTCGCGGACCTGCTCGTCTACATCCGGCAATCCCACGCCGAGCGCGATCTCGCGGCACTCGGCGCACTCGTCGCGGGGGAGGACTGACAGTGGACAACGGCACCAGATTCCGGGAGATCTCCGTGGCCGCGCGCGGCACACCGGAGGACGAATGGCAGTCGTGGCTCGAGTCCACCCGTTTCCTGCCGGTACCACTCGCGGAATGCGACCGGTTGGTCGTCGTCGCACCACATCCCGACGACGAGGTACTCGGCGTGGGCGCGCTGATGGCCACCGCCGCGGCCGCCGGCATACCCGTCGTGGTGGTGGCGGTGACGGACGGTGCGGCGTCCCACCCGGACTCGCCGACCCTGTCGCCCGACGCGCTGGCCGTCGCACGGATCGCGGAATCGACCCAGGCGACAGCACTGCTGGGTGCCGGCGAACCACTGCGACTCGGAATACCGGACGGCGGAGTGAGCGCGCACGAGCACGAACTCACCACCCGCCTCGTCGACGTGCTCACCGCGACCTCCGGGGCGGGGGAGAGAGTGTGGGTGCTCGCGACCTGGCGAGACGACGGCCATCCCGATCACGAAGCCACCGGACGAGCTGCAGCAGCAGCATGTTCGATCACCGGTCACCGACTGATCGAATATCCGGTCTGGATGTGGCACTGGGCCCGGCCCGCCGATCCGGCGGTGCCCTGGAACCGGATACGCGTGCTGACCCCGGCCGCCGAGATCCTGGCACGCAAACGCGGTGCCGTCGACGAATTCCGGACCCAGATCCTCCCGCTGTCCGAGGACCCGCGGGACGCCGCGATCCTCCCGCCGTGGGTGCTCGCGAGACTGATGCGGACAACGGAATGGGTGCTGTGGTGAGCGCAATGGATCCCGGCTACTTCGAGACGATGTACGCGGAATCGGCGGACCCGTGGGGCTTCGACGAGCGGTGGTACGAGCGCCGCAAGTACGCGCTCACTCTCGCGGCCCTGCCCCGTCCGCACTATCGGCGGGCGTTCGAACCGGGGTGTTCGATCGGCGTCCTCACGGTGCACCTGGCGCGGCGTTGCGACCGAGTCGTCGCAACGGATGTGGTTCCGCGCGCCCTGGAGAGCGCACGGGACCGTCTGCGGCGCGAAGGAGTGGCCGACCGGGTGGAACTCGGCCGGGCATCGCTGCTCGACCCGTGGCCACCCGGCGCCTTCGACCTCGTCGTGCTCAGTGAGGTGCTGTATTACCTGACACCCGCCGACCTCGCCACCACGCTCGGACGTGCTGTCGACGCCCTGGAAGTCGGTGGCACCCTCGTGGCGGTCCACTGGCAGCATCCGGTACCCGAGTACCCGCAGACCGGCCGCGCGGTGCACGAGACGGTCGCCGCGACGGACGGCCTCCACCGTGCCGGGTCGTACCAGGACGCGGACTTCCACCTCGACGTCTACACCCGGGGTCCGGTGCCCTCGGTGGCCGCGGCGGAAGGGTTGAGCTGACCGGGCGTCGCACTCACTGTTCGGGCAGGCTGCCCGTCTCGAGGAAGATGACGCGCCTGCCGATCTCCACCGTGTGGTCGCAGAACCGCTCGTAGAAACGGCCGAGCAGGGTGATGTCGACGGCCGACTGGACACCGTGCGGCCAGTCCTCGGCCTGGGTGATCGTGAACAGGCTCCGATGGAGATCGTCCATCGCCTCGTCCGCCGTCAGCAAACCGCGTGCGCGCTCGGGATCACGGTGCTGCAGAACCTGCTCGGTTTCCTTCGCCTGCGCGACGGCGACGGCGCCCATCTCGGTGAACACGCCCAAGACTTCGTCGGGAACGACGTGGTCGGGATGCCGTCGGCGCGCGATCTTCGCGATGTGCACCGCGAGACCGCCCATGCGGTGCAGATCCGCGGAGATGTGGAGGCCGCCGACCATGAACCGGAGGTCGTGCGCGACCGGCGCCTGCAGCGCCAGCAGGGCGAAGGCACGCTTCTCCCAGTGCGCCGCGGCATCGTCGAGCTCGCCGCTCACATCGATGACGTGCTCGGCGAGCTCGAGGTCTGCCTGCAGCAGTGCGTCGCTCGCCTCCGACATCGCGGTAACGGACAGCCGGCACATGGAGGCCAGATCGCCGGACAGGCTGTCGAGATTCTCCGCGAAACGAGTACGCATCGGCTCAGCCTAGGGGTGTTCTGTGACAACTGCCTCGATCTACCGGGGGTCGTCGTGGGCCAGCTTCCGGTATCCCTGCGCGCCTGCACGGTCTACCGCTGCCTTGACCAGGCCGAATACGGTGCCCTGCACGGCCGCCGCGATCAGCACCTCGCGGGTGCTGCGTGAGAGATCCTTGGGGTCGGGAGCCTCGGCTTCGCCGGCGACGCGCTTCCACACCTGACCGAAGAGCGCGCTTGCCGCGATTCCGCCGGCGACACTCGCGGCCAGCGCCAACGGTTTGTACATTGCCTTCGACACGGCACTCATGTTCCCGCCCTTCGCATTCGATCCCGTCGATCGCTCTCGTACGGCGAGTACCCGTATTCGCCGTCCTCACACCGCGATGCCGCGCCGCCGGTGTTGTTTGGTTCGACGCCGGGTTGGGGACAGTGTTCTGTATGACCAACGAATCAGCTGGAGAGCCAACTCGCATCGTCGTGGTGGGAAGCGGCTTCGCCGGATTCGAATGCGCACGCGCTCTCACGCGTCGCCTCCGGGGGACCGATACCCGCATCACCCTGATCTCGGCGCACGACTACATGCTCTACACACCGCTCCTGCCCGAGGTGGCGGGCGGAATCCTGGACGCACGGTTCGTCACGGTTCCGCTGGCCGAGGCGCTGCCGAACGTCGAACTGGTGAAGGGCAACGTCGATTCCGTCGACTTCGAGGCCCGCACCGTGCACGTGACCGACTGCGAGCACGGTGTCGAGGACGTGGCCTGGGACCGGGTGGTGCTCACCCCGGGGTCGGTGACCCGCCTGTTCGACATTCCCGGTCTCGCCGAGCACGCCAGGGGACTCAAGACGCCGGCCGAGGCGCTGTACTTCCGCGACCAGCTGCTCACCCAGATCGAACTCGCAGAGCGGGACACCGACCCTTCGGTCGCCGACGCCCGCCGGACGGTCGTCGTGGTGGGGGCGTCCTACGCGGGCACGGAACTCACCGCCCAACTGCGCGCCCTCGCCGACGAGGCGGCCGCGCGGCGAAACCTCGACCCCGCGAAGATCCGGTTCCTGCTGCTCGACGCCGCCGACACGGTGATGCCGGAGGTGGGCGAGAAGCTGGGCGGCAAGGTGTTGGACGTGCTGCGCTCCCGCGGCATCGACGTGCGACTGGAAACCACGCTGACCGAACTCGGACCCGAACACGTCACGCTCGACGACGGCACCGTGATCCCCACCCGCACCGTCGCCTGGGTGACGGGCGTGACCGCAAGCCCGCTCATCGACACGCTCGGATTACCCACCGAGAAGGGAAGGTTGACGGTCCGCCCCGACCTCTCGGTGGACGGGCATCCCGACGTCTTCGCGGGCGGCGACGCCGCGGCTGTTCCCGATCCGAGGAACAGCGGGTCGATCACCCCACCCACCGCCCAGCACGCCGTCCGGCAAGGGCAGACCCTGGCCCGTAACGTCGCGGCCAGCCTGGGCGTCGGCGACCCGAAACCGTACGGCCACCGCGACATGGGTCTCGTCGTGGATCTCGGCCCGGGGTTCGCCGTCGCGAACCCTCTCGGCATCCAGCTGTCGGGGTTCCTCGCGAAGGTGGTCACGCGCGCCTACCACCTGTACGCCATGCCGAACACGGCCAATCGCTGGGCGGTCGCCCTCGCCTATCTCACCGATCTGCTCTTCCCCCGCCCACTCGTGTCGATCGGACTGGTCACCGATTCGGAATCGCGGTTCGCGGCGGGCGAGGGCGTAGGAGCGCAGCACTGAGAGCACGCCGCCTGCGAACGCAACTAAGGAACCGATGATGGCTGAGAGCAAGAAGGAATTCGTCGCACTACGCCTCGACGAAGTGATCCACGAATGGGAGGCGGACGCGCCTGCCGGTGGTTCGGGATCCGCGGGATCGGAGAGTCCGTTGGTCACAGCGCAGCGCCACCGGGCCGAGATGGACACCGCGACCGACGAGCGTGTCGACGAGATCGCCGAGGCGTATCCCGAGATTGCGCAGGCGTGGTCGTCGCGCGGCGTCTAGGACACCAGCAGCTTCGCCAGCGGACTGGACTCGAGGTTGTCCAGCAGGTCCTGTGCGTCCTCGAACACCGCCGCCGCGCCGGCCTCCGTCAAGTCGGCGCGGGAAATGCCCCCACTGAGGAGTCCGACGAAGGTGACGCCGGCCCGCGAGGCCGCCTTGCCGTCCCACACGGCGTCGCCCACCATCACGGCAGTGTCGGGCGACGTGGACGCGCGGTCCATCGCGGCGCGAACCACCCCAGGATCCGGCTTGGCCTGATCGACGTCCTCGGACGACGTCGTGTGAGCGATGTACGAGTCGACCGACAAGATCTCCCGCAGCACGTCGAGTTCCTCCTCGGGGGCGGAGGTGGCGAGGACGACCTGCACACCGCGCCCGTGCAGTTCCCGGATCAGTTCCCGTGCCCCGGACAGCGGCCGCATGCTGTCCCGCGCGCCGAGGTAGTACGTCGTGTGGAGATCCTTCGCGCGGTCCCCGAGCTCGTCCGCGTCGTCACCGAGAAGCGATTGCAGGAGAAGCGACGAATCCAGTCCGATCGCACGGTGCACCCGCCACGCGTCCACGTCGTGCCCGACCTCCCGGAAGGCCCGCTGCCACGCTCGCACGTGCAGGTAGTTGGAGTCGACCAGGGTGCCGTCGACGTCGAACAGCACTGCTCGGGCGGTGGACGGGGATTTCGCAGACATAGGCTCGAGCAAACCACAGTTTTCGATGTGGTGAACGTGGGTAAGCGCGGAGAGTCCGTCAGGTACTCATTCGAAGGAGTGGTCGTCATCGAGGCACAACACGACACGTCGGCGTCGGTGTCGGACGTGTGGTCCGTTCTCGCCAACGGGTGGCTGTACCCGTCCTGGGTGGTCGGGGCGTCACGCATGCGTGCCGTCTCCGCCGAATGGCCCGCCGTCGGGAGCCGTCTGCACCATTCCGTCGGCGCCTGGCCCGCGTTGATCGACGACTCCACCGAGGTCCTCTTCGCCGAAGAGAATCGTGAACTTCGGCTGCTCGCCCAGGTGACGCCCACGAAGGCTGTCGTGCGACTGCGACTCGAGCCGCGTGAATCCGGCTGCCACCTCCGCATGTCGGAGGCAGCAGCCTCCGTACCGTTGAAGTGGGTTCCGCAGACGGCGCAAGACCTCGCGGTCCTCCCGCGCAACCTGGAATGTCTACGCCGGCTCTCGTTCCTGGCCGAGCGAAACACGAAACCCTGACGCCGTGACAGTGCGGACTGTCGACGCCGTCGTCATCGGGGCCGGGCCCAATGGTCTCGCCGCAACGGCCACCCTGGCGGAGGCCGGCTGGGACGTCGTACTTCTCGAACAACAACCCGAACCGGGTGGCGCCGTCAGGTCGGCCGAGCTCTTCCCTGGTTTCCGCACCGACCTGTTCAGTGCGTTCTATCCCCTGGCTGCGGTGTCGCCGGCGATCCGGCACCTCGACCTCGAAGGTGTCGGTCTGCGATGGAGTCAGGCGCCCGCCGCGGTCGGGCACCCCAGGCACCCGCACGACGACGATGCCCCACTGATCCACCGGGATCCGACCGACACCGCCGCCGACCTCGAGCGCAGGCAACCGGGGGACGGACAGGCGTGGCTCCGGCTCTTCGAGCAGTGGAAGGACGTGAAGGAACCGTTCCTCGACACCCTGTTCAGCCCGTTTCCTCCCGTCCGTGGACCGCGGCGACTGTTGTCGCAGCTCGGCACCGCGGAAGCCCTCCGGCTCGTCCGCTTCCTCATGCTGCCCGCACGCCGGATGACGCACGAGTTGTTCGACGGCGAATCCGCCCGGGTGCTGTTGCTGGGCAACGCAATGCACGCCGACACACCGGTCGACGCACCGGGGAGCGGAGTCATGGGATATCTCCTGACCATGCTCGCGCAGGACGACGGGTACGTCGTCCCGGTCGGTGGGGCCGGCGCCCTCTCCGCCGCAATGGCGGAACGAGCGAGACGAAACGGCGCGGAAATTCGGTGCGGCGAGGAGGTGACGTCGATCGAGGCAACCGGGGGAGTGGCGACAGAGGTTCGGACGGCGGGCGGCGACCGTTATCTGGTCAAGCGCGCGGTGCTCGCCGATGTCTCCGCGCCCGCACTCTACGGACGGCTGCTGGATTCCTCCGTGGTCCCCGCCGGTGTCCGTGCAGACCTCGAGAAGTTCGAGTGGGATACCCCCGTCGTCAAGGTGAACTACGCTCTCGACCGCAAGATTCCGTGGCGGTCGCGGAGCCTCGAATCCGCCGGAACGGTGCATCTGGGCGCCGACGACAACGGACTGGTCCGGTGGATGGCCGACCTGACCACAGGCGTGATCCCGACAGACCCGTTCCTGCTGTTCGGTCAGATGACGACGTCGGACCCCAGCCGTTCGCCCGAGGGAACCGAAAGCGCCTGGGCTTACACGCATCTTCCGCGGGGAATCACGGACGACGAATCGGCCGAGTTGCTGGCGCACCGAGTGGACGCGATGCTCGAATCGCATGCGCCGGGGTTCGCCGAGCGGGTGGTGGGGCGCAATGTGCAGCGTCCGGGTGACCTCGAGGCGAGCAACGCGAACCTGCACGGCGGCGCCGTCAACGGCGGCACCGCCCAGCTGTACCAGCAGCTCGTCTTCCGCCCGACCCCAGGTTCGTCCGGGCCCTACACGTCCATCGACCGGCTGTACCTGGCCAGCTCGGCCGCCCATCCGGGCGGCGGCGTCCACGGTATGTGTGGGTACAACGCGGCCCGTGCCGCCCTGGCCGACCACGGGCGGTGGGGGTTGGTGCGGCGGAAGGTCCGCGGCCGCATCCTCGACCTCGTGGTCACCCCCGACGGTAAGCGGTCGCCGCACCACCGCTAGGTGTTGATGCGGTCCAGGAGCCAGCGCGGACCGATCGTGGTGGCCCCGAGCGCCTCGACTCGGTCGCGGAGTTCTCGGTCTGCGGTGACGACGGTGATCGGCCGGTCGCCGTCCTCCTCGGCGGCTGCGGCCACCACATCGACGATCGCGTCGTCGCCCGAACCGGGCGCCGACACCACGTGCAGACCCTCGAATTCCGGGTTGGTCTCACCGGTGACCGCGGCCTTCGCCGCGCCCTCGAGGACGACCACCACCTCGGCCGGCCGGTCCAGGCGCTGTTCGAGGGTGCCGAGCTTGGCGAGCAATTGTCGGGCCGCACCGGCACGATCACGCCACCAACCGTCGGGTCGCGAGCCGACGACGTTCGCAGCATCCACCACAACCAGCGCAATTTTGTCGTCAACCACGCCCTCAGTCTCCTCTCTCCTCGCACACCCCGTGTGGGTGCTATGACAGAGGAGACGGTCTGTCCGTCGTGGAGAGGAGGCCGATATGGACGTCCGCTTCATCTCCCGTGACGATGTGCGTTCGTGTGCGGTGACAGAACTGAGGGCGTTGCTCGACCGGCCCGACGGATTGGTCTGGGTGGATGTCCCGACCTGGGACGAGCAGGCGAACGACGCATTGACCACGATTTTCGGCTTCCATCCTCTCGCCGTGCGGGATTCGATGAACCGCAATCAGGTGCCGAAGGTGCACAGGTATGAGGACCACTTCTTCGTGGTTCTGCACGCGCCGCAGTCGGGAGCGCACGGGCACGTGCACTACGTCGAACTGGACCAGTTCATCGGCGGCCGGTACCTGGTCACCGTGCACGGCCCGGTGAATCCAGCGATCGATCCCGCGACCGCAATGGTCGAGGTGAATGCGGTGCTGGGCCGGTTGAAGTCGGGAAAGTTGCAGCCGAGCAACGCATTCGAGTTGTCCTTCGCAGTGCTCGCCGCATTGACGGCTCGGATGCGGGCGTACACCGCCGAGTTGACCAAGGACGTGTGGAAGCTCGAGCAACAGGTCACCGGCGGGCACCTCGGTAATCCGGAAACCTTTCTCGACGAGATGTTCCGGGTCCGACACGGTCTGCTCACGGTCGGCACCATGGCCGCGCTGAGCCGAGAGGTCTACGGCCGCATGGTCACCATCGAGGCGTTCGGCGCCGGCAAGGGGCAGGACCTCCTCCTAGACGCGGTCGACCAGTTCCAGCATCTGACCGTGATGGCCAAGGGCCAGAAGGACTACCTCCAGGGCACGATCGAGTTCTACCAGGCACGCACGAACACCAAAATGACCATTGCCGCCGAGCGACTCGCCGTCATCGCGGCCGTCACGTTGCCGATCACGGCGTTGTCTTCGATCATCGGCATGAATGTGATCGTGAACGAACGGACGCAATGGCTCTCGGTTGCCGCGATCGTGCTCGTGATGCTCGCGATGTCCGGGGCACTACTCGTCTGGGCGAAGCGTAAAGGCTGGTTCTGAAGCCTGTAGTTGCGTTCTGCGGGGGAGTGGTGGACTCGGCGGCATGGGCGTGCCTGGTGTGGGGGAGGACACGTAAGCAGCTCGTGGCATTCCCACCATCTGCGACTCCTGCAGGCTCGTCGGAAATCGCCGCATCAGTTTCCCAATAATTCGATGGGTAAGACTCTGGCTCGGACGGAACGCCGATATTACCCGAATTCAGGTGGTCGCCGCACGGCGTCGGGGTAGTGGGACCCTGTCTGCACCTCTCGACTCGTTCAAAACCTGTTCGGACTGCTTAGACGCTGAGGCCTTCAGGCCGATGCCGGGGTAGGGCGGGGTCGGCCGGAGTACGGCAGAAACGGGCCACTCGGGATTTCTCGATGCTGGTATCGGGGTGATCAAGTGCCTGTCGAGCGGGGGCCGGTTAGTGTCGCTCACGTCATGTTGGTGATCGTATCTCTGGGGTGTGTGGGTGGCGTCGATCGATCGCACCGCCTATCCGCGGTTCTCGCGGATGGTGTCGGTGGGGGAGCTGGCCGAGGCGTTCACGCCGTCCGTCGAGGAGGTTGAGTGGGCTCGTGGCCGTACCCGGGATGCGCAGCACCTGCTGGTTCTGCTGGTGTGGCTGAAATCGTTTCAGCGTCTGGGCTACTTCCCGAAGCTGGTCGACGTGCCCGAGGTGGTTGCGGCGCACCTGTGTGGGGTACTGGAGTTGCCGGCGGGGACCGTGTTGGTGCAGGACGCGGAACGGACGGCGAAGCGGCACCGTCAGTGGGTGCGGGACCGGTTGGGGGTGACGTATGAGCCGGCGCGGGTCCGGGACATCGCAGAGCGGGCGATTCGCGACGCGGTGCAGACGAAGGACAACCCCGCGGATCTGATTAACGTGGCGCTCGAAGAGTTGGTCCGCACCCGATGTGAGCTGCCCGGCTTCACCACCCTGGACGCGATGGCATCGACGATCCGGGCCGAGGTCAACACCGCATTGTTCACCAAGGTGGCCGGCCGTCTCGGTCCGGCCGATCGGTCCCGGCTGGGGCGACTGCTGTTGGTCGATCCGATCACCCGGCGCAGCGAGTTCGACAGGGTCAAGGACACCGCCAAGGCCGCCTCGCTCGGTAAATTCAAGGCTCGCCTTGACTACCTGCGACAACTTGACGATCTGGGGCCGACAGAGGTATGGCTCGCCGATGTCCCGCCGGGCAAGGTCGCACACTTCGCCGGTGAGGCGAAGGTGACCGACGTGGCCGATCTGCGCAAGGTCGGCGAGGACAAGCGGATCACCCTGGTCGCCAGCCTTCTGCACACCGCCCGCGCCGGGGCGCGCGACGAGGTGGTGACCATGTTCTGCAAACGCATGGCCGCCCTCCACAAGAAGGGCCGCGAGCACCTCGAGGCACTGCGCGAGGAGCACCGCGCCGAATCCGAACGACTACTCGGCGTATTCGGCGACGTGCTGACCGCGGTGCGCGAAGCCCTCGACCCCACCACCGGCGATGGCCGCCCGGACATCCGCCCCGGTGAGTCCGCGGACGCCGGTGCCGCCTCGGCCCGGCCAATGGAGGCGGTGGCCGAGCAGGCCGGACGGCTGGTGCTGAAGACGTTGGCCCGGGCTGGCGGCATGGACGCCCTCGTGGGCGCCCATGAGGCGGTCACCGCCCATCACGGCAACAACTATCTGCCGCTGCTCGAGCGGCATTACCGCTCACACCGGTCGGCGCTGTTCACCCTGCTGGACTGCCTCGAGCTCGAAGCGACCAGCGCCGATCGCAGCGTGCTCGACGCGGTGGAATTCCTGCGCGCGCACCGCAACACCCGCGCCAACCTCATCCCCGAGCATGTCACCGTAGAACAGCCCGGGGCGGACGGTGCCCCCTCGACGGTGACGCTGACCATCGACGTCGGGGTGTTCGCGTCGGCGGCGTGGCGCAAGATCCTGCGGGACAGGGACCGGCCGGGGTTGCTCGTGCGGCGACATCTCGAGGTGTGCGTGTTCTCCGCGCTGGCCGCCGAGCTCCGTTCCGGGGACGTCGCGGTGGCCGGGTCGGACTCGTTCGCGAACCTGCACGCTCAGTTGATGTCCTGGGACGAGTGCGCACCGCTGGTTCCGGCGTTTTGCGCTCAGGCCGGCATCCCGGCCGAGGCGAGCGCGTTGACCGCGTTCTACCGGGAGAAACTGACTGCCACCGCCGCGGCGGTGGACGCCGGCTACCCCGGCAACACCGACCTGATGCTCGAGGACGGGCGGCCGGTGCTGCGCCGCCGCAAGGGCGCCGACCGGTGCCCGGAGGCGCTGGCGCTGGAGCGGGCCATCCACGACCGGCTCCCGCACCGCGCACTGCTCGACATTCTCACCCGCACCGCGTTCCTGCTTTGCTGGCACCGTCACTTCGGCCCCGCGTCGGGTTCGGACCCGAAAATCCGGGACGCCCTCGGACGGTACGTGCTGACCGTGTTCGCTCACGGCACCCTGCTCGGGCCCAGTCAGGTCGCCGCGCACATGCGCGGGCAGGTCAGCGTGCACGAGCTGTCGCTGGCCGGAAACAAGCACACCACCGCCACCAAAATCGACCAAGCGTCCACGGTGGTGGTCAACGCGTTCCACCGGCTGGATGTGGCCGGCATGTGGGGCGACGGGAAGGTCGCCGCGGCGGATGGGACGCAGGTCGAGACCTGGGAGAACAACCTGCTCGCCGAATCCCACATCCGCTACGGCGGTTACGGCGGAATCGCCTACCGGCACATCTCCAACACCTACATCGCCCTGTTCAGCCACTTCATCCCGTGCGGGGTGTGGGAGGCGGTGTACATCGTCGAGGGATTGCTGCGCAACGACTCCGACATCCAACCCGACACCGTGCACGCCGACACCCAGGGCCAGTCGTTGCCGGTGTTCGGGCTCGCGACGCTGCTGGGTTTCGATCTGCTCCCACGGATCCGCAACTGGCACGACCTCACCTTCTACCGCCCCGACCCACGGTCCCGCTACCAGCACATCGACCGGCTCTTCGGCGACGAGAGCATCGACTGGGATCTGATCGAAACCCACTGGGAAGACCTACTGCGCACCACCATCTCCATCCGGGAGGGCCGCCTGTCGTCGGTGACCCTGCTGCGCCGCCTGGGCAACCACTCCCGCAGGAACCGCCTATACCGGGCGTTCCGCGAACTCGGCAGGGTCATACGCACCATCACCCTGCTGCGGTACCTGTCCGAACCGCAGCTGCGGGAACAGATCACCGCGATCACCAACCGCAATGAGGCGTTCCACGGCTTCGCCGACTGGCTGATGTTCGGCGGCAAACTCATCGGCCACAACGACCCCGACCACCAGGAGAAGGCGATCAAGTTCAACGAACTGATCGCCAACTGCGTCATATACTCCACCGCCTGCGACATCACCGACGCCGCCAACGAGATCGCCGCTGACGGCGAACCGGTCGACCCGGACGATCTGGCCACCATCGCCCCCTACATCACGCACACGGTGCGCCGCTTCGGGAACTGGGTCATCAACCTCACCCCACCGGAGCAGACCCCGACCACCCGACTCGACCTCGAGCCTCGGGTGCTGTTCCGGGCCGCCCCGGCTTGACCGCACGAGTGCCGTCGACCCGGGCACCGGTGCCGGGCGCCCGGCATCTCCCGAACACCAACTGCACCCGCGGCCCGACGCAGAGCTGATGCCTTCGACGCTGTTCGGACGCGGTCAGAACCGGAAACCGCGGCCCGGGTCCCGGGCGACGGCATCGCCGAAGGGCAGAAACCAGTCCTCGGGTTCGAGGTTCACCCCATCGCGGACCGGGACGCCGTCCTCGTCGTACAGAGTCAGCACATCATGGTCCTGGAATAAGAAACTGGTGGGCGCCGCCCAGTCGGTGTCATTGTCGTGTGCCGGCGCCTTGGCCAGCATCTGGTCGAGGTGACCGGCGAGGTGATCGCTGCTCGCGCGGGTCAAAATGATGTGCAACGCCATTTCCTCCCCGGTGCAGGTCGGCTCTGGGTCCGTCCCGGCGGTGATATCGCCGGCGAGGTCGTCGAACGCCCGCGCCATCTGCCGCCTCCACGATGCGTCCTGTCCCCAGGTGCAGGGCGGCAGCGCAGCGAGTAGTGATCCGTGGTCCTCGGACTCGATCACCTGATCGCCCAGGGCCTCGGTGTCGCCGTACGCCGTGGCCGCCAAGACGGCGGCAGTGGCCATGATCGCGCGACGCTGCCGCTCGGTCAGCTCGTACACGAACTCATCGTCATCAGGTGGTGGTTGCGGGACCAGTTCCATTCTCGCACCCTACAACCGGCATCCCGGACCACACCTGAATCCACGAACTCAGCCCTCCCCCCAAGACGACCACGCATAGTCCCCACTCCTCCTCGGCGGCAGCCCTGATGCGAAATGCACTCCCTTGCAGTGCTACATGAAGTCCGAAACTCCTTGCAAAACAGGGCAACTCCCTGTTTCATCGCGACACGCCCGCGCACATCGACCCTCCGTCGTTCCTGTGCCGGTCAAACGTCCAGGTCAGCGCAACATCACCGGCCGGACTTGCATGTGTAACCGGATCGGCGCTTGCCTTCCTGAGAGATTCCTGGGGGTTCGTCGCATAGGTTGCTTTTCAGCGAGTGGGCCCGCCGCTGACCGAAAGTCCCCTCACAGGAACCGGATGTCAGATGGCCAGAGTGACGAAGTACCTGAATTTGCCGCGCCCGAAGCGGGCTTCACCAGCAAAAACGTTGATCCTCGCATCGTTAGCGTCGGTATTGTTCGCGACCGGCGGAGGGATCGCCGCAGCGCAACCCACCACCACACCGACACCCACACCGAGCACGACCACCACCACACCGACATCGCCGACGCCCACGGAGACCACTGCGGAGCGTGTAACCCCGAGCAGCACTGTTCCTTCGTCGCCGCCGGCATCCCCGTCGGGAACGGTACCCGCCGTCGAGTCGACGCCAGAGGCCTCTGCCGCACCCGACGTAACAACGCCGGCGCCATCGGGGAGCGCCCAAACCGACAGTAGTGCGCCGACAACGACACCGAGCGAATCCACCACCCCCAGCTCAGCCCCTGCAAATGGGAAGAAGATCCCTTACACAGGGTTACCGACCGAGAACCCCAACGCGACCATTGTCCCGGGCAAGATGCGTTCGGATCGAGAAGAGCTGCCCGAAGGGTTCACAAAGGAAGACGCCGACAAGGCCGAGATGAAGGAAGCGGAGCTACAGAAACAAGCTAGCGGCCTCCGGGCCGCGGTGGCCCCCGGCTGCCAGGTGTACTGGCCGTCGGACTTCCAGGTCTGCGGTGCCATCCGCGACAAATACAACTCACTCGGCGCACAGTTCAGCTTCCTGGGCTTTCCCACCACCAACGAACTCACGAACCCCGACGGATTTGGACGCAGATCCGTATTCGTCAACGGACCGATCTACTGGTCCGCCGCCAGTGGCGCCCACCCGGTGGTGAACCACTTCTTCGCGGCCTGGCAACGGAACAACTGGGAAACTGGGCCCCTCGGGTATCCGACGACCGACGAGATCGTCAACCCAGACGGTCTGGGCCGCCGCCAAGAGTTCCAGAACACCGCCGCCATCTATTGGAAACTCAACGAGGCATGGGCCATCCGTGGCGCGATCCGCGACAAATGGAACACCGTCAATGCCGAACGGCCAGGCAGCCTCCTCGGGTACCCACTCTCTGATGAGATCGTCCTACCCGACGGGCAGGGCCGGATGAACCGCTTCGAACGCGGCGTCCTCTACTGGCACCCCTCCCATGGAGCCCACCCAGTAGTGAGCGGAATCCTCGATCAATGGACCGCTTCAGGTTACGAAACTGGAGCGTACGGCTACCCCACTGCCGACGAAGTAACACTGCAAGATATTGCGCGACAACAACAATTCCAGAATGGCATCCTGTACTCACCGAAGCGGGTTGCAGCAGATGCCGCATATAAGGACTACATGCAGGCACCCGCGGCCGCCCAATGTGCCGCACCGCTGGGGTCTCGCGTCGGTGCGTGGACATGCACAAAAGCAGGTGGTGCAGCTGCGGCTCTTCCGGCACCTCCCCAGTTCAACGGTCCGGGTGAATATTGCGACGTCAACTTCGGCGGTTGCTGGAATGTCTATGACGACTTCCGCGCTGACTATCAAGGCGACGTTGTGTTCGGCGCGGGTCCGCAGATCATAGGCAACGGCTCCGTAGTCGTGGAATGGAAGCTAGCCGGTCCCTACACTCAGATCACACGGGCAACCGTCAGCTCGAACGATGCCGTTATGGGACGCGTCGTATTTGCTGGTGCGCTTCAGAATGGTGCCGTCGGAGTTGCGAATGGTGGATCCCTCATTCATTCCACCCAGCCGCAGTTCGCGCCGGGACCGCACATGACGGGACGCGCCGTCGGCTTGCCGAATCCCTCAGGTATGGAACTCGAAGACCGACGGATGCGTGACCATAACTACGTCGTACAGATATCGGTAGAATTCAGCGAATGGCCAGGCTACTGGTACTTTTACGTACGCAGCCCCGTTGCGCACTACGACGACGACGACCCGAACGACATTTACAGATTCATGGGAGCCGATCAGCTACCAGGTAACCCCGTGGGGGGAGACTGGAAATGGTGAGCACACGACCCGCACCACGCAATGACCTGAACTGAGGAGAACGGGAGATGAATATCACGACTCTCGTCCTTGAGAAGTCACGCGTAGTGGTTCAGTGGCGTGAAGACGGGATGAGTTACGTAGCGCGGGAGGAAGACCTGCCGCGGCTAGAAGCCCGGCCGGACACTATTGGCTCGATCTGGCACCCACCGTTCACCGAACGACAGGTGGTCGGATTCGAGGAGGCACCTCCTGGAGATCTAGACCGGCCATCGTGGTGGGCTATGTACGGCTACGCCGACCCAGAAGTGCAGGTCACGGTCACAGTCGACGATCAACCGGACCCGATAGTCCACCGCATCGGCCTTGTCTGGGCATGTGAATGGATCAGCTACCCCACACGCGCGCACGTACACAGGTCCGACTGGGACACACCTGACCTGATCAGGTTCATTCGCCCAGAATTTTTGCCACCAGCCCCTTACCCAGAACACGTCAGGTGATCGGCTTCGGCAGCATCCAATATCGACAAGAAGCCCGCTACAGGAGGTTTTTGGTAGCGGGCTTCTTGCCGTGTACTTCACGTGCAGTACGTGGGGACGAGTCAGCCGCGTCCCTGCCTCGTCGTCCCACATCCAAGGAAATGAGACGGTCACCCACCCGCCGAAGCATCCCTGCAAAGCGCCTGGTCAGAGCATCCCAAAAGTTAATTCCACAATTCCGTGTCACAACAGCCGTGCAGTCATGACTTTCGGTACGCTCAATCCGTGGAGCTGGGGTACGCGCGGGTGTCGACGAGCAAGCAGGACCTCGATCGACAGATCGACGCGCTCACCAAGGCCGGAATCGAGCAGGCGAACATCTACGTGGACAAGAAGTCCGGGACCACCACCGACCGGCCCGGGCTGCAGGCGCTGCTCGGCTACGCCCGGCCGGGCGATGTCATCGTGGTGCACACCCTCGACCGGCTCGGCCGCACCGTGCGCGACACGCTGAACCTGATCCACGACCTGCACCAGCGCGGCATCGGGTTCCGGAACCTGGCGGACCCGATCCGTATCGACTCCACGAACCCGGACGATCCGATGGGGCAGCTGGCGGTGGTGCTGCTGGCGCTGTTCGGGCAGATGGAACGCACCTACGCGGTCGAGCGGGCCGCCCACGCCCGCACCGTGGCCACCGCCAAGGGGCGCCGCACCGGCCGGCCGAGCGTGGTCACCGACGCCCAGCTCGCCTACGCCACCCAACTCCGCGAGGGTGGCGCCACCGTCGCCGAGATCACCGCCCAGACCGGGCTGACCCGCTCGACTCTGTACCGACACCTCCCGCCGCGGGAAACCGATCCCGTCACCGCGGCCACCGCGAGTACCGGCGGCATCCGAACAGGCTCCGCCTCCACCGTTTCTGCGGGACAACCACGCGCCGAACGCGGCACGTTGGTGTGTCCCACGTGCGGGCATCGTCCTGCCACCCGCAGCGAGGCCATTCCGCACCGTGACGACCTGGCCACCATCTGGCTGCAACTCGACGAGCGCCGTCGCCGGGTCCGCGAGCAACACCACTGCGCCCGATGCCAGCCCCACGACCACGTCCTGGTAATCAGCTGCTCCCGCTGCGGCGACGGACCACTGGTCACCGGCATAGACCCGGCCAGTACCCAACCGCCACAACCCATCCTGGACTGGCTCGAACACCATGGATGGACCACCACCCCGGAACTCGTCTGCGGCAATCACCGTCGATGACGGAGCCTGCTGTGACTCTCATCGTCGGCAGCTACCCGTCAAAGGCCCGTTTCCGGCGTACTCCGGCCGTGCCCCTAGGGGAGAGGACGCTGCGGGGCCGGCCGAGCGGCCAGGGGGAGTGGAGCCGCACGCCCGGCAGTCGTCAGTCGAATAGCGGTCGGCAGTGAGCAGGAATCGCGTATGTAGCCATCCCGTCATCGGCCTTGATAGTGTTCCATCGCCGATACTTGAATCGGGCCGTGACGGAACACGGTGATTTACCGAATTAAGCGGGTCGCCACAGCATCAACCAACCGTCCTCACCACAACCAGCACCGATCCTTTCTTGAACCAATCACCCCCTAACCGGCTATTAAGCGGTGGCGTGGTCGCTGCTCAACTGCGCAGCTGAGCGTTGAGCCGAGCGGCCTGTCGCGTGAGGTGGTCCCGTTCGGGGAGGTTGGGCGCCGACCGGGCAGCTTCGGCGTAGAGCTGTGCTGCGGTGACCGGGTCCCCGTCACGCTCATGTAGGTACGCCGCGGCCGCGGAGTACCGGGGAAGGGTGGGGTCGAGCCCCGACAGGGCGGCCAAGCCCGCCCTCGCGCCGTCTGCCTCTCCGACGGCGACGGCCCGGTTGAGGCGGGCCACCGGGCTGTCGGTGAGGCGCACCAGTTCGTCGTACCACTCGACGATCTGCACCCAGTCGGTCTCCGCGGACGTCCGGGCGTCGGCATGGAGCGCAGCGATGGCGGCTTGGGCCTGGAACTCGCCCAGTCGGTCGCGGTCGAGGGCCGACTGGAGCACGACGACGCCCTCGGCGATCAGGCGGGTGTCCCACAGACTGCGGTCCTGCTCGGCAAGAGGCACGAGGCTGCCGTCGGTGCGGGTCCGCGCCGGGCGCCGTGCGTGGTGGAGCAGCATGAGCGCGAGCAGGCCCGCGACCTCCTCGTGGTCGGTCTTGGCCGCCAGCTGGCGAGTGAGCCGGATCGCCTCGGCGGCGAGATCGATACTGCCGCCGTAGCCCTCGTTGTAGACCAGGTAGAGCACGCGCAACACCGTGGCGACGTCTCCGGGCTGGTTGAACCGCACGTCCGAGACGGTCCGCTTGGCCCTGCTTATCCGTTGGGCCATCGTCGACTCGGGCACGAGGTAGGCCTGCGCGATCTGACGCGTGGTCAGGCCGCTGACCGCGCGCAGCGTGAGCGCGACAGCCGAGGCAGGTGTCAGCGATGGGTGCGCGCACAGGAAGTACAGCTGGAGTGTGTCGTCCACCGCCTCGCCAGGTTCGGGGGAGGGCTCGGCATCGACGCGTGCCTCGCGGTACCGCCGCGAGGAATCGGAGCGGGTGGCGTCGAGGAACTTGCGCCAGGCCACGGTGACCAGCCAGCCCCTGGGGTCGCGCGGTGGGTCGTCCGGCCACGCGCGCACGGCCTCGATCAGAGCGTCCTGCACGGCGTCCTCGGCCGCCGCGAAGTCTGCCCCGCGACGGACGAGGACGCCGATCACGGTGGGGGTGAGGGTCCGCAGAAGGGCGTCGTCCACCGTGCATCACTCCGTAGCGGTGGGAGAGACGGCCAGGAATGGGCGCACCCCGAGCCATTCGTGGATCGGTTTACCATCCGCACCCGGGGCCGCGGACAGCTCGCCGGCCAGCTCGAGTGCCCGCTCGTGGGTCTCGACGTCGATCACCATCCAGCCGGCGATCAGGTCCTTGGTCTCCGCGAACGGGCCGTCGGTGATCGGCGGTCGTCCCTCGCCGTCGTAGCGGACGAACGTGCCCTCCGGGGAGAGTGCCTGACTGTCGACGAACTCGCCGGTGCTTTCGAGCCGAGCGGCGAAGTCGTTCATGTACTGCACGTAGGCGGAGATCTCCTCCGGCGTCCACTGGTCCATGGCCACGTCGTTGACCGATGCGGGCGCGCCCCGGTAGTGCCCGAGCAGCAGGTACTTGGCCATCGTGCTCTCCTTGGTGCGGTACGGCCCATTCTGGCCGTGTTCACTCCGGGGACGAAGCCGCGCGCGGCTTCTCGACATCCCTGCACGGATTTTCTCGATCGTCGCTTTCCGTGACGGACGGTCAACTGCTCCACCGTTCGACGATGATCCCTTCGGCCTGCACATGGTGCAGATAGCACCGACTGGCGCGTGGGGCTTGTTGTGATGTACAACATACTCGTAAGTTTGTGACTCACGTCACTCAGCTCCTACGACGGGGTACGCCAACACATGACCCGCACCACGGTGCACCAGGACGACCAGCGCACAATGTCGCCGCCCTCTGCCGAGGAGCCGCCGCACCGCCACACGCTCCGTCCGATCGCATACATCGCCTCTGTCTCGGCGGCAACCGCAACTGCGCCGGCCGCCGTCGTGACGGGATCCGTCCTCGTCGCCGTCGCCACCTCCGTGTCAGTGCTCGCCGCTGTAGTACTCGCCGCGCTCCTGATCTAACCGTCCACCTCGCGGACGCACCCTTCGACCACCACGCGGCACTCGCCGGCGCAGAAGACAGAAAGCACTTCACATGAACACCTTCTCCAGGCCCACCTCAGCCCGTAATCGCGGCTTCGCTGCCCCCTCCCGTGGCTCGATGAGCACGGTCGAGATCAAGAACCGCATCGAAGCAATGTTCCGCGAGGACGACGAGCGCGAGTCGAAGGCAGTCCGAGCGGAGTAGTAGTGCCGGCGCCGGCTCTCAGCACGTATCGGCGCGCACTTCCTCACGAAGTGGCGGAGGTCTCCTGATCACAGGCGCGGGCCGGCCGGCGCAGGTCACCGCCGTACTCGTCGTCGACTCGAACCGCGGCGGCGTGCAGCCGGGTAGCCGTGCTCCCGTCATAGCGCACGTAACCTGCTCTGCCGAGTGCGGAGATGCTCGTGCGACGGTGTGCCGGCGACAGCAGTTGAAAAAGAAACGTCGGGGTGTCCTTCAAGGTCACGTGCGACTCGGACACGTACGTCGGACCGGCCGTGTCGAGAAGCACACGCACGGTCTCCGCGACGCTTGCCGTCGGATGCCCACGAGGAGGCTGCCTCCCGGACATGTCGACTCCCGATCAGCCGTGTGCGATCTTCTCCACCGTGTCGAAGGCGTCGCGAACCGTGCGGCACGTGGGGATCATCGCGTCGAGGCCGATGGCCTCGACGGGCCGGAGCACCGCTCGATTGCCCGCCAGCGCCCAGGTAATGTGCTGCCGCCGAGCAGATTCCGCAAACTCGGACAGTATCGACAATCCCGAGGTTCCGACGAAGTCGACTGCGGTCATGTCGACGATGATGCGTGACGAGGTCCTGTCGATCAGGTGCGCGAGGGCGAGCGCGAACGAAGGTGCGGCGAGCACGTCGATGTCGCCGGAAATTCGTCCCACAGTGGCGTCCGGCGCGAATTCGACGGCCATCCGCACTCGACTATTATTGGTGTGCGCATTCCGAGTGCGGTGGCGGGTGGCCCGCGCGGTGCGGGGAGTGACCCGGAACGACGTGCGTAATAGTTTCATGACCCTCCGATCGCGGGCACTCTGTGCGAGTCCGTGCGCCGCAAGGAGCGCAACGGCACCGAGACCGCAGTGGGAGCGCACACAATATCTGTCCACCGCGCACCGCTGCGGCCCCCGGACAATCTGCGGCTGTGTTCTCAACTACGCGCGATAAACATTACGTCTACAGCAGATGGGCATCAACCGATTGCCAACGTGGTCGAGCGGGGAGGTCTCGTCAGTCGAACTTCGAATTGTGATGCGCGATGACTTCCCGTGCGACACCCGTGAGCTTGATGTTCATGTCCTGCGACGTCTTGCGCAGCAAGTCGAATGCTCTTCCTTCGGAGATGTCGTGGAAGGCCATCAACAGTCCGATCGCTTTTCCGATCTCGCGGTTGCTGGCCAGGCCCTCACGCAAGGTCTGTGCTTCCTGATGTTCGTGGAGCGCTGTCAGCGTCACCGCCGCGAAGGCCGTGATCAGAATCGCCTGATCGATCGATTTGTCGGTGAATTCTCCGGCGTTGTCCGAGAACAGATTGAGGGCGCCGACCTTGCGTCCACGGATCATGAGCCGGAAACCGGCAGCGCCCCGGACCGGGGTTTCGGCAATGGCCCGACGGGCAAGGCGCGGCCACTGCGTCGAACGGGCGAGCTCGCTCTCGACCTGCGGTGCGTCGTTCTCGATCGCATCGAGGCAGGGCCCTTCCTGCTCGGCTCGCTCGAGCGCGTCGACCTGGGCTGCGATGTCATCGCTCGCGGCCACGGTGACGTGGCGATCGTTCTCCTTCAGCATGAGGCTGGCGTGGGCACACCCGGGAACCAAAGTGGCAGCGGCATCGCAGATGGCCTGGTAGACCTGAGTGAAGTCGTCGCCGTCGTAGACCATCTCGGCCAGCCTCGCGAAGACGGCACTGGGCGCGTCGCCTCCGGTATGCGTCATCTCCGAAGGACCATTCGGCATTGTTCGCCTCCCGACGTGCACCAACGCGGCGTGAACCGACGTCGCAAGACTCGCGACGTCCGATCAATTCTGCCAGAACGGCAACGACCACTTGAGCGCAGAGGGGTTGAAGTCGGTCGGGTACGCGGCGCAGGCGGTGATCACCGACGACGTCGCCACCCGTACTCGCGCGGAGCAAAAGGCTGCGGGGTTTACCGCAGGTGGAGCGGGACCGGGGTATCGCGTCGCAGATTCGCGCAGGCGCTGGTGCGCGAGATGCCGCACACCCTGGCTCTGCTGCAAACCGGTCGGCTGAACGAATGGCGAGCCACCTTGCTGGTGCGGGAGACAGCGTGTCTGTCGGCCGCGGATCGGGCGATCGTCGACCGCCGGTTGTGCTCGGACCCGGCCGCGGCCCGAGATTCGGCGGTCGAGACCCTTCTGATCACACACCTCCGCGCCTCGTGAACGACGCCTTCCGAGGCGGACGTGTAACGCCGTTGCTGCAATGTGCGACTTGTCTGTTAACGCGTTGACACCTACTCGGGTTTTCGACACGGGCTACGAACGGATGGGGTAGACCATGGAACGTCGCGTTTCGGCACGCAAGGTCGCGCATCGACGAAGGATCGCAGGCAGTCTGATCGCGCCCGGCGCGTTGGGGCTGGCGGCGCTGCTCGCGACTCCGTGGTCGAATCCGGGTTCACCGGCCACGACGGCGACTGCCTTGACGGCGGCGGCCTCGGACGCGTGCTACGACATGGTCAGCATCGCCGTCGCCGGCCGCGGTGACACCCCGCGCGACGGGACCCGAATGCTCGTGGCACCCGATGGCACACGGCTTCCCGCGTCGTACTCCAGCGACTACAGCAGTCCATGGATCGACGAGGTGGTGAATGCGCCGCAGCAATCCGTCGGTGGTGGGTCCTATGCCGCGGTCTACATCGAGTATCCGGCCAACATGAACTCGTACGAGGACGCCGTGAACGCCGGCGTCGACAACACCGAGACCGTGATGCGGTCGATTCACGCGTCGTGCCCGGACACGAAGTTCTCGATCGTCGGCTACAGCGAGGGCGCCGATGTGGCACGGCGGGTTGCGATGGAGGTCGGCAACCAGGACGGCCGGGACGGCTCGTACGACATCCTCGATCCGGCGGCCGTGGTCGGTGTGGTCATCCTGGCGGATGCCGGCCGCAACCTCGGGGGAGGGCCATTTCCCGGTTCGGAGAACGAATTCCGCAATCCCGACGGCTTCGACCTTGCCTACCAGTCGGGGCAGAAGGGCACGTCCGGGCGGGGAGCGTTGCCCGGCACGTCGGGCAGCTTCGGTGCCCTGGACGGGAAGGTGGCATCGTTCTGCTCGGAAGGCGACCTGACCTGCTCCGCACCCGAGAACATTGCGCTACTGCAGCTCGCGATCAACGTGGGACGGCAACTGAACGTCGACTCGCTGCAGAAGGATGGGCTGACCCCTGCGACGGGACAGGATCTCGCGGTGGTGCTCGGGCAGATCGCCCTCGCCGCGTTCGCGGACATCCAGTCGCAAGGCGATTGGATGCAGTCCGACGAGACGTTCCTCGACGTTCTGATCAAGGTGTCGGATCCGGCGTACAAGCCCGATAGCGGTGCGGCGCAATCGGACACGTCAACTGGTCCGATCTCGTCGAATCAGGCGGTCGACCTGGTCTACCTGCCTGCGAAGGTGCGGAACGAGATCATCGGGTTCATCGCGGACAATCAGAACACGATCCAGGTGGCGATGAGCGACCCGTATCAGCAGACGCTGGGGGAGGGGACCGGCCATCACTTCGACTACTGGCGTGATGCGAATGCCGGCAGCGGGAAACCGCTGACTTCTGCCCAGTACGCCGCAGCGTGGTTGACCCACCTGGCGCAGGAGGCGGAGAAGGGCGAGTCGCGCGCGGCCGCGGCGGAAGCGTCGACCGCGAAACTTGCCTCTGCCTCCACGAAGGAAACGGAAACGGAAGCGGCTCGGGTCGCACCCACCACCACGGACAGCGCGAAAAAGGCTCAGTTGGCGGGCAACCCGGTCAGCGCGACCACCACGACCAGCAGTTCGCCGACCCCCACGACGACGGTCGCGACGACGACGTCACCGGAACCCACGACGGCTGTGGAAGTGGCCGCAGAAACCACGACCTCGGTGTCGGCGCCTCAGGCCGTCGCCGGAACACCGGACACATCCGTGGTGACTACCACCGCGGCGGAACCCACCACGACCACTGAATCGGAGTCACCGACGACCACCACGCCGGTCGTCACCACGACGACGCTTCAACCGGCGGCCGGGTGACGCCCGATCAGCCCTGGCCGGCTTCGCGTGCGGCACGTTCGAGACGGGTCCGGTAGGTCTCCCACCACATCCGGTCTTCTGCGGGCACGTTGGTGTTGTCCGCGCGCATGCCGACCGTGCCGTCGACGAGTTCGCGGACGATGTCGGCGTGCCCTGCGTGCCGGTGGGTTTCGGCGATCACGTGCACGAGAATCCGGTGCAGGGTGACGTCGCGGCGGTCGCCCGGCCAGTGCGGTACCCGGCCGGGCGCGTCGAGGGGTAGAGCCCGGATGGTGTGGTCGGCGTGCGCCCACGCTGTCCGGTACTGCCCGACGATGTACTCGCGTGACTCGCCGGGGGTCGCCCACATGTCCACGTTGTCTTCGGCGGCGCCGGTCACCCACGGTGGGTATTCGACGGATCGGCCGAAGGTCTCGCCGAAGTAGCCGATCTCGACGCCCGTCAGGTGTTTGACCAACCCCAGCAGGTTCGTGCCGGTCGGGGTCATCGGCCGACGGATGTCGTATTCGGACAGCCCGTCAAGCTTCCACAGCAGAGCGTCGCGGGCGGCTTGGAGGTACTGGTGAAGGTCCACCTTCGGATCTGTCAATGCCCTTCCTGATCGGTCAGTTCCCTGCCTTCGAGGGCCTTGACGCGCCGCCGTTCGAGGAGAACGAGACCCGTGCCGACGACGAGGCACAGGACGCAGGCGATGCCACCGATCAGTGCCCAGCCCTCGAATCCGTAGCCGGCCGCGACCAGTGTCAGACCGAGCACGGCGATTCCGGCGGCGATCAGGATGTATCCCGGCCAGTTCCGGCTGTCGGTGATCGCCTCACCGGCGTGATTGCGCATGGTGTGCGCATCGTCCTGGGGGTGATGCTCGGAGTTCAATTCGCGGCTGGGTCCGTTGTCCGGCTGATACGTCACTACAGTCCTCCTGTGCGCGAGTGGTGATCTGAGTTTCATCAGTCGGTCTCTGTCTCGGTGTCGGCGGAGTCCTCCGCCAACTCGGGCGCGTTCTCTCGCGTGGCCATGCCGCCGTTCTTGCCGTGATCGACGGGACCGGGACGGCCACTCCTGGGCTCGTCCGTCTCTCCGTGAGTGTCCTTGGTCATGTTTTTGCTCTCCTTCAGTGGCGGTGCCGACGGCGTTGTCGCACGGCGAAGTAGGCAACGACGAATGCGGTCACGAGTCCGGCGGCCGCGACCCCGCGGGGTTGCTGCCGGACCCTGTCGAGTTCGTGGCGCGCGCCGGCTTTCGCGCGTGCGGGCACGTCCACTTTGCGGTGCAGCGCATCCACAGTGGATGCGAGCGCGGCTCGTTGTTCGGCGACCGAGTGTTCCGGTTCGGGCTGGGGGTCGGTCATCGAAGGCCTTCCTTGACGGTGTCGACGTCGGCGCGCACGCTGTTCGCCGTCCGCGCGGGTACAGGCGGCAGCGCGTTCTTGGCGCGGCGGGCTCCGACCGCCGCCACGACGCTGCCCACCACGATCAGTACGGCGGCCACGATCAACGCGGCCAGCCACGGATCGAGTGCCGTCGCCAATCCCAGAATTGCGGTGGCGACGAGGGCCCCGAATCCGGACAGCAGGAGCAGCACGCCCGCTCCGGAGACACCCGCTCCGATCCCGAAGCGCGTTCCCTTGTCTTTCACTTCGGTGAGGGCATGGGTCATCTCGGTCCGTACGAGTCCCGTCACCTGATCGGTGAGTCGTTCGACGAGTTGGACCGTCGACAGATCGTCGAGATCGTGTGCAGCGCCGGGCGGCTGGACCCGCGGGGTATCGCCGCGATGGATATCGGTCATGTCCGTGCTCCTTCCTCGTCTCCGCACCGCCTACCCGGGAGCGTTCCGGGCGAAACAGGGCGGCGCACTCCCGCCGTGCTCATCGATCGGCGGAATCGCCGTCGGTCGAGCGATGCCGCGACCGCAGGATCGCGGCGAAGACCCAGAGTCCGCAAAACATCGCGAGGGCCACCGCGGCGGCGACAACTCCGGCGATGGGTGAGATCACGAAGCTGAAGATCAACGCCACCACACCGATCAGCGCCAGCGCGAGGGTGGCGATGCCACAGATCGCGAGGCGATGCGATGCGGACACGAGATCCGGGAGCGCGTGCCGACGGAAGAGCATGCGGTGCAGGCCGGCCGGGGCCACCAGGAGCATGGTCGACGTCACCGACAGTGCGACGGTCGCCAGATAGATGGCAACCTCACTGTCCGAGAGGTCCTCGAACCGTTGCTGGAACGGCAACGTCAACAGGAAGCCGGTGAGTAGTTGCACCCCGGTCTGCACGACGCGCAGTTCCTGGAGAAGGCCGCTCCAGTTCCGGTCGAGTCGTTGAGTCTCGGTCTCGTGCCGGGCGCGGAAGTTCCAGTTCGCATCGTCCCGAGCCGGTCCTCGACTGTCCATCCCCCACGAGTACCCCACCGCCGGCGTCGAGGCCACGATTTCGTGTGGAATACGCGACGAAACCGGGCCTGCCCATCGTGAGATGGGCAGGCCCGGTTCCGGAGTGCGGGGGACTAGCGTCGCCCGGCCGTGCTTCGCCCGGTCACGAGCTTGACCAGGAACAGGAGTATCACCGCACCGAGGAGGCAGGTGAAGAAGCTGAACCAGAGACCGCCGCCCTCGACGTCGGTGCCGAAGAGGCGGAGGATGAAGCCGCCGAGGAGACCGCCGACGATTCCGACGACGATGTTGAGGATGATGCCCATCTGGGCGTCGGTCTTCATGATCTTGCTGCCGATCCACCCGGCGAGGCCGCCGATGATGATCCAGCCCAGAATTCCCAGTCCTAGCACGTATCAGTCCTTTCGGGGGAGAGTGGTGACCGGCGATTGCCGATTCCGCTCGGAGAAGAGACGCTCGGTGCGGGCCGGTCGTGATCCGGCCCGCACCGTCTCACTGTTCGGCGCGCTGGCGTGCTTCCTGCGCTTCGGCCTTGCCGCGGGCCTTCTCGGCTTCGGCTTCCTTTGCGGCGGCCTCGCGTTGGGCGGCGGCCTTGTCCTGCTGCGCCTTGCCCTCGCGGGTGAGATCGTCCTGGCCGGACACCGCACCCGCGGCTTCCTTCGCTTTACCCTTGACGTCTTCGACGACGCCCTTGACGGCCTCTGCCGGACCGCTGTTGTTGTCAGCCATGTTCGTCACCTTTCGTTGTGGACGGGAGATCGACCGTGCTCACCGCGCTTGCGCGGCTGCCTGCTTCTCGGAGTGCGCGCCGTTGTTCGAGAGGCTGCCGCCGGAGTTCTCGAGATGGGCGCGGACGAACCACTGGAACTTCTCGAGTTCGCCGGTTTGCCCGATGAGAAGGTCCTCGGTGATCGGGTCGAGGTCGCCCGTCTCAGCGATCGCCTTGCGGTTGTCTCCGACGACGCCGCTGTAGACGAGGTCGAGGGCACCGAGATGCGCCTGCGCCGTGTCCCGCTTCACCGAGTAGTCGTCCCAGGTGCGGTCGCGGGCGATCGCGGCCGGGGTGCCGTCGGGCGAATTCCCCAGCGCGGCGATGCGTTCGGCGACGGCGTCCGCGTAGCCCCGCACCAACTCGACCTGCGGGTCGATCATCTCGTGCACGCCGATGAAATTCGGACCCACCACATTCCAGTGAATGTGCTTGAGCGTCAGATGCAGATCGTTGTATGCGCTGAGCCGCTTCTGAAGTATGTCGGCGACTCGCGCGCCCTGATCGTCGGAAAGACCTGGCACGGTGAACTTCGACATTCTCGGTCCTCTCTTTCGCTACTACCTGCCGGCGGAACTTCGAGGCATTGGGTGCCCCCTCGATTGCCGGGGAGGCGGGGCCGGATGAACTCACCGCGTACCCGTGGTGAGAAGTCTCGAATCACCGTGACCCTGCCTCGCCGCAACCTGCGGTCGTGTCGAACAACGTTCCTGACTCGATCGCCGAAGTTCCGACAACTCGACCGTACTACAAAATCTATGCCGAGCAAATCAGATCTTCTGCGGTGTGGAGCGCGGATGCGCTGTGGTCGGCAGATCTCGATTGTGCAAACGCTCCGCCCGAATCGCCCCACATCCGTACTAGAGGCACTACCTTCGGTCTGATTCGACCAGGGGTCGACCGTGCGCACGCCGAGGAGGAGCAATGCTCAACGTGGCTCTGCTTGTGGTTCTGCTCGTTGCGAGTCTGGGGGGCGGCGCTGCGCTCCACGGCCTGGCCGATCGAAGGGCGGCACGATGAGCGCCGGGCACACGCTGCCGGCCCGGCAGTCGACGGCACTGCGCACGGGCACGGTGCGATGGTTCAACGCCGAACAGGGTTTCGGTTTCCTCGCCCCGGCCGACGGATCCGACGACATCTTCGTGCACGTCTCCGAAATCGCCGGCGACGGTCACCGCATTCTCGAGGAAGGGCAGCGCGTCAGCTTCGCCGTCTGCCGCACCGAGACCGGCGACCAGGCACGCGACGTCCGGATCGCCTGAGCCCACCGAATCGAGTTCGTCGAACCCGCACGTCGGGACGCATTCGGCACGCGCTCGCACTTTCGTTCGCCGGCGGGTTGAGGGTCGCGGCAGCTGGGTACGCTGCCGAGAGTCGCAGAAACCGACGACACAGACGTGGAGTGCAGATGGCCGAGGTCGACGAGGTTAGACGAATGAGAACGAGATCCGGTGTGCCCGTGGAGCTTCGTGTGGCGGCGGAGTTCGAACAGTTGCCTGTGGTGCGCGCCGTCGCGGAAACTCTCGCCGTTCTGGGAGACTTCACGCTCGACGACGTGGCCGATATCAAACTTGCCGTGGACGAGGTGTGTTCGGAACTGATCGCGGCTGCGCCGGGAAGTGCCGAACTGACGTGTTCGTTCGTCGTCACGGAGCCGGGGTTGCATGTGACGATCAGTGCACCCCTCACCCGCGGCGGAGTGCCCAACCGGGAGAGCTTCGGCTGGCACGTGCTCGAGACGTTGATGAATGCGGTTTCGGTATCGGAGGGACCCGTCGGCAACGGGTCCGTCGAACGGACCGTGGCGGTGGAACTGGTCAAATACAGGGGCACCATCTAGTGTCACCGGTTTCGGAACGTGGCGAGCGGCACCGTCCCGGCAGAGACGACTACAAGGACGTGGCGCCCACGGTGGCGCGCCTGCGAGCCTTGGACGCGTCGTCCGGGGAGGCGTCCGCGCTGCGCGACGAAGTCATCACACGCTGCCTTCCGCTCGCCGATCACATCGCCCGCCGATTCGGCGGGCGCGGCGAGGCGCACGAGGATCTGCTGCAGGTCGCCCGGCTCGGACTGGTCAAGGCCGTCGACCGCTTCGATCCGGACCGGGGCTTCGACTTCGTGTCCTACGCGGTGCCCACGATCATGGGCGAGGTTCGCCGGTATTTCCGCGACACCGGCTGGTCGATGCGGGTGCCCCGCCGCATGCAGGAACTTCACGCGTTGATCACCAAGGCCGTCGACGAGCTGTCGCAGGAACTGGGTCGGTCACCTTCGGCCAGTGAGATCGCCGCCCAACTCGAACTCGACGTCCGTGAAGTATCCGAGGGCCTGCTCGCGAAGAACGCCTACCAAACCTTGTCGATGGATGCAGCCATGGGTGATGATCCCGACGACCTTCCCCTCGCGGAGACGCTCGGCGAGGAGGATCCGGAGCTCGCGAACGTGGAGAGTCACGCCGCCGTGCGGCCTGCGCTGCAGAAACTTCCGCCGCTCGAACGCCGCGTGCTGATGTTGCGGTTCTTCGGATCGATGACCCAGACGGAAATCGCCCAGCGCGTGGGCGTCTCGCAGATGCAGGTGTCGAGGATCCTGGCGCGCACCCTCTCCGGACTGCGGGCGCAGCTGGGCGACGGCTGATCACCCCGGGTCAGCCACCCAAACCCGCGACCGTCGATTCGAGCGACGCGGCGTGGAACTCCAGATCGCTCTGCGAGCAGTTGCGGTCCTGCGGGAGTTGCTCGCGCAGTTCGGTCCGGGTCACGATGATCAGGGACTGATGCTCGTCGCCCAGCTCACCCGAATCGACGATGGTGGGGGCGCCGCCCTGCAGGATCAGGGCGGGATCCGGCAGTGGCGAATCGAGAAGTGTCTGCAGGTGCGTCGCGGTCACGTGGGTGTTCATAGTGCCCGGCATACCCGGACGCGCCGCGTTCGAACCGTGTCGGTTGGTGCTGCCGCGACTCGGGCACACGGCACTTGTCGTCGCACGAAGGGAGAGAAGGACTCTTGCACGTCACCACACTCCGACGTCTGCGCTCGTGGGCGGGGGACGGTCAGCGAAACACCGTGGTGGTGCAGTCGGCGAAGGCCGCGACCGCTGCGGTGCTCGCATGGATTCTGGCCGAGCGCCTTCTCGGGCTGCCGCAGCCGTTCCTCGCGCCCTACGCAGCGGTGTTCATGATCGAGGTCACCGTGTCGCGATCACTGCGGGTGGCCGGCGAGCAACTCGCGGCGGTCTCGCTCGGGGTGTTGCTGGCCGCGGCGGTCGGAATGCTGCTCGATTCGGTCACCGTCGGTGTCGGTGTGGCGGTGCTGACGGGTCTCCTGCTCGGCCGGTGGCACCGATTCGGTTCGAGCGGGGTGTGGGTGGCGGTCACCGCGCTGCTGATGGTGACGTACGGCGATTCCGATCAACCGGCGATACTCGGCGACCGCATCCTGGCGATCGCGCTCGGCGCCGGCACCGGGGTGGCCGTGAACGCGCTGCTCCTGCCTCCGCTGTACCTGAGGCGGTCCGAACGCGCAGTGACGGGGCTGGGTTCGACGGCCACGTCGCTGTTGTGCGACGTGGCCCGGGAGTTGCGGGAACCGGGAACCGGTGGACAGCCCGATCGTTGGGCTGAACGGGCGGCGCACGTGCGGGTGCAACTGGACGACGCCCTGGACGCCGTGGCCTGGACGGATGAGAGCGCGCGCGCCAATATGCGACGCGCCGCCGGTCCGGCCGCCGCCGGAAGGAAATGGAAACCGGCGGTCGTGGCGCTGTCCGAGGGCTGGCCCCAGTGCACGGAGATCGTCCGCGCCACCTCGCTGGCGCTGGCGCCGCAACCCCCGTTCGGCCCGCTCGACCCGGAGATCCGGGAGAGTGCGGCCGCGTTCGTGGACGCACTGGCAGACGTGATCCGAGCCGAATTCGCCTTCGCCGACAGCCGCGACGCTCCGGTCGCCGCCTGCCGGACGGCGGAGGAGCGGCTCCGCAACTTCGAGGACGCGGTGTCCTCCCACAGCGGTCTGACCCGGGGTTCGTCGATGAGCGCCGGAAGCATCCTCCGGCCGTCCGCGGCGGCGCTGAGTTTGCTGACCGGGGAATCTCCCGCCTCACCGTCCGGGACGGGATCGGTGGACGGAGGCGGTCCCGGGGTCGAGTAAAGTCTTCTCGACGGTAGAGACAACTGCTGCGTTCGTTCAGTGGGTGTCCTGTCGGTTACACCCGGAATTTTGAGGTGTATCCGAGAATGGCCGAGACTGTGGGTGAGCGCCCCGAGTCGATGTCCCCCAAGCTCGACAACGCGACGATCGCCGCCCAATTGGGCTCCTTGGCAACCGCGTTGGACGAGTTCAATCGCAATTCTGGCTCGCAGGTGGAGATGAGCCTGCTGCTTCAGCGGGTCTGCGACCAGGTGGTGGACGCGATCGCCGACGCCGACATGGCCGGGATTTCGCTGCTGCGCGACGGACGGGTGGTGACCGTCGCGTACACGGACGAGGCGGTCCGTGAGATCGACATTCCGAACTTTCAGGCCCTCGACGGCGACTACTTCGGTGTCGCCGGAACGCGGAAGGTCGTCAAGGCCCGGCTCGGGGAGGCCGCGGCCCGGTGGCCGTCGGTCGCGGACAATCTCGACCAGGCCGGCATGCGCAGCTTCCTATCCGCGCCGCTCGCCGTCGACGAGGCCCTCGCCGGCACACTCAACATCTACGGGCAGGGGGATCACGGGTTCAGCGAACTCGACGCCGTGGTGCTGCTCGTCTACACGACGGCGATCGAGGGTTTGCTGAGGAGCGCCCGCAGCGTGGAGTTGGCCAGGAACGAGGTTTCGGGTCTCACGAAGGCCATGAAGTCCCGTGCGGTCATCGAGCAGGCCAAGGGAATCGTGATGGCGCTGCGGGGCGTGCCCGCGGACCAGGCGTTCGAGATCCTCGTCGCGCAGTCGCAGCAGGAGCACGTCAAGTTGGCCGAGGTGGCGCGCCGCATCGTCGAGTCGGTGACGACGAATCCCGAGTGAGGTCAACTCCTCACCCACGTGCGGCGATCGCGGTCGTACTCGATCAGGCCGTCGGCTTCGAACGCCCTCAGCCAGCCTTGCATCGGCCACCACCCCCAGCGCCGGTGGAAGGTGTGGGCGTTGGTGAGGATGTCCCGCAGGTGCTCGACGGGTGGATCCGACACGGGGTGATACTGGTGAAACGCGTCGGCTCCGCCCACCCATCGCAGACCGACTCCCGCGGCGCGGGCGGTCTGCGCGAAGTCGGTGTCCTCGCCGCCGTAGCCGGTGTAGTCGGTGCAGAACCCGCCGATGTGCTGCCAGGTCGCCCGGCCGACGGCGAAGGACAGTGACCAGAACAGATCGAAGTCGCTTCCCGCTGTGACGGTCCCGTGCGGCGGCGCCGGGCGGGCCGGGTGAGGGGATCGCAGCCGCCCGAGCCCGGCGAGGTCGTACCCTGCGGGTTCTGGAGGCGGAAGGTACGTCACGGGGCCGGACAGCAGGGCCGACCGGTTGTCCGGATGCTCGGCCGCCGACACGTAGCAGCCGAGAAGACCCTCGGACGCCAGGCAGTCGACGTCGAGGAAGACCAGCAGATCGGCGCCGGCGGCGAGTGCGGCATCCGCACCCGCATTGCGTGCGGCCGCCAGGGGCAGCGGGCCGTCGTCGTGGTCGAGCCAGATCCCCCGTGCGTGTCCGTTCTCGGAGACAGTGTCCATCGTCCGCGGGTCACCCATCGCGACGACGATGTGGTCGTCGCAGGTACGCTGGCTCCGTTCGAGGGAACGCAACTGCATCCGCAGATGACGGTCCCGGCGTGCGGCGATCGTTACGACCGCGACCTTCACGGCGCCGATTCCGCCCGTTTCGCCAGGCTGTCGATGACTGCCGCTGCGCGGGTGGCGGCGCCCGCGGTCTGCCAACGCACCCAGCTGTCGCCGCCGAGGGCGAGTGCCCGGTCGAGCAGCGCCGGCCATCTGGTCACCTCCGGCCACTGCGGTATCGACACGGCGAGTCCACCGCTCGCGAGCGAGTGCGCCGTGGCCGATTGTTCACCGAACGGACGCGGCTGCGCGATGACGATGGCCGGACGGCGGGCGGCGGCGATCTCGGCGACCGAGTTCTGCCCGGCGTCGGACACGACGACGTCGGCGCCGCACAGTTCCGGCCAGGGGTCCTCGATCCACGGTGCGCCCGGAACCCCGAGTGCCTGCCATCGATAGTCGCGATGCACGTGGGCGCACCGACGGACGTCCCCGACCGTCACCGCGGTGCCGCTGAGCACCAGGATCCGGGGTCGGGAGGAGGCGGGACCGGCGGCGGATGCGCGGCCGTCGAACCGACTGATCCCGCCGACGAATGTGGTCTTGTGCGCGAATTCCCGTAACCATTCCGGGTCGTACATCGCCTGCGGCCATGCGGCCACGATGTGGTCGGCGAGCCGGTAGCCGAGACGATGGGCTGGATCTGTGCGCTCTCCCGGCATCGCGATCATCACCACGGGCACGCCCAGCAGTCGAACGAATGCAGCCACCTCCACCGAGACGTCGACGACCATCAGGCTGGGTCGGGTCGCGTCGACCCACGACGCTATCCGGGACATGCGGGTCCGCAGCCCGACGTCGTGGGCGGGAACCCAGTGCAGTGCGCCGTCGGCGGTGGGGTTCTCGGGGGAGGAGCCCCGGTCGTCGCGCGCCAGCCGGACACGGTCCACGAATGGACCGCCGGGGTCGACCGGCGCCGAGGAGAGAGCGGTGACCGGTGCCTCCAGGGCCGCGCAGATGCTCGAGGCGCGCACCCGGTGGCCCGTCCCGTGGTGGTGGATGTAGTAGCCGATCACGATGCCACCTTCCGGTCGCCGTCGGCGCGGACCCGGTTCGCCGCGAGCCGCCGGTAGATGTTCACGTAGGCGTCCACCATGCGACGTTCCGAGCAGTGGCTCCGTGCGTGTTCGCGGGCTACCCGGCGTGGCAACGCGACGACCTGCGGTATCACCCGGGCGAGGGCGTCGACGTCGTCGGGCACAACGAGGCGACCGCAGTCGGCGGAGAGGACCTCGGGGATCCCGCCGCGCGCGAACGCGGCGACCGGCGTTCCGCAGGCGAGCGCTTCGGCGACGACCAGACCGTACGGTTCGTCCCACAGCGGGGTGATCACCGCCGCCGCCGAACCGCCGATCGCGGTCGCCAACTCGGGCTGGGCTAGGTGGCCCAGATAGGTCACGCCGGGACCCAGCAGGGGTGCGATCGTGCTCTCGAAGTAGCCCGGATCGCTGATGGGCCCCGCAAGGCGGATCGCGAAGCCCGCTCGGCGCGCCGCCGCGATCGCGACGTGCGCACCCTTCTCCGCTACCAGTCGGCCGAACCAGATGAGGTGCGGGCCGCCGTCACCCTGAGGCCAGCGGTCGACGTCGACCCCGTTCGGCACGACGTCGATGCGGTCGATCGCGTGACTCCACGCTGCGGCGGTGTGCTTGCTCACGGCCACGAAATGGGCGTCGGTGCCGGCCCGGACGGCGAGAGCCGACTCGAGCCACGGGGTGGGCGGAGTGTGCAATGTCGACAGCACGGGTGTCGGGACCGCGGGAGCCATGGCGACGGGGAGGTAGTGCAGGCTGTGGTTGTGCACCACGTCGGACGAATCCGCCAGCGGTCCGGCGAGATCGAGCATCAACCGCAGGTAGGCGTGGTGGTCCCGCAGGAAGTCCATCGGTGGCATCGACACGTCCTGCCGGGCGGCCGCACTCGTTTCCAAGGTCTCCACCGTCAGCTGCGCGCAACCGAGACCCGGATCGGATCCGGGTCCGGCGAACAGACTGACTCGATGCCCGTCCGCGCACAGGCTCCGCGCCAGGTGCCAGACGTGCGATTCGAGGCCGCCGGGGAAGGGCTGGCGGATGGGGTGCCGGCTGGAGGCGATCAGGGCGATGCGCAGGGCGTCGACGTTCACGGCAGCGCACGCCACGACAGTGCTCTTTCGTACAGGTTGTGATGCGCCTGCGCGAGCAGGCGCCGCTGGGTTGCGCGCTCGTGCCACGTCGCCCGGGCCGTCGCGGATCGGTGCAGGGTGCGGACGGCCCGGTCGAGCGAGGCGGCGTCGAAGGAGTCCTCGTCGAATCCGAAAGTGGCACAGTCCTGTTGCTGCGCATAGAAGCCGCATGTCGGGGCGACCACCGCGGTACCCAGGTCGTAGCACGCCTCGAGCCACCCGGAGTGGGTGCCGAAGCGGTAGGGCAGCACTGAGACCGACAGCGACGACAGGTACTTCCACAACTGGGCGTCGGTGAAGTACGGGTGGACGCGCACGTCGACCCGATCGGCGTCGCGGTAGCGCAGGAGTCGCGCCGCCGCGTTCGGCGCGTACCAATAACTGTCCGGTCGGAAGATCTCGTCGTGGATATCGATCTGCAGACGCGCTCCGCGGAGAGCGGCGACCGTGCGGGTCAGCGCGTCCAGGACCGGGAACGGATCCATGTTGGCGCGCAGACTCTTGACGTGCACCCCGACCACGAAGTCGTCCGAGTCCGGGCGGGGACGCTCGACCAGAGGGCGCTCCACGACGTGCGGGTGAGCGAGGACCGTCGCGGTGCGGGCCCAGTTCGCGTCGATGACGGCTGCGGCGCCCTCGGTGAGTGTGGCCAACTCGGTAGCGGCGGGCACCAGCACGTCGAGAACCTCCAGGTGCGGCCCGGCGTCGGGGTGGTGTGGGTTGCGGAGGTCGTGCACCGTGTAGACCAAGGGCTTCCCGCGGGCGGACAACTCGTGGACGATGTCCTTCATGTCCGCCGGTTCGATGGCGTCGAATCCGAAATGAATGTGGAACACGTCGAATTCGCGATGGTGGCGGCTGATCCAGCCCGGATCGAGCATGAGCGGTGGCCACCATCCCCCGGGGACCTTGCGACCGTCTGCCGGGACGGGATCGGCGAGACGGACGACGTCGCCGCCGCCTCCGTCCGGCTCGCCCAGATGACGAACGTAGACATGGGACTCCGGGACGGAGGCAACGCGAATCATGTGTTCTCCTTCGGCCTCGGCCGATCCAGGACAGGGGTGTGATGCGACGCTCGGTCGCGGGCGACGGCTACAACGCGCCGAGGAACGACTGCGCCCACCGGTGCACGTCGTGGTCGAGCACCTGACGGTGCAGTCGTGACATGCGGCGCCGTCCCTGCTCCCGTTCCGGGTCCAGCGCGGCCATGATCGTGTTCTTCACTCCGTCGAGGTCGTGCGGGTTCACCAGGTAGGCGCCCCGGAGTTCGGCGGCGGCACCGGCGAACTCGCTGAGCACCAGCGCCCCGCCCAGGTCCGCGCGACAGGCCACGTACTCCTTGGCGACGAGGTTCATCCCGTCCCGCATGGGGGTGACCAGCATGACGTCGGCGGCCAGGAACAGCGCGATCAGTTCGCTGCGATCGACCGGCTGATAGAGGTAGTGCACGAATGGCCGGCCGATCTGACCGTGGTCACCGTTGATGTGGCTGACCTGCTCCTCGATGGAACTGCGCATCTTCATGTAGTGCTCGACGCGTTCACGGCTGGGGGTGGCGAGTTGCACCATCGCGGTGTCGGACGGATCGAGGCGGCCCTCGTCGAGCAGTTCGCCGAGCGCCGAGAGCCGCAGGTCGATGCCCTTCGTGTAGTCGAGCCGGTCGACTCCGAGGAGAATCTTGCGGGGGTTTCCGAGTTCGCGGCGGATCTCGGCGGCCCGTTCGACGATGGCGGGATCGGTTGCCTGTTCGACCAGTTGCCGCGAGTCGACGGAAATGGGGAACGCGCCGACCTGCACGACCCGGCCGTCGAGTGTCACCTTGCCGAGTGCGCTGCGCACGCCGACACCTGCGGTGGTGGTGTCGAGTCCCAGCAGCCGGCGCGCCAGGAACAGGAAATTGTTGGCGCCGCCGGGCAGGTGGAAGCCGATGAGGTCGGCGCCGAGCAGCCCCTCCACGATCTCCTTGCGCCACGGCAACTGCATGAACAGTTCGACGGGCGGGAACGGGATGTGGAGGAAGAACCCGATGGTCAGGTCGGGGCGCATCTCCCGCAGCAGACGGGGCACCAACTGCAACTGGTAGTCCTGCACCCACACGGTTGCGCCCTCGGCCGCGGTGCGCGCGGTCTCCTCGGCGAAGTGGCGGTTCACGTCCAGGTACGAGTGCCACCAGTCCCGGTCGAAGACCGGTGCCACCAGCACGTCGTGGTACAGCGGCCACAGCGTCGCGTTCGAGAATCCTTCGTAATACAGCTTGACCTCGTCCGAGCTCAGCTCCACCGGGTACAGGTCGACCCCGCCGGAGACGATCGGTTCGACCTTCGTGTCGGGCACACCGGGCCAGCCCACCCAGGAACCGCGTTCCCGGTCGTGAAGGATCGGCTCCAGTGCTGTGACGAGGCCTCCGGGGCTCCGCTTCCAGCGTGTCGTCCCGTCGTCGAGTGTTTCCATGTCAACGGGCAGCCGGTTGGCGACCACCACGAAGTCGGACGTGCCGTGCGGAACGGAATCCTTCACGCCGAGCGCCCACCCTGGTGAACTCCCTGGGCGACCAGCAGGAAGGCGTCCTCCAGGTCGGCGCAGAACGGGATCTGTGCAGCCATCTTCATTGCCGTCAACGGCCTGCGGAGTGCGTTGTTGCCGGTCACCGCCCACGGCACGGTGAGCCGGCGGGCGCGGGCGGCCATGGTGCCGAGTACCGGCAGGGCAGACGCGCAGAAGAATTGCACGTCCGTCAGGTCGAGCACGAACGGAAGTCGTTCGTTGATCGCCTCGTCGAGATGATTCCCGAAGGTGTGCAGGGTGGTGACGTCGATGTCACCGGATATCCGGACCACGAGGATCCCGCCGGCACCGGGCGCACTGACGACGGAGAGCCGCCCGTGCTCGGGCTCGACGGCCCAACTGAACAGCGTCGAACTGTCGGGTGGGCCGTAGCGTGTCGGCAGCGCACTGAGAACAGATTTCATGTCGTTTCCTCACGGTCGAGCGACGTTAGGAGACAGGCACGAAATAAGGCGCGTGAACCGTGCCCGTCCATTGCGGCTGGGGGCTCAACCGTGCAGGACTCTGACGTTACCCCATCGTGTCAATGACAGCGGCGAACGTTTCTGCCCGCGGACCACCGCCGACGGCGGGCTGTCGTCGTTTCCGGTTGTCCCACTGCACTTCTCGCCATCGAACCGGGGGAGGCAACCGGGGCGCGGCGTAGCTTGCCCGCGGAGTGGGTAATCGGAGCGGATGGAAATTATCGCCATCGTGATCCTTGTCGGCGTCGTGACGTTCGTGATCGCGCGCCGCCGCGCGCACAACCGGAAGCGCAACTGATGCGGGTCGGCCCTACGGGCGGCGCCGCTTCTTGTGCGACGAGTCGCAGAACGGAGCGATGCTTGTCCGCCCGCACCGGCACAGCGCCACGGTGGCCCGATCGGTGCCGAGCGGGTTACCTTCGGGGTCGAGGATCCGCGCAGCACCGCGCACCAGCAGTGGACCATCAGGGCAGACCGTGATCGTGACGTCGGATTCGTCGGCGCCGGCAATGGGAATGGAGTTCATATGACTACTTTGCACTCTCGGTCGATGTCGGACACGGTCGCGCAATCGGGAACGTCCATGCCCTTTCCGAAGCCGCGTGGGCCTGTCAGCGACCTCCTGTTCTCCATTCTGCGCGCAGACGTCGCCGATGCCGAACCGTTCGTGGCGGCGGCACGCTCCCTCGCCTCGTCGGCGCGCGACAGTCCGCGGGCGTTCCTCTTCGACGAGGACGCGCAGATCTGCCTGACCGCGCTCTACGAACTGCACCTGCAGGGGATCACCGGTGTCGGCGACGAATGGGAGTGGAACAGCGACCTGATCGCCGCCCGGTCGGCGCTCGAGGTTCCGTTCGACGCCGCGATCCGTGACGTCGCCGACGCGCCGACCGGCGCCGACGACGTGGTGGCGGCACTGTGGGCGATGACCGCCCCCAGCACGGCGCCGGGGCTGTCCGGTCACATGGCCCACGAGGCGGATCTCACCCAGTTCCGGGAACTGCTGATCCACCGTTCCCTGAACCAGTTGCGTGAGGCCGACGTGCACACGTTCGGCATTCCGCGGCTCGCGGGCGCGCCGAAGGCGGCGCTGGTGGAGGTGCAGTCCGACGAGTACGGCGGCGGCAGACCCGAGCGGATGCACTCGGCGCTGTTCGCCACCACCATGCGTGAACTCGGGTTGTCCGACGACTACGCGCACTACATCGACGCGGTCCCCGCCGTGACGCTGGCGTCCCTCAATGCGCTGTCCCTGTTCGGCCTGCACCGCAGCCGGCTCGGGGCCCTGGTGGGACACCTGTGCGCGGTGGAGACCACGTCCGCGTTGCCGAGCAAGAAATACGCCGCCGGACTGCGCCGCCTCGGATTCGGGAAGGCGGCCACCCTGTTCTTCGACGAGCACGTGGAGGCCGACTCCGTGCACGAACAGATCGTCTGCCGCGACCTCGCCGGCGGACTGGTCGCGGCCCGGCCCGACGTGGCCGGCGACATCCTGCTGGGGGCTGCGGCCTGCCTCGCCTTCGACGACCTCGTCGGCGATCACGTCGCACGATGCTGGGAGGAGAACCGCACGTCGCTGCGGCAGCCGCCCGGTTAGGGATCAGGTGCCGGATGCGGCGACCGCGTGCTCGAGATCGCTGAGCGACGTCTCCAGGTGCGTGATGATCCGCTGTAGATGCGGGACGGCGTGCCGATCGCCCACCACGCCGACGTCGAGCTGACCGGACCGGCTGGTGAGGGTGATGCTGAGTGCTTGACCCCCGAGGACCGTCGGCGCCGGATACACGGCGTCGAGGCGGGCCCCATTCCAGTATCGCGGCCTCGACGGGCCCGGCATGTACGAGATCATCACGTTGAACGGCGGGGGAGTGTCGTCGACGAACCGTCGGACCGGCTCGAGCAGGATCGGGCTGATCGCCAGCGCGCTCATCAGTTGGAACTGGGTGTGGCTCAGCGCGCCGAACACCCGGTTGGTGTGCTCGACCGACTCGCTGATGCGGGCGAGGCGTGCCGCCGGATCAGCTTCGTCGGTGGCCAGGCCGACGACCATGGCGCCGACGCCGTGATCGCGGCCGCGCGGTCCGATCATCGTGCCGCCGAGGTCGAGGGGCACGGGCAGCATCGCCGTCAACGGCGCGTCCGGCAGCGCGTACTGCTCGAGGAGATACCGGCGCAAAGCCCCCGAACACATCGCGAGCACCACCGCGTTGATCGTGGTGTGGGCGGCGGTGGCCACCGACACCAGGCGCCGGATCGGCCACGATCGTGCCGCCAGTTTCCGGGCCCGGCCGACCGGAACGTTGAGCATCGTGGGCGGCGACTGCAGGGGAAGGGTCAGATGCTGCTCGCGGACGCCGTCGTAGGCGACTTTCGCGAGCGCGGGCAGTACCCCGACGATGCTGGTGGCGGCCCGCACCCCGGCCCGGACCACGGCCACCGGCAACACGGATTCGCGCCGTGGCACACCGGCGACCCCGGGAGTCCACGGTGCGGGGCAGTCGCGGGCGTCGGGGTCGGTCGACAGCGCGTGGTGGAGAAGTCGCAGCCCCGCCGGTCCGTCCATCAACGACAGGTGAATCTTCGAGAACACGGCCGTCCGTCCGTCGGCGAGCCCCTCGATGACGTGCATCTCCCACATCGGGTGCTGCGGATCGAGCGGCATGCCGTGCATCTGGGACACCAGCGACAGCAGGTCCTCCATCCGGCCCCGGCCCGGGACCGCGGTGTGCCGCACGTGGTAGCCGAGATCGATGCGGTCGTCGAACGACCACCAGGGGTAACTGGCCCCGCGGAGCGGGCGTACGGCGCGCCGGCGGAACGTGTCCGACGCGCCCTCGTGCGAGATCAGCGCCTCGAACATGGCCCGGGCATGATCGGGCCCCGACTCGCGCGGCGGTTCGAACAGTTCGAGCGCACCCACGTGCATGGGATGCGACGGCGTCTCGAACAGCACGAACATCGCCTCGGTGGGACTCATCACCGACATCCAGCGCCTCTTTCTCATGCTCGGGACACGGCCCGAGCATGCCCCGGCGCATCCCACGTCTCCAGGGTAAGCAGAACACGGAAACTTCTTCCGCAAGACCGTTTTCGTGCCCTGCCTCCTCAGCCGCGGTCGAGCTGCGGAAACACCGTCTCACGGGCGAGGAGCAGAACGGCGGCGGCGACGGGGATCGCGAGCAGCGCCCCCACGATCCCCAGCAGCGCGCCACCGATGAGGACGGCGACGACGGTGACCATCGGGGGCACCTTGACGGTGCGGCCGATGATGCGGGGAACGAGAAGATAGTCCTCGAACAGGCGGAGGGCGATGAAGAAGACGATGGTGGCCAGTGACACCAGCAGGGAGACGGTGAGGGCGACCAGCGCCACCACCACGCCGGCGAGGGTGGAGCCGACCACCGGAATCAGATCCAGCACGGCGACCAGGACGGCCAGCAGCAACGGGTAGGGGACGTCGAAGGCGACCAGCCACACGAACGTGAGGACGGCGGTGATCAACGAGATCAAGAGATTCCCGAGCACGTATCCGCCGACCTTCGCGAAGATTTCGTCACCGATCAGGATCGTGCGGGGTCGCCGTGAGTTCGGGGCCAGGCGGTAGATCGACGACCGGATGTGTGCGAAGTCGGCCAGGAAATAGGCGGTGAGCACGACCACGATCACGGTGCCGCTGATGGCGCTGAACACGAACTTGCCCGCACCCACGAGCCCGCCGACCACCATCGGCGCGTTGCTCGCGTCGAGTGCCCGCCGCAGTTCGTCCTGCAGGTGGAAGCGGGTGCTGAGCTCCTCCAATACCGGGTAGCGCTGCTCGAGGTGTCCCAGGTAGTCCGGGGCGTTGTGCACGAGTGCGCCGCCCTGCGTCACCATGGGCGGGATCGCGGCGGCCAGGAACCCGGCCAGCACGGCGAAGGCGAGGACGAAAACCGTTGCGACCGCGGCCCATCGGGGAAAACCGTGCCGCACCAGCCAGGACACCGCAGGTTCGAGGCCGATCGCGAGGAATGCGGCGACGGCGATGAGGACCAGCACCCCGCGGGCCGCGAGAACGACCTCGATCAGGGCGTACGTGACGGCGACACCGGCGGCCCCCGCCATCCCGATGAAGAACGGTGACCGGCGATCGAAGCGCGGTCCGGGCTTCCCGAGCGGATGCGCCGCCGTGCTGATGCGCGCCGCGCCCTCCTCCGCGGCGACGATCGGCTGCTCCTGCTCGGGGGAATGCGGTTGGGCCACGCTGTCGTCGTGGCCCCCGGCGCCCGTGGTCACGGTCGTCTGACGACTCTGTCCCGCCGTCCGCTGCCGGCGGTGTCCCGGCCGATGCGGGGACACCGGTCCGCGGCGGTCGTGCCGGGTCCGGTGCTCGGCACTCCCGGCGATACGGGTGTCGAGCGGCAGTAGTCGTCGATCAACTCCACTGCACGTTCCGCGCAGACGGTGGGCGACGGCATCCGCCCGATGCCGAGGCCGTCGATCACGATGACACTGCGGCGGCCCAGTCCTTCGACGCCGAGTGACCAGCCGAACGTGCGGTTCCACGCGAGCACCGCGTTGCGTCCGGGCAGATAGTGCAACCGGTGCGGCAGAACGAGGACCGCTTCGATGCCGTCGCTGTCCCACCAGTCGATGGAGTCGGCGTGAACGATTCTGGCCACCGTGTGGATATAGTCCCGAACGGTGCGGGTGTCGGCAATGCCTGTTCCGCTCTTCATCGTCCACCGCCTCAGCTGTTTGACGATCGACATACCCGGCCCCGCGACAGTTGAAACTTCACCCACCGAGGTGTGTGTGCTCGAGCGGCGCGACCCGCCCATCTCCAGGTAGCCTCGCCGCATGCCTTACGTGGAGCGCTCGGGAGATGTGTTCGTCCTGTACTTCGGCGAGGAGGGGGAACCGGACAGCGAGAACGCCTTCCACCCGGATTGGATCGACAGGGTCGACAGCCTCCTCGACCGCATCGAGCAGCACGACGGTCCCGCCGCCCTGGTGACGACGGGACTCGGAAAGTTCTACTCCACCGGTCTCGACACCGCCTGGGTCGTCGCCAACACCGACAAGCTGAACTCCTACATCGACCGGGTGCAGGCCCTGTTCGCCCGGATCCTCACCTTCCCCCTGCCGACCGTGGCCGCGCTGACCGGGCACACCTTCGGTGGCGGCGCCATCCTCGCGGCCGCCCACGATCACCGGGTAATGCGTGAGGACCGCGGCTACTTCTGCCTGCCGGGCATCACCATCGGGGCGAGTTACGCGCCGGGCAGCATCGCGCTGCTCGCGGCCCGCCTGCCCGCGCGGGCGGTGCACACCGCCCTGGTGACCGGCCGTCGGTACGGCGGCGTCGCGGCAAGCGAACTCGGGTTCGTCGACGAGGTCGCCCCCGAGCAGCAGGTGCTCACCAGGGCCGTCGAACACGCGCAGGGGCTCGTCGCGACCCGCGGACGCACACTCGGTGAGATCAAGTCGTCCCTCTATGCGGACGCCGTCGCCTCGCTCCGCACCCCGGTGGCGAACCTCGAGTCGCAGGAGGCGCTGAACGGCGGCTGACGGGTCGCCGGGCGCGCCGAGGGGTGCCTGCCGTGAAAACGGGTACTACTCCCGCGAGGAGCGGGGCGTCGGGCATCCGTTCTCATCGTCATCCGGAGGCGACCACCATGAAACGCGTTCTGACACTTGTCCTGCCGATCCTGCTGGCCGTCTTCGCGCTGGCCGCGTGCGGAAGTGACGGTGACGACTCGTCCGGTTCGGCGGAATCGGCGCACGGCGGCGACCATCCCATGTCCGGCATGCCGTCGATGTCCATGTCGATGCCGATGTCCATGCCTGCGGGGGCGGGTCAAGCGGGCGGGCATGAGATCCTGATCTCCGATTTCAAATACACCCTGCCCGGCACGTTCGCGCCGGGAGAAGAGGTCACCGTCCGCAACAACGACACCGCCGAACACACCGTGACGGCAGACACCGGCGACCTGTTCGACGTGGAGGTCGAACCGGGTGCGACCGCGACGTTCACCGTTCCCGGTCAGCCGGGCACCTTCGCGTTCCACTGCGCGTATCACCCGAACATGGTGGGCACACTCGAGGTTCGGTGACCCCGTCAGTCGAGCGGCTCGATGCGGAACACCTCGCACCGGTCCGCGGCGGCCGCGAACGCCTCCGGCGAGGAATTCGCGACCGTCCCGGCCTTGAGGAACATGGTGACTCCGTGCGGCACCCGGATCGGGAACTCGCGGAGGATCCGGCCCCGCTCCGACATGGGCAGGGCGACCAGCCGGACGCGTTCGCGGCGACGCCCCCGCGTCAGCTCACCGCGCCCGGCGGCCAGGACATTCTTCGCCCAGTCCGATTCGGCGTATCCCGCGACGACGTAGCGCCGGCCATCCACCTCGTACGGTGACACGGGGGTCGACCGGAGCACCCCCGTCTTCCGGCCGGGGACGGTGAGCGCCGGCATCGGCATCGGAACGCCCAAGCGGTGCAGGCCCACGATCACCTTGTTCACGTGGGCGAGATACCAGGGCGGCCGCACTGTTCCGGTCCGGCGCACCATGTCCTCGACTATTCCGAACCCGGCGCTCTCGTGGCAACCACCTCGTGCTGTGCGGGCGCTTCGCTGTCCCGCCACCAGCAGAACACGAACAGGGCCAGCGACGCGACGAGTGTAGAGACCACCCACACCGTGAGGGCGATGTCGACCCACGACCCGATCGGCGGGCTTCCCGGCAGGATTCCACGCAACGGCACGACGGCGAACAGCATCGCGGCCATCCAGCCCAGCATGTCCGTGTTGACGGCGCGCTTACGGCGGAACGTCTGCAACGCGACGAATGCGGCGAGGCCCGCGAGGATCGTCATCATCAGCAACAGGATTCCGGCGTAGATCAGGTTCCCGCCCGTGCGCGCGAACATCAGCGCGGCGCCGGTACCGTTCCGGGACAGGTCCGTATCGACCGCAACCTCCTCGGCGCGTGCCTTCCACCCGTCGACACGGCCCTCCAGCAGGAGGGCCGTGGGCACCAGTTCACGGTCGGCGCCGAGCCCCTGATACGCCTCCACCACCATTGGATTCACCTCGAACCGGTCGAACGGCCAATAGGCCGCGTTGCCGGTGGCGATGAACTCGGTGTCGAAGGTCGTGGCCGAGGCGCCCGCCCGGAAGACGATCTCCTCGTGGCTGGTGCTCGGGACGAGCAGCAGCGTGATGTCCCGGTTCAGTGTGTCGCCGTTGGCGTGGAGGAAATCCTCACCGACGGCGATTGTCACCTCGGCCTGCACCCGGTCGGTCGTCGGCTGCAGCGACTTCGCCGTCACGAGGACCACGACCTCGTCGCTACCGATCTCGAACGGTCCGTCGTCGTCGCCGGTGCGGCTGCTCAGCCCGTACACGGTGAGCGACGCGGCGTAGATCAGCGTGAGGAGAAGCGCCGGGACGGCCCACTGGAGCCGGGGGTGGTGGGATGTCATGGGCATCGGCGAATCACAGCGCGGCGGTCGTGTTCTCGGGGTCGATCAAGATCTTCGCGTGCACCTCGGGGCTGCCGAGCGCGGTGAACGCGGATTCGACACCGGCCAACCCGACCGTGCCGGTGATCAGCGGCGTCGGATCGACCTTTCCGTCGGCGAGCATGTGGAGTGTGTCGCGGAACTCGCGGGGGTCGTAGGCGATGGCGAAGCGCAGGTCGATCTCCTTGTTGATCGCCAGGGCGGGCCGGAAGGTGTCGGTCTCCATGCAGACCCCGACCACGACGACACGTGACCGCAGCGGCGCGCCGGCCAGTATGCCGTCGATGACTCCGGGCATGCCGACGCACTCGAAGACCACCGGCCCGGACGGTGTCGCGCCCACCGCGTCGGCGAGGGCGAAGGCATGCCACCACGGCAGCTTCGGGATTCGACGCAGCCTCTCCATGGTGTCCAGTCCGAGGGCGAGCACCTCCGTGATGGAGGTCGTCTCCCTGCGTCGCGGATAGGACGTCCAGGGCGACGCCGCGGCAGCGTCGACGACGACGTCGGCACCGCATTGCCGGGCGAGCTCCCGCCGTCGGGTGGAGAAGTCGGCGGCCACGACGGTGCGGACACCGGATGCCTTCAGCATGCTGATCACGGCGAGACCGATCGGGCCGCATCCGATGACGATCGCGGTCCGGCGCGTGCCGACGTCGCCCTTCCGCACCGCGTGCCACGCCACCGCCATCGGCTCGGTCAGCGCGGCCGCCTCCTCCGACAGCCCGTTGGGCACCGGCAGGGTCATCGACTCCTGCACCACCACCTGTTCCGCGTAGCCGCCCGGCGCCGAGGCCGACAGCCCGGTCAGGTGGATGTCCGACCCGGTGCGGACGATGGGGGGGGTTCCCCCCTGAGTGAGGACATCGTGAACACTGGGTCGTGAAGGTCCCAGAGGAAGAGATGTCACTGATGGCGATGAAGGCGTACTCGGCGGAGTTCAAGGCCGATGCCGTCGCGCTGTACCTGTCCGACCCGAGCCACACCTTTGAGGGCATCGGCAACGACCTGGGAGTCAGCCGCGAGACCCTGCGCAACTGGGTGCGGGCCGAACGCAAACGCACCGGTACCTCCACGGCCGAGCTCCGGGCCGACGGGGCTGCGCGGCCGGCATCCCGGGCCGGCGAGGTATCGTCCGAGTCCGTGTTGGAGGAAGAAAACAAGCAGCTCAAGGCCCAAATCCGGAAGCTCGAAACCGAGCGGGAGATCCTGCGCAAGGCCGCGAAGTATTTCGCGGGCGAGACGAATTGGTGAGCCGCTTCCAGTTCGTTGACGACCACTGCGACACCGTTCCGGTGAAGTGGCTGTGCCAGATCCTCGAAGTCTCCCGCTCGGGCTTCTACCGGTGGCGGACCTCCGGACCGGCCCGGGCCGCCCGTGCCCGCGCCGACGAGGAGCTGGCCGAGCGGATCCGCGCTATCCATGCCGACTTCGATGGCACCTACGGTGCCCCGCGCATCACGGCCGAACTGCGCGAGGCCGGGATCGAGGTCAATCACAAGCGGGTCGAGCGGGTGATGCGTGAGCACGGGATCGTCGGGGTGCACCTGCGCAAACCGGTGCGCACCACCGTCCCCGATCCGGACGCGGCCGCGGTGCCGGACCTGATCCGGCGGGACTTCACCGCGAGCGCACCGAACACTCGATACGTCGGCGACATCACCTACCTCCCAGTCGGTGACGGTGAATTTCTGTATCTGGCGACGGTGTTGGACCTGGGCTCGCGACGGTTGGCGGGGTGGTCGATCGCCGACCACATGCGTACCGAGTTGGTCACCGATGCGATGCGGGCGGCGGCGGCCTGTCGCGGCGCCGCAGGGCTCGAGGGGTCAATTTTCCACTCCGACAACGGAGCCCAGTATGCATCGGCCGAGTTCGCCGACCTCTGCCGCGAGCTGGGGGTGACCCGGTCGCGGGGTGCGGTCGGAACGTCGGCGGACAACGCGGCCGCCGAGTCGCTGAACGCGACGTTGAAACGGGAGACGCTGCAGGGGCGGAAGCGCTGGAACAGTGCGGGTGAGGCCCGCGCCGCCATCTTCCGCTGGATCACCCGCTACAACACGCGAAGGAGGCATTCCACCCTCGGTCAGATCTGTCCGATCGAGTTCGAGCAGCGATCGGCTACGCTGGCCACCGCTGCATAGGAATTGGTGTCCACATCTCGGGGGGAACGCCCGGGCAACGCAACCACCGCGGTACCCACCGGCCACCGCTTCCGGCAACCGGGCCCGTAGCCGGCGACGGTGCCGCTGAACTCGTGCCCGAGCACGACCCGCTGGTGGGAGCGCATGAAGTCGCGGTAGCCGGTTTCGGCCGCCAGTTCCGCCATCGCGTCGGCGTGCACGCGGGCGTGCAGGTCCGAGCCGCAGATCCCGCACCGGGACACATCGATCAGCACCTGACCCCTCGCCGGGATCGGAGCCGGGATGTCACCCACCTCCAGGCGAGTCTCGGTGCAGATGACAGCCTTCATGCCGACTCCTCGGGGTGCGGTGGGCCTCCGTTCCGAACGTAGAACACTCCCGTCGCCGAGACACCACGAATGCCGAACGGCTTCAGGGTTGTCCCGCCCCGGCGACGGGTGTAGACCGACAGCATGAGCGTCCTCGGTCAGATGGACTCGTTTCGCCGTGTCTTTCCCACCGCCCGCCGCAACCGGGCAGACCTGTTGCGCTGGTTGCGGCGCCGACCGCAGCTACTCGCCGCCGTCGGGTTCCACGAGTTCGCGCTCGCGACCAGCGCCAGGGTCGACCCCCGCCTCAAGGCGCTCGGCGAGATCAAGGCGGCCGCGCTGACCAACTGCGAGTACTGCCTCGACATCGGATCGGCGTTCAGCCGCGCGCTCGGAGTGAGCGACGCGCAGTTGCGCGCCCTCCCGAAGTTTCGGGAGAGCAGCGAATTCGACGACACCGAGAAGCTGGTGCTGGAATTCGCCGAAGCCATCACCCGCACGCCCGCCCACATCGGCGAGGGCCTGCGGCGCTCATTGCTCGCCGAGTTCTCCGAGGCGCAGCTGACCGAACTCGCCGCGGCCATCGCCTGGGAGAACCACCGGGGACGTCTCAATCAGGCGCTCGGTGTGCGTCCCTCGGGTTTCTCCGACAGCGACTTCTGCGTCGTGCCCGAGCAGTAGCCGGCGGAGTCTCCGCACTCGGTCCGATCGACGTCAGACCGTCAGCGGCAGCGGGAACGCGACAACCCGTCGAGCACGAAACCCAGCCCGATGCCGAGCATCCACACGTCCTTGGCGACGGCGATGCCGTTCTCGTTCGGCCAGATGCTGCCGGGGTTACGCAGTGCAGGCGTCCTCGCGTACATGGCCACGAGGCCGCCGGAGAACCCGGTGAGCGCCGCCCCGGCCACGGCGGAGGGTACGAACGGTGTGAGCAGCGCTGCGCCCGTGCCGATCTCGGCGACCGACAGCAACTTGATGAACCGTTCCGGCGGAATCGCGTTCAAGAACGGGAACGCCCCCGCCGCCATACCATGAATGCCCTGGGCGGTCTGCTCGTCCGCCGACCATTTCTGTATCCCCGAATGGAGGATGAAACCCCCGGTCGCGATGCGCGCGGGAAGGTCGCCGAGTGTGGTCAGTCGCATGGTGGTCTCCTGTCGTCCGGGTCGAACCAGAGAACTGTTCCCCACCTCAGCCTCCCACTCGGTCGAGGACCGCGAGCGGTTTCGACGGAGCGACGGCGACGAGCGGACGGTGGACACGCTCGTACGTGGCGGCGCCTACCGTCACGAACACCGCGCCGAGGATCGCGCCGGCGACGACGTCGGACATCCAGTGGACACCGAGGTAGACGCGGGTCACGGCAACGATCACCACCCCGCACCCGGCCACCGCCGCGCCGCACACCCGGACGCGGAGATGCCGGCGGCCGAGCAGGATCGCCGCCGTGACCCCGAGCAGGGCCGCGGTGCCCGTGACGTGCCCGGACGGGAACGAGTAGTCCGTCTCCAGGACCTCCTGCAGGTCGACGGCCGGCCGGCTGCGTTCGACGACCAGCTTCAGGGCCGTGCTCGCCGCGGTGGCGGCCCCGACCGTCCCGACGACGACGGCGGCGGGGATCGCGGAACGCCGGCGCCAGGCGAGGGCGAGCCCGCAGATCACGGCGAGGGCCACGGTGGCGACGGGGCTGCCGAGGGCGGTGACGAGGAGAGCCACATGGTCAAGGGTGGCGGAGCGGTGACCGACGACCCACGACGTCGCGGGCACGTCGGCACCGGTCAGTGGGCCGCCGTCGCGGACCTGCACACAGAGCACGGCCAGGATCAGCGTCAGCGCGGACACACGAAGCCCGGCGGTGGCGATGGAGGTGTGGGGCATCCGGCCAGTGTCGTCACCGCCCGCTGTGGGAACGCTGAGAGCGCGTGGCCCACCCCGCGGCGGTCTGTTGTACTGAAAGTCGCGGGGCACAGGGAGGAGCGCGTGTGCGAGTTCTTCTGGTCGAGGACGAACGGCGTCTCGCCGAGACGGTGCGCCGTGGACTGACGGCCGAGGGGTTCGTCGTCGACGTCGAGCACGACGGCCTGTCGGGTTTCGAGGCGGCGCTGAGCGGCGACTTCGACGTGGTCGTCCTCGACATCATGCTGCCCGGGAAACACGGGTATGACATCGTACGGGACCTGCGGCGTCGTGAAGTGTGGACTCCGGTGCTGATGTTGTCGGCCAAGGACGGCGAATACGACCTGGCGGACGCGTTCGACCTCGGCGCCGACGACTATCTGATCAAACCGTTCTCGTTCGTGGTGCTGGTGGCCCGGCTGCGGGCGCTGGTCCGCCGCGGCGCACCGCGGCGTCCCACCGTCCTGACGGCGGACGGCCTGGAGCTGGACCCCGCCCGGCATCGGGTCACCCGGGACGGCACCGCGCTCGCGCTGACGCCCCGCGAATACAGCGTCCTGGAGTTCTTGATGCGGAACGCCGGATCCGCGGTCACCAAGCAGGAGATTCTGCAGTCGGTGTGGGACACCCACTACGAGGGCGACGACAACATCGTCGAGGTGTACATCGGTTATCTGCGACGCAAGGTGGATACCCCGTTCGGCAGAAACAGCATCGACACCGTGCGCGGGGTCGGTTACCGGCTGAAGTCCGGAGACGACTGACGGGTACCGTCCGCGGGGAGGGTGATCACGAATCGCGCTCCGCCCGTGCCGCTGTCGGTGACGTCGATCGTGCCACCGTGTGTCGCGACGATCTCGGCGACGATTGCCAGGCCCAGTCCCGCACCGCCCGAGTCGCGGGTACGGGGCGTATCGAGGCGGACGAACCGTTCGAATATCCGCTGCCGATCCGGCACAGCGATCCCCGGCCCGTCGTCGGCGACCTCGAGGACGGCGCCGTCGGACGACGTCCGGCAGTTCAGGCGGATCTCACGCCGGGCGTGACGCCGCGCGTTGTCGACGAGATTGCGCACCACCCGCGCCAGTTGCTGCGGGTCGCCGACCACGCGGACCGGCGCGATCGCCGTCCGCACCACCAACTCCGGCGACATGTCGCGCACGCGGGCACTCTCGGCGTACATCAGGTCGTCGATGTCCACGTCCACCGATGTGTGGGTGAGCCCGTTCTCGTCGGCCCGGGCGAGGAGCAGCAGGTCCGCGAGGAGATGGTTCATGCGGCGCGCCTCCGGTAGCAACGACTCGTCGACCAGCGACGTGTCGACCAGTTCGGGCCGGGTGTGCGCCAACTCCAGAGCGGCCGTGATCGTGGCGAGCGGACTCCGCAGTTCGTGTGACGCGTCGGAGACGAATCGTTGCTGCGCGCGGTGACCGGACTCGAGACGGCCGAGCATGCTGTTCATCGTTTCGGCGAGCCGCGCGATCTCGTCCTGAGTGTGCGGCACCGGGACGCGTTCATCGAGTCGGTCGGTGGAGATGGCGGCCACCCGCGCCCGGATTCGTTCGACGGGCAGCAGCGCCGCGCCGACGAGACGGTAGCTCGCCACCGCCACCATCGCGACCACGACGGGGCCACCGATCGCCATCAGGAGGGCCACGGTGCCGAGGATGCCCTCGATGGGTTCGCGGTCCGCCCCCACCACCACGGTCGCGGGACCCTGCGGTGACTGCGCGCCCCGTTCGACGATCCAGTAGTCGGGTTCGTCGCCCAGGTCGATGTTGCCGAGGTACCGGGATTCGCCGGGCGGCACCGGCTCGAACGTGACAGGGAGACGGTCGGCGCCGGGGGAGGTGGCTACGACGGTGCCGGCCGAGTCGATGACCTGGATGGTGCCGACCTGGCCGTCGGTCGCGAACAGCGAGCTGTCGAGGCCCCCGGGTGCCGTGGTCCGGAGTTGCTCGACGATTTGCCGGGCGCGGGCGTCCGCGGCGTCGCGCGCCGAGTGCTCCAGTGTCCGGTACAGCACCAGCAGTAATGCTCCGCCCGCGAGGACGAGGCAGATGGTGACCACCAGGGCGGCGGCCGCCGCGGACCGGGCGCGCACGTTCCACGACCTCGGGTGGAGCAGATTCCGATCCATGGGGTTCAGTGTTGCTCACGCACCGGGATCGCCTCCGATGACCGCCAGCAGGGCGTCGACGAAGGACGTTGCGGTGGCCCCGTCGAAGAGGTCGGTGGCGTACACCAGTTCGGCGTCGATTCCCGCCGGCCGGCCGGTGGTGTCGTGCCGTTCGGTGAAATGAAAGTGGAGATCGCATTTCGCCACGTCGAGGGGACGCGGGGTGATGTCGAAGCGCAGGCCGGCGACGTCCAGGGTCGCCGGGGTGAAGTTGTTCAGCGACAGCGCGACCTGGAAGAACGGGTGCAGTGACGACGACCGGGGCGGGTCGATCACCTCGACGAGTCGCTCGAATTGCACATCCGCATGCGCGAAGGCACGCAGTTCGATGTCATGGGAGTCGCGGATCACGTCCGCCAGCGTGTCCCCGGGATCGACCCGGGTCCGCAGGACGACGGTGTTGACGAACATCCCGACGACGTCGTCCAGTTCAGGGTCGTTCCGACCGGCGACCGGGGTGCCGACGGCGATGTCGGTGTCCCCGCTCAGTCGGGCGAGCAGGATCGCGACCGCAGATCTCAGTGCGGTGAACACCGTGGCGTGATGCCGGTGTGCGAGCGACGCGAGCGTGTGATGCGCGGTGTGGTCGATCCGGAACGTGGCGCGGCCGGCGCCGTAGGTCCAGTGGTGTGGCCGGCGGCGGTCGAGGGGCAACCCCACCGCGCCGGGTAGCCCCGACAGTTCCTCGGTCCAGTACGCGAGTTGCTGCGACGCGACGCTTCCCGGATCGTCCTCGGCGCCCAGCATGTCGCGGCGCCACACACTGTACTGCGGGTACGTCACCCGGGGCGGCTCCCAGCCCGGGGGCGCACCCGCGGTCCGGCTCGCATACGCGGTGACGAGATCGCGGGCGACCAGCGCCAGCGACCATCCGTCCGCGGTGATGTGGTGGAGGACACACGCGAGGAGGTGATCGCGCGCGTCCAGCGCGAAGAGCGTTGCGCGCAAAGGGGGTTCGGTCCGCACATCGAACGGCGCCCCGAGCACCCGGTCCACCCGGTCGGCGACGTCGTCGGGTCCGGCGGGGATCGGCGCCAGATCCGGTAGGGCATCGTCGACGGACAGCAGACGCTGGTACGGCCCCGCCGCCGAGTCCGGAAACACGGTGCGCAACGCACCGTGGCGCGCCAGGACGTCCGCGACTGCGGAGCGCAGCGCGTCGACGTCCACTGCCCCCGCCACCCGCACCGTGAACGGAATGCTGTACAGCGGCGGGGTGGTGGCACTGCGGTCGATGAACTGCTGCGACGGCGACAGCGGCACCCGGTCGGGCACGGCGGTGGCGGCGATGCGCGGGGCCCGCACCGCGCCGGATCGGGAAGCGTCCCGGTCGTCGATCCGCTCCGCGAGCGCCGACACGGTCGGGGTCTCGAACAGCTCACGCACACCGAGCGTCGCGTCGAGTTCGGCGTTCAATGTCGCGACCACCCTCGTGGCCGACAGGGAGTCTCCGCCGAGGTCGAAGAACGAATCGCCCGCCGCGACGGCGGGAACACCGAGCAGTCGGCCGAACACGTCGGCGACCGTGCGCTCGGTCGTCGTTTCCGGATCGCGCCGAGGGACGGTCGTCGTGCCGAAGTCGGGGGCGGGGAGCGCGCCGCGGTCCAGCTTCTTCGTCGGTGTCAGGGGAACCGCGTCCAGCACCGTGATCGATCCCGGAACCATGTACTCCGGCAGGAACCGTGCGATGGCGTGTCTCGCCGACTCGGGCGTGGTCTGCGACTCGCGCCGCACCATGATGTAGGAGACCAGGACCGGGTCTCCGACCGGAGTGCGGTGCACGATCGTGGTGGCGAAGTCGATGTCCGGGTTCCTGCGCAGCGCGGCATCGATCTCGCCGAGCTCGATGCGGAATCCGCGGACCTTCACCTGATCGTCGGTGCGTTCGAGGAACTCGAGGGTGGCCGAGTTCGTCCACCGGACCCGATCACCGGTGCGGAACATGCGGGAGCCCGGCTTACCGGACGGGTCCGCGACGAACCGTGTGGCGGTCAATGCCGGTCGTCGGTGGTATCCGCGGGCGAGGGCCGGCGTCGCGAGGTACAGCTCGCCGACAGCTCCCGGTGGGAGGGGGCGTAGCAGGGGATCGCAGACCGTCGCCCGCACACCGCGCATCAGGGACCCGATCGTCACCCGTCCGCCCGGGTCGAGGGGGTCGGTGAGGGTGACGCTGCACGTGGTTTCGGTGGGTCCGTACGCATTCCGCATCGTCCGGCCGACCGCCCACCGATCCGCGAGGTCCTGCGGGCACACCTCGCCTCCGACGAGGACCAGTTCCAGGGAGTCGAGTCCGTCGGGGTCCACGGTCGCCAACGCAGACGGCGTCGACAGCAGATGGGTGATGCGTTCGGCGCGCAGCAGTTCTCGCAGTTCAGCCCCGCCGTACACGTCGGTCGGCGCGATCACCAGGGTGGCGCCGCCGATGCACGCCGCGAGCACCTCGACCAGTGCGGTGTCGAAGCTGGGCGACGCGAAATGCAGCACCCGCGAATCCGCTGCGACCGCGTACTTCTCCCGAATCTCCTGCACGAGGTTGGCGAGACCGTCGTGTGTGACCACGGCCCCTTTCGGAACCCCGGTGGAGCCGGAGGTGTAGATCACGTAGGCCGGGTGCCCGAGATGCACGGGACGGTCGCGTTCCACGGTCGGCGGATGGTCGTCACCGTCGTCGATGCTCAGCCAGCGGATGGTGGTGGGAAGACGATCGCGCGCAGAGCGGACGGTGAGACCCAGCGCCGCACCGGAGTCGCCGAGGGTGTACGCGATCCGGTCGGTGGGGTGGGTCGGATCGACGGGCACATACGCCGCGCCGGTCCTGGCCACCGCCCACAAGGCCAGCACCGATTCGTACGACCGCGGAATCGACACCGCCACCAGGTCCTCGGGTCCGACGCCGTGACCTGTCAGCACCCGCGCCCACCGGTCGGCGGCCTCGTCGAGTTCGCGGTACGTCACCACCCGTCCTCGATCCCGCACCGCGACGGCGTCCGGGCGGGTGACGACGGTCGCGGCGAGGATCCGATCCAACGGTGCCGGTTCCGAATCCGGCCGTCCGCAGGCGGGAGAAAACGCCTCCCGTTCGGCATCGTGGAACACGTCGAGTTCGGCGACCGAGCGGTCCGTTCCGGCGGCGGCCTGGAAGCGTGCGAGAAACATGGTGAACCGTCGATGGTGCCCGGTGACCTCGTCCTCGTCGTACAGCGCCGGGTTCGCCTCGACGTCGATGCGCGGAACCGAGCCGGGTGGTCCCGGATAGATGTTGACCGCCAAGTCGGCCGTCGGACCGGTCGTCAGCACCTGCACGCGTCCGGTGACCGCACCGAGAGTGATCTCCTGCTTGAACAGCATCAGGTTGAGGACCGGACCGAAGTGGGTGAGACCCGTTCCGGCAGAGGCGATGTCCTTACCGATGTCCTCGCGGCGGTACCGCTGATGACGCAGTGCCCCCGTCAAGGCCGTTCGGGCCGCCCGCACCGCGTCCCGCACCGTGCCGGTGCCGACACCGCGCAAGGGGAGTGGGAGGACGTTCGACACGGAACCACCGGTGCCGCGCAGACGCGCAGACGTCCTGGCGGACACCGGAAGTGACAGGATCACGTCGTCGGCGCCGGTCATGCGGGCGAGATACGCGGCGAACGCCGCCACCACCACCACCGTCGGGCTGTGCGCGTTCCCGTCGCCGGTGGGACGCAAGAGGTCGCTGCTGCGGTCCGCGCTGCCCCGTGCCACCAGCACCGAGGCGCCGGGATTCGGGGTACGTCGTCCGCTGAGGCCGACCGTCGGCGGCAGGTCGCGGACCTGCTCCCGCCAGTAGGCGCGGTCGCGTTGGAAGCGGGGCGAAGACCGGTAGCCGGCGTCGTCCGCCGCGATCCGTCCCGGATCGACCGCCCGGAATTCCGGAGGCCGGTCGCCGTCGATTCCCGCCACGTACAGTTCGGCGGTGCGGCGCATCAGCATCATCGCCGCATAGCCGTCCATTGCGACGTGGTGGGCACGCGTGTACCAGTAGGTGCGCTCGTCGCCCACCTGCAGAATCGTCGACAGGACGAGTGACTCGCCGTACATGTCGACGGGGGCGATGCAGTCCTTCCGCATCCACCGCTCGGCCGCATCGACCGGATCGTGTTCGTCCCGCAGATCGACCACCGGCACCCGCTCCGACGTTCCGGCGCCGAAAACCTGGTGGGGCCGACCATCCACCTCCCGCACGGTGAACGATCCCAGTTCGTGGACGGCTCGTGCGGACGCCTCCGTCAGCAGGTCCAGGCGTACCGGACCACGCAGGTCCACGTACTGGGCGATCACGTAGGGAATCTCGGGTGCGAGCTGCTGTGCGAACCAAATAGCGTGCTGCGCCTCGGTCAGCGGGACGACCCGCCCGGGTATTCGCACCCGCATCAATGCCTCCTCACCACGACCGAACCCAGGGACGGGACGACCGCTGATGGTGACACACGCGCGCTGTGAAATCGCTGAGGGCCGTCGTCGCCGCGACCCCACGGGGGAGTCGCGGCGACGACGGTGTGAGACCGGCGGCTCAGTGGGCGAGGACGACGGCCCCGTCCGTGTCGGCCGCGGCCGCGGCCCCCGAACCGGGTGCGCTCAGTTGCGAAATCCGGCGGGGCAACGCGAAGGCCACGACCGCGCCCAGCAGCGCCGAGACCGCGCCGATCACGAACGCGATGGTGATGCCGGTGTCGGTGTAGAAGACCGCACCCTGCACGACGGTCGCGATGTGCGAGTTCAACACGGAGAAGACGATCACCGGGAGGATGGCGGGCAGGATGCTCTGGAACACCGCCACCATGCTCGCCGTCGTCGCCTGCAACTGCGGCGGCACCGCGGCGATGAGCAGGTTCGGGACGGAGGCGTACCCCATGCCCATTCCCACGCCGAGGAGTGCGGCGAAGCCGATCAGGAGGGCCTTGTCGTCGTGGACCATCGCCGTGAGCAGGCAGGCGGCGGCCATCACGAGCATGCCCACGACCATCAGGATCCGCGGACGGACGTTCCGGGGGACCAGGGTTCCGACGATCAGTCCGCCGATCACCACGGCGCCACCGAGCGGCGCCTGGAAGATCGCGAATCCCTCTGCGCTGATACCGAATCCGTAGCCGAGCCCCAGGATCGCCGGGGTCATGCACATCATCGGGAGCATGATCGTGAACACCGCGGACGTGCCGTAGCAGAATCCCGCGCCGAGCGCCGTCAGGAACACCGGCCGCTTACCGAAGAACCGGATGTCGATCAGCGGGTCCGCGAGCAGTCGTGCGGACACCATCCACGCCACCAGCAGGGCGGCACCGCCGGCGAGGAAACCGATCGTCGCCCCCGACGTCCAGCCCCACGAGGGCCCGAAGCTCACCCCGACGAGGATGCCGGCGAGTCCGGCGCCCAGGAGCGCCGCGCCGATCAGGTCGATGCGGGAGCGCAGCCGCACGGTCGATTCGCCGGTCGTCGCCCGGATCAGGACGGCGAGGATCACCAGACCGGCCACGAAGAACCAGAAGATGCTCCGGAAGCCGAAATTGTCGATCAGCCACCCGGTGAAGAACGGTGCGGGGATCGCGATGAGGCCCATGCCGCTCGTGGCGATGCTGACCGCCAACGCCACCGTCCGGGCGGGGAAGACGTCGCGGATGAGCGAATAGCTCAGGAACAGGCAGGGCACGAGCAGACCGGTGAGGGCGCGGCCGGCGATCAGCACCGCGTATGTCGGTGCGATCGCCGAGATCAGCGACCCGAGCGCCGACAGGCCCACGGCCGTCAGCAGGAGTCTCCGTTTGCCGTGGGTATCGGCGAGCTTGCCGATCAGCGGGCAGGTGATCGCTCCCACCAGCAGGAACGCCGTGAGCAACCATGCGCCCTGCGTCGTCTGGTAGTGGGTGACGATCTGCGGCAACGCGATCGAGATCATCATGTAGCTGACCGCGAGCATCTCCAGCAGCAACACGATCGAGGCGAGCGAGAAGATCAGGCGCGGTGTCCATCGCTCGGTAGTCGCATGGGTGACCATCATCGGGTCCTTTCGAATACCTGCACGGGAACTCGGGGCGGCGCCGCCGCACTGCGGCGCGGCCCGAGCCGGGCGGTAGGGGTGGGTGGTCACATTCGGTGGTCGAAGTCTCGTGAATGTGTAATTGACATCACAGTTCTCGGGGATGCGGCACGCCATGCGGCGTTCCGCCCAGCGGGAAACCGACCGGCGGGTGTTCACCGGGTAGACGCGAATCGGTGAATCCCGATCGCTCCTCGAGCCATGATTGACTCATGGCCGAAACGCAGCGCGCGCAGGAGTTCCGCCGGCTGAGGACGCCACGCTCGGCGGCCGTCGCGGGAATCGTCTTCGCCGTGCTGTTCGCCGCCAGCCTCGTCCTTCTGCGGACCGCGCTGCCGGCGGACCCGTTCGACGAAACCCCCTGGGTGGGCAGCGGCGAGACGCGGATCAAGACGGCCCTGCTCCTCGCTCCGTTCGCGGGGATCGCCTTCCTCTGGTTCATCGGCGTCATCCGCGACCGTCTCGGCGACCTCGAGGACCGGTTCTTCGCGACGGTGTTCCTCGGCAGCGGATTGCTGTTTCTCGCGATGGGATTCGTCTCGATGGGGGTGGCGGGCGGCGTGCTCGCCATCGCCCGCCACTCGGGCAGCTCCGCGAACGACATCGTCTATTTCGGCCGCGAGATCATGCTGCAGATCAACCACGTCTACGCGCTGCGCATGGCCGCGGTGTTCATGATCTCGCTGGGGACGATCTGGCTGCGGACCGGCCTGATGCCGCGATGGCTCGTCATGACCACGTATCTGCTGGCCCTGGCGCTGCTGGCGATCGTCGACTTCAGCCTGTGGTCGACGTTGGCGTTCCCGGCATGGGTGCTGCTGATCAGCGTCTACATCCTCGTCACCGGGCGCCGCGCGAGCGCAGCCGACCGATCATTCAGGTCCGCGCCGGTGTCGTGGAGACGAAGTCGTCGATGATCTCGACCACCGCGGCGGGATCCTCGAGGTGTGGATAGTGCCCGACACCGTCGAGGACGGCGAGCCGACTCCCGGGAATCGCCTCGTGCGCCGCGTATCCGTGCGCGACCGGGATGATGCCGTCGGAATCGCCCCAGATCAGTTGCGTCGGGAGACCCTCGTTCAGGTACAGACGGCTCAGCGCGCTCACCGCCTGCCCCCGATGGTCGACGACGGCGCGGAGCGTCCGCAGAAACGCCTGCCGGGTGTCCGAATCGGACAGCGACGAGTAGGCGTTCCACATCTCGTCGCCGCGGACCGAGTGGATCCCGACCGCCGCCAGCCAGCCGCGGACCTTGTTGCCGGCGTCACGAACCGCGGAGGGCGCCACCAACGGCAGGACGAACTCGGACCCCGGTGCCGCCAGCAACCGCAGGGTCCAGTTCACATCCGGTCCCAGTCCGCCGCTGCCGATGAGGACCAGCCGGTCACACAGTTCGGGATGCTGATAGCTGAACTGCATCGCCACCCCTCCGCCGAGGGATTGACCGATCACCGTCACCCGTTCGATGTCCAGTTCGTTCAGGAGGTCGCGCAGCCACGCGGCGAACGCGCCCAGCGAGTAGTCGCCGCGCGGCTTGGCGGAATCACCATGGCCGGGCAGGTCCGGCGCCAGGACCCGGTACCGCCGGGCCAACTGCGGGAGAACCGCGCGCCACGTCGCGGAACTTCCCGCCATCCCGTGCACGAGCAGCAATGTCTCGCCCTCACCGCTCAGCCGGTATGCGACTGCGTCCCCGTGCAGTGCGAGGTGCTGGAGTTGGGACATACAACGACCTCCCGATCGGGTGATGCAGCGGTCTCTCGGTAACGATAGGGGAGTTTCGCCCGATATCGTCATCAACTGCGGCGTGGGAACTTGATCTCTGCCCCCGGTTGATCTAACAGGCACACCGACGCGAGGCTCGAAAACAGGAGGAACCCGCATGAACGCTGTGTCGAGTTCGGCCATCGCCCGTCCGCGCGTCCTCCTGATCGACGCGGACGTCGAGAGATCCCTCGTCGAGCGCCTTCGGGACGCGGGGTTCTTCGTCACGAGGACATATGCGGAGCCGGTGCGGTCGCGGATCGAACCCCCTGATGTGGTGATCGTCGACGCGCGATCGCCACATCTCGACGCGGACACCACGGTGCGGGCGTTGAAAGCGATGCGATTCGCGCTCGCCGTTGTGGTGATCGGCACGTTCCGCTCCGGCAACCGGCGCAGCGACCTCCTGGAGGCCGGCGCCGACGACGTGATGGAGATGCCGGTCGGGGCGGACGAGCTCGTCGCACGGCTCCGCGCGATCCTCCGCCGGGTGAAGCCCGCGGTGCCCGCGCAGGCGCCCGACGACGCGCAGGACGTCTGCCAGTGCGAGGAACCCCACGAACCCGACCACGACGGGCTCCGCACCACGCTGACCAGGACGGAATTCGTCCTCTTCACCGTGCTCGCGCAGAATGTCGATCGAGTCGTCACCCGCCGCGACCTCATGCTCATGGTGTGGGGTGTGACGGTCGAATCGAAGACGAACGTCCTCAATGCCTATATCTGCTCCCTGCGACGGAAGCTGGTGGCCGTCGGATCGCCGTACGTCGTCCACACCGTGCGCGGCGTGGGGTTCGCCCTGGGCGAGCTCGAACGTTCGGGGAGCATCGATCCCGTCCGTCAGGTGCCCGTCGCCGCCTCGTGATCCGGGCCCGGCGGCGCGAAGAATGCGAGCGCGCGTTCGAGCACTGCCTCCGGCCTCTCGTCGACAATGAAGTGTGAGGCGCCGTCGACGAACTCGACACCGAAGTCATCGGTGCGCTCCTCGCATCCGCCGAGGAACTCCGGGCGCACGATGGGGTCTTCGGCGCCGATGAGCATCCGCAGCGGTAGAGAGCGGACGCGGCGGCGGCGCGGGCCGGTGCGCGCAGCTGGCGGCGAACAGCTCGATGTCGTTCTCCGAACAGGTGTTCCGGTTCGTGGTGAAATCCCGCAGCAGGTGGTAGGTCAGGCGTTGACGCCCCCGTCCGAGCAGCCGTGGATCGAACCGGACGAACGGGGGGGACACCGAGGCTCACGTACTTCCGCACACGGTGGGGCGCGCGCAGGCACAGCTCGTATCCGAGCAGAGCGCCCCAGTCGTGCGCGATCAGGCAGACCTGGTCGAGTTCGAGCGCGTCCAGGAGCGCGACGACGTCGGCGAGCAACTGCTCGCTGGTGTATCCGGTCGGCGGTGCGTCGGTCCAGCCGGCGCCGCGCAGATCCGGGCAGATCACCCGGTAATGCGCGGCCAGCCCGGGGAGGACCCCGCGCCACTCCCACCAGTGTTGGGGGAAGCCGTGGAGTAGCACCACGGGTTCGCCGTGACCGGCCTGTCCAATTACTTCCGCACCCGGGCGGCGCTCGTCACCGGCACCGTCGACGCGATCGTGGAACGCGAGATGTCCGAAGTCGGTGTACTGGCACCGACATCCGCAGAAGACCTCGTCGACGCGCTCTGCGGTCTGATCGACTACACGAATGTCGCCAACCGAACCGTCACCGCCGCACGGCTGGTCCTGTTCCTCGAAGCCAGCCACGACCCCGCTCTCCGGGAGGCGCTGGCACGGGGGCGCGCGGCAATGGAGGCGTCCGCCGTGTCGGCATTCCACCGGCTGGGAGCACGGGATCCGCAGACCGCCGCCACCGCAGTCATGGCGTGCGCAGAAGGCCTGATCCTGCATCGCATCGCCCGACACGACACCGCGGATCCGCGGCCGACGTTCGAACTGGTGGTGCGGGCCGCGGTGAGCTGACGCCCCGCTCACGTCACCGGTGATTCGACACCTCAGGTCGCGGCGGCGGAAGCCGGTCGATCCGGCCGTGACGAGTGCGACCGCGATGGCCGATTCCCACACGATCGGTACCCAACGCTCCACCAGTTGGTTTCGTAGCCGCAACACACTCGACCGGTCGACCGAGTGGTGACCAATGACCCTGACGCGCGGCTGGAGGGACGCCGCACACTGAGTTTTCGGGGATCCCGGACCAGGAGGATGCGCCTGTGCGAACCGGCAGAGTAGCCGTTCTCGTCCTGGGCTGTCTGAGCGCCCTGACCGGGTTCGCGCTGCTCACTGCCGCGGTGTTTCTGGGGTGGGCCTACTTCATGCAACGCGACGGTGGGCACTTCACCTCGCCGCGTGAGCACTTCGAGACGAGTGAGAGTGCCCTGGTATCGGAGAAGGTCGATCTCTTCGAGGGCGCGGACTTGCCGAAAGGCTTCAGCACCGAGGACCTCGGCCGGGTACTGGTGCGAGCCACCGCCACCGATCCCGACCAAGAGATCTTCATCGGGATCGGCCCTCGTGACGAGGTCGACAAGTACTTCACCGACGTTGCTCGCACCGAAGTGACAGACGTGCAGTTCGATCCGTTTCGGCCGACCTATCGGCAGATTCCTGGAACCCGACCGGCAGCATTACCTGGGACACAACCATTCTGGTCCGCCTCTTCCTCGGGTACTGGCACGCAGGAAGTGCGGTGGGAGCTACAGCAGGGGTCCTGGACGGCTGTCGTCATGAAGGCAGACGCAACTCCAGGCCTGTCCGTCGACATTCAGGCCGGCGCACGCCTCACTTTCCTCGGACCACTCGCACTGAGCGTCCTGGTCGGCGCGGTCGTCCTTCTGATCATCGGAATCCCGTTGATCGTGGCAGGAGCAATCGGGTTGGGCCGGCACGGCCCGCCACAACCGCATCCCGTCGCGCAGATCGCGGGCGACGGCACGATCGCCGGCGACGCACACGTTCCATGGACCGTCTATCCCGCTCGCCTCGTGGGTGAACTCGACGCGCCGCTGTCGCGATGGCTGTGGCTGGTGAAATGGCTCCTGGCGCTCCCGCACTACTTCGTGCTCTTCTTCCTCGGAATCGCGTTCGTCGTCACCACCCTGGTGTCCGGATTCGCGATCCTGTTCACCGCGCGGTATCCGCGAACCCTGTTCGACTTCAACGTCGGAGTTCTCCGGTGGGTGTGGCGAGTGCAGTTCTACACCTACTCGGCCCTGGCCACGGACCGCTACCCGCCCTTCACCCTGAACCGTACCGACTATCCCGCGGACTTCGACGTCGACTACCCCGTGCGGTTGTCCCGCGGACTGGTCCTCGTGAAGTGGTGGCTGTTGGCGATCCCGCACTACCTGATCCTGGCGCTACTCGCGGGAGGGTGGTTCGGGAGCTGGCGTGCCGGAGTGACCGTCACCGACGGTACGCACTACGGGCAGCCGTGGCTCCTCGGTTCTGTGCTCGGTCTCGCGGTGACTTTCTCGGCGATTGCGCTTCTCTTCACCGGGCGATACCCACACGGTTTGTTCGACTTCGTGATGGGAATCAATCGTTGGGCGTTCCGCGTCGCGGCGTACGCGACCCTGATGCGGGATGAATACCCACCGTTCCGTCTCGATCAGGGACCATGCGAGCCGCACGAGCCCACGCCGCACTCGGGCGGAGACGATTCCGGCGAGACCTCTCCGGAAAGGCCACGCACATGACGGTACTGGTGGCGTACGCGACGGCGAAAGGCTCGACCCGCGGGATCGCGGAGCGGCTCGGATCGTGCATCGAAGGCCTCGGGCAGTCGGTCGACGTCCGGCCGGTCGCAGCCGTGTCTGACGTGCACTCCTACGACGTGATCGTTTTCGGAAGCGCGATCCACAACGGACAGTGGCTCGCCGAGGCCTCCGACGCCGTCGGGCGCCTGCGGTCCCAGTTCGAGGGAAGGCGCGTATGGGCGTTCTCGGTGTCGTCGGTCGGCGTCACCAGCACCACCCTGTCGAAACGACTGGCGCGTTTTCTGCGTCGCGTGACACCGGAGCCCGGAGCAGTGCGGATACTGCGGGATGCGGCCGATGTGCGCGACCACCGATTCTTCGCCGGCGTGATCGCACCGGGCGACTGGCCGGGATTCGGGCGAGTCGTCTTCACGCTCATGGGTGGGCACTACGGCGACGCCCGCGACTGGGCGGACGTGTGCGCGTGGGCAGGCGCCATCGCCGCCGAATCGACCCGGGACACGGAAAGAAGGCGCGTATGGGCGTTCTCGGTGTCGTCGGTCGGCGTCACCAGCACCACCCTGTCGAAACGACTGGCGCGTTTTCTGCGTCGCGTGACACCGGAGCCCGGAGCAGTGCGGATACTGCGGGATGCGGCCGATGTGCGCGACCACCGATTCTTCGCCGGCGTGATCGCACCGGGCGACTGGCCGGGATTCGGGCGAGTCGTCTTCACGCTCATGGGTGGGCACTACGGCGACGCCCGCGACTGGGCGGACGTGTGCGCGTGGGCAGGCGCCATCGCCGCCGAATCGACCCGGGACACGGAAAGATGGACCTGAATCCGGTGGTCGGGCGCCGAGGAGGCACTAACCTCGCGGGTGCCGGGCCGGTGAAGTGAGATCGGAGGAGCAGCGATGAGTCCATGGAAGAGGCCTGTGACGTGGTCGCGTCTGACAGCGTCGCAGCGCGCCGCGCTGGTGGTGATGGCGGCGGTGCAGGTGGGGCTGGCCGTGGCGGCCTGGGCAGATCTCGCGAAACGTGATCCACACGAGATCAGGGGGAGCAGAACGACATGGGCTGCTGCGATTGCCGTGAACTTCATCGGACCGATCGCGTACTTCCGGTGGGCCCGCCGTGCCCCGGCGCAGGCTCGGTGAGGGCGGAAACTGTTCAGGGTGAGTAGATTCCCTCACTCTGCCTGACCTCGCGCCGAAGCGCATCGAGTTGCGGCGCAGTTCCGAGTGCAATGAGAATGGTGCCCGGGTCCAGACGTTGCTCCGGGGTGGGATCGGCGACGAACTGCCCCGTCGGTGACCACAACGCCATCAACAGTGAGCCGGTTGCGCCGCGAGGCCCGCTTCCGCCAGTGTTCGCCCGGCCAGCGGCGAGGCAGGCGAGACCTCGACCTCCTCGATCCGGTAATCCAGCGTCTCGTCGTGCATCACGACGTGCGAGAACTCGGCGACGTGTGGCTGGAGCGCGAAGGCACCCATCCGGCGCCCCCGATGAGATGAGGGTGACGACGCGGTTTGCTCCCGCCCGGATCAGAGCGTGGGCATGGCCGATTCCCGCCGCTTCGAGAACTTGATCGTCGGTGACATCCCCGACGACTGTCGGGACGTCGAGCTCGGCGAGGCGCTCCGGATCGCGATCGACGACGACGACCGGCATCCCGAGCGTGGCCAGATACTGCACTCCGGCCCGTCCGACCCGGCCGAAACCACAGACGATCGCGTGCCCGGTCATCCTGCTGATGTGTCTGTCCATTCGCCGACGCTCCATGTGCTGCCGTAGATACCCCTCGATCAGGGCTTCGAGGATTACTCCGAACGTGTACAGCGCCGTACCGGCACCTGCCAGTATGAGCAGGATCGTGAAGATCTGGCCCACCGCACCGAGTGGGTGAACCTCACGAAACCCGACCGTGCTTATTCGTCGTCACGGTTTGGTACAGCGCATCCAGCATGCCGAAGCCCAGGACGACATATCCGAGCGTGCCTGCAACGACGACGAACCCGAAGGCCCCCAATGCGCGGCCGATCCTCAGAAGGGACTCAACACGGTCCGCCCGGCGGGGACGACGGTGGAGGCGTCTCGTCTCGTCACCGGCGAACGATCAGCAGCGGGCAGGTCAGCGCGTGGAGGAGAGCCCGGCTCGTCGAACCGAGCAACAGTGAGGCGAACCCACCACGCCCCCGGCTGCCGGTCACCACCAACTGCGATTCCCGCGCTTGCTGGAGCAGGTGGTGAACCGGTCGATCTCGGACGACAACTTTGCGGACGGACACGTCCGGATATTTGTCCTTCCATCCGGCAAGTCTCTCCGACAGGACCGCCCGTTCAGCGGTTTCGATTGCCGACCAGGGAAGTTCGTTGTCGCTGGGATCGGCGGGGGTAACGGTCAACAGGCTGAAGTCGCTCCACGCGTGCACTGCCACGAGGTCGACGCCGCGCAGAGAGGCCTCCTCGAAGGCGGCCGCGATGGCAGGTTCGCTGTTCGGTGAACCATCGACTCCGACCACCACCGGGCCGTCCAACGGCGGCGCGTCCATTTCTGGCATTCCGCGAATCACCGCCACCGGGCAGGGTGCATGACTGGCAACCGCGGCGCTGACCGACCCGACCAGGCCGCCGGTGAACTCTCCGAGGCCACGGGAACCGACGACCAGCATGCGCGCCGACTCGGCGGCGTCGAGCAGGGCCGCCACGGCCGAGCCGTGACGCAGCGACGTCCGGAGGGTGAGGTGGTTGCCGGGCACGCTCCGCCGGGCGAGTTCCGAAGCCGTGGCGAGACTCTGGGTGCCCGCATATTCCACGCCGCTGAACACGCCTGCGGAGAGGTTGACGGCGTCGCCGAACGTACCGGGCGCACCGAGGAGGGAGGACAACGGGGCTCGATGGTGGACGGCCGCGTCGGCGGCCCAGCACACGGCGTCGAGTGAGTGCGCCGATCCGTCCACACCCACGACGATCGGTGAATCTGTTGTCATGTCGATACCTCGTCTCTGTTCGTTCGCGTCGGCCCGTCGAGACTGCGGTGCCGCGTGATCGCGGACCGGCCGGTCACAGCGAGTTCACACCGTGCAGGAGCAGGGCGGGCAAGCCCGGCACCAGCAGTCCGACACCGACCGACACGATCGCGGCGCCGACGACCCGTTGGTGCGGATTACGGAAAACGCCGAGTCCGATGAAGACGACCGCGGCTGCACCCCCGAGGACGGCGAGGGGAGATGTCATCGACAATGCGGCGAAGCCCACGACGGCGGCGGCCGCGACCCATGGCCATCGCAGATCTCCGGCGTCGAGATACCTTGCCTGCATTGCCGGCTCCTGCCCAGAGAAAACGAGGATCGGTGTGACATCGAGGTTCGGCTACTCGGGCGGGAAATGCACCTCGGCGATGCCCGGCACGGTATCGGCCAGTGCGGCGATGACATTTCGTTCCGGGTCCTGAGGCGTGACACCGTAGATCGCGGCGGAGCCGTGGGCGACGTCTACGCGCCATCGGCCGGCTCCACCGTAGACGTCGAGGCGGTGCTGCACTTCCTTTGCGACCTGAGCGTCGTCGGTCGTGAGGACGGCGATGAGATCGGGGCGGGTGACGATCCCGAGGATGTCGTGATCGTGGACGATGGGGATGCCGCGCAGCCGAGATCGAAGCATCGCGGATGCGAGTTCACTGACCTCCGCGTCGGCCGTCATCGCCACCACGGGACTGGCCATGACGTCGCCTGCGGACATCTCGTCAGGCTGCGGGTCGGTCCCGCGGTCCGCCCCGCCCAGCTCACGGAATCGTGCACGGAGCAGATCACCCTCGGACACGATGCCCACGAGATGCTTCCGCTCGTCGACGACCGGAAGCACCGTGAAGCCCGAACTTCCGACCAACCGAAGGCATTCGTCCACCGAGGTGGATCGGTCCACCGTGGTGACCGGGCTGCTCATGACGTGTCGTGCCTGCATGACGACTCCTCTCCTCGTCCCTCAGCGTCGGCGTGCCACCGTCACAGGACAAGGGTCCTAGGACCTCACCTCGTCGCATTCCTCGGTGCTGGTTCGAACGATCCCCCGGAAGGGTCCAAATGCCCTGGTGACGACATCGCCGATGCGCGATTGTGGAGTGAGCACGGAGGTGGGAAGAATGGTCAAGCGTTGGCTGGTCATGGAGACCGAGAACGACGACCGGCGAATGCCGTTCGCTACGCGTCTCGCCGGGGCCGGCCGGCATCTACCCACGACACATCTCACGACCACGGACCTGATGTCGACCACCCGTCACTCGACTCACATCGACCTCGAGCGGCTCACCGGGATCCGCGAGCGCCGGGTATCGGTGGGGGACGAAGACTCCTACACACTGGCGATCTCGGCGGCACTGGATTGCCTGGAACGGTCGAACCGGGACGCCGCGTCGATCGATGTAGTGGTCAGCTGCAGCATCACCAAGTTTCACGGCGGTCTCACCCAATGGCTCGAACCGACGATGAGTAGTGCGGTCGCCCAGGCGATCGGCGCGCCGGGGGCGATGACCTTCGATCTCTCGAACGCGTGCGCCGGCATGTTGACCGGTGTGACGGTGATGAACAACTGGATCCGTCAGGGAATCGTCGAACGGGCACTTGTCGTCAGTGGTGAGTACATTTCGCAGCTCGGACAGAATGCTGCCCAGCACATCCGGAACATCATGAGCAAGGAGCTTGCGTGCCTCACGCTCGGCGACGCCGGGGCCGCGCTGCTCCTCGAACGTGCCCCTGCCGGATCGGCCGGGATCGGTTTGGCCGGATTCACCACCGTCGCCGACTACAGTCGGCTCTGTCTCGCGTACCCGAAGGGCGACGACCCCGGCGCCCGAATGTTCACCAACTCGCGGGGGATCCAGCGGGCGGCGATCGCGGACACCCCGCTGTTGTTGCACGAGGTGCTCGACGCCGCCGGGATCTCCCTCCACGACATCGATCACGTGATCACACACCAAACCTCGGCGCGAGCGATCCGCAAAGGGATGGCCGAGGTGACCGCCACGCTGGGCGATTCTCCACGGCACGACGCGGTCATCACCGTCGACCGCTATGGAAATACGGCCTCGACGACCCACACCGTCGCGCTGGTCGAGGAACTCGAAGCAGGCCGCATCCGAGCGGGTGAGACCGTGGCGTTGATCGCCCTCGCATCGGGTTTGGAGATCGGCGTCGTTCTGCTGACCCTGGACGAGGAATTGGTGGCACGCTATGGGCACAGTCATTGATCGGCTCGACGTCACACGAGGCGGCTGGCGTACCCGCCACAGTGCATTGCATCTCGCGGTGTCGGCCGCCCAGACCTGCCTCGAACGGGCCGGTCGGAATGCCGACGACCTGGACCTGCTCGTCAACGTCGGGTTGTACCGCGACCGGAATCTGGGAGAGCCCGCCCTCGCGGCGCTCATCCAGGAAGATATCGGTGCCCACCCGGAGGACCCCCACGACGACACGCACGGGACCTTTTCCTTCGATGTCGCAAACGGATCCTGTGGGGCTCTCAACGGTCTGCAGATCGTCGACGGATTCCTGCGGTCGCACACGATCAACTGGGCGCTGGTGGTTGCCAGTGATGCCGATCCCGGACGTGGGATGAGCGAGCACTTTCCGTTTGCGCCGACGGGTGGAGCCATCCTCTGCCGCTGGACCGACGACGAATTCGGCCTGGGGCCCGTCCATTGGGTGAATTGCTCCGACGCCGGTGAAAGCTTCTGTGCCACCGTCGGACTCGAGGATTCCCGGAACGTACTGCGATTCCGGGAGTCGGATTCGATGGACGAGCGATTCGCGACCGCCGGAGCGCAGGCGGCGAGGGAATGCCTGGAGGCATCCTCCCTCGAGCTCGCCGATGTCGATCTGATCGTGGCCGCTCCCGCCCGGCCGAAGTTCCGCGCGGCGCTCGCCGAGCACCTGGGTGTCCCCGTGCCGCGGATCGTGGTCGCCTATGACGAACGGATGCATACCGCGTCCCTCGTGGCGGCCCTGGACCGCCGGACGGGTGGTATCCCGGCCGGGAACCGTGTCCTGATCGTCGCCGTGGGTGCAGGGGTCACCGCCGGCGCCGCCCTGTACAGCGAACACCCCTGAGCCCGGGCAAAGGCATCGTCGGGTCAGCCGGCCGCGCCGTGCCCGACACCCTGCATCGCCGCGTGCTCGTGCAGCGCGAGTTCGGCCTCGTGGTTTGCCGGTTGGAGATCGAACACGACCTCGTGGACGGTTCCGGTGAACCGGTACGGGGCCTTGTCCTCGTAATCGCGGTCGACGACCAGGCCGTTGTCGCGGCCCACGTCCATTCCCGCGTACGAACTGAAGGCCGAACTACGCGGAACTGAGCGCGGCCGGTCTCCATCTCGCACACGCCTGACTATCCGACGATGGTGCCCGCGGCGGATCCGTCGGTGAGCAGTTGATAGAACCGCTCGACGTCGGGTCGCCGGCACAGGGCGGTGCCCGGTGTCTGCAGCATGGCCGCCCCCGCGGCGATCCCGTACCGCACCGAGTCGCTCAACGAACGACCGTGTGCCAGGCCGCACACCACACCGGCGACCATGCTGTCGCCTGCACCGACACCGCTGACCACCGGGACTTGGACCGACGGGAAATGCTCGTCGCGGTCCCGTGTGACCAGCAGAGCGCCATCGGCACCGAGCGAGAGGACGACGATCTGGGAGACCCCCCGGTCGATGACTTCCCGAGCCGCTGCCACCTGGTCGTCGATCGCCGACAACTCCCGCCCCGTCCAGTCCCGGAGTTCGCGAATGCTCGGTTTGACGAGAAACACACCACCCCGAAGTTGTCTCAGGGCCGGACCGGACGTATCGACGATGACTCGCGCACCGAGGTCGCCGACGACGTCTGCCACCTGCTGGTAGAAATCGGCGGGCACACCCGGTGGCAGACTTCCGCTCACCACCACATAGTCGGCGCCCGACGCGACCTCGATGACCAGGTCGAGACAGGCCACCTGTTCCCTTGCGGTCACTGTTGGTCCCGGCAGGACGAAACGGTACTGCAGACCCGTCTCGTTCTCGTTGATCGTCAGGCTCTCCCGTGTGGAACCGCGGATCGTCAGACTCCGGATCTCGACGCCCTCGGTGGCCACGAGATCCTCGAGGGCCCGGCCTGTATGGCCGCCCGAAGGAAACACCGCCGTCGCGGGAGTTCCGAGAACGTGCAGTACCCGGGCCACGTTCAGTCCGCCGCCGCCGGGATCTCGGCGAGGCGCGCCGCAGCGCACCTTGTCGGTCGGCACCACCCGGTTCGTGCTCGTGGTGATGTCGAGCGCAGGATTCATCGTCAACGTCACGATGTCGGGCATGGGCTCTCCTGTCGTCGGGCAAACCGTGACCGGCGAACGGTAGCTGTGACTACTCATCTCGCCACCCCGACGTGGAATGCCAGATCCGCTCCGCCGTCTGCACGCTGTCCCCGGCGGCCGTGTCCGTGTCGACCGCGGTGGCCGAGGGCCACGCCGCGGCACTCGCGGCCATCGCGTCGTACACGGCGGGGGTGGCGTCCGAGTCGCCGGTTGGACGGCTCCCGATTCTCGCGATCGCCATGGCGCGTGGTGCCCTGCACTCGAGTTCGACGAGATCGCTGTGGGTGCAGGAAGCGACGAGCGCAGCGCGCTCCCGGCGCATCGATTGTGTCCACGACGCATCCAGCACGACCGACCTTCCCGCCGTGAGATGGTCGCGAGCGCGCCGCAGCACCTCGGCGTAGGTGCGGTCGGTCATGGTGCCGCTGTACAAGCCCTCACCGAATCCGGCCACCTGACGGGAATGCGGATCGAGGCCGTCGAGTTCCTTGCGGACGTGGTCGCTGGAGATGACGACGGATCCGGTGACGTCAGCCAACTTGCGCGACAGCGTGGACTTTCCGGTGCCGGGCAGCCCACCGACCAGTGCCATTCGCACGGTTCCCGCGCGCAGCTGCCGCAACGCGAGGTTGCAGTGCGCCCGAGCATCCTCGCCGGCCGCGCGGGAACCCTGCGTGTACCGCAGGCAGGCCACCTTCGCACGGACGAACGCCCGATAGGCGATGTAGTGATGCTGCAATGATGCCGGCGGCTCATCGCGTGCCGCGGCGCAATACCGATCGAGAAACCGCGATCCCAGGTCCTCGCGTCCCAGGTACTCGAGATCCATGGCGAGGCATGCCGCGTCGTCGATACAGTCGACGTGGCGTAGGTGGTCGTCGAAGTCGAGGCAGTCGAGAATGCGCGGCCCGTCTGCGAGGCAGAAGATGTCGTCCGCCAGAAGATCGCCGTGACCATCGACTATCCGGCCTTCCCGAACGCGGTACTCGAACAGCCGTTTCCGCCCCTTCAGATACCTGAGGGCCCGCGCCTGCACCTCGTGGACGTCCGCCGCCGGGAGGACATCGCACCGGTAACTCGTCACTTCGGAGACGTTGGCTCGCCACCGTGCGGCCACCGCTCCGGGCGTGGCGTCACAATCGATCTCCGCAGACTGCTCCGCCCCGGCGTGGAATCGGGCGACGACGGCGGCGATCGCATCCACCTGCGCGGTGGTATCGTCGCCGCCCCCGCCGACCAGCCGGGCCAGTCGTCGGTCCGACGGCATCCGGCGCATCTTGACCAGCGCTTCGGTCGGCCCTCCGGCTGGGTCCGTCAATTCGGCGACTCCGAGATACACGTCGGGGCACAGCCTGCGGTTCAATGTCACTTCACGCTCACAGGCCGCGCGACGCCTTTCGGCGGTGCCGAAGTCGGCGAACGCCGTCCGGATCGGCTTCTTCGCCTTGAAGACGACATCACCGACCATGACGACATAGGCCGTGTGCGTCTCGACTCCGCTCACCTCGAGTCCACCGACTGCCTGCGGTGGCGAACACCTCTGAGTTCTCTCGGTCGCCGACATGAGGGTTCGTCACATCACGACGGGCCGGCGCCGCGCCGAAGGTCCGTCAGCCTGCGCGTCCTCATCGAGGTCGAGGTCGAGGTCGAGGTGAAGTGTGGTCCCGTCGCGACGCAGCGCGTGGGCCCACCCCCGGTCTCGGATCACCTCGAGCATCAAGGTGTTCTGCGCCAGCACCTCCGCCGTCATCCGCTCGATGCCGTGCGCCCGCGCGGCGTCGACGAGCCGGGTCAGCAGCATCGTTCCGATTCCGTGCGATTGGTACTCGTGATCGACCACCAGCGCGAATTCGACCGGCGTCGAGTCGTTGTCCAACTGGTGTGCCGGGCTCACGTAGTTCGCGACTCCTACCAGGATGCCGCCGATGAAGGCGCCCAGTGCGCAATGCCGGGGGTCTTGCAGGCACAGTGACTCGGCCAGATCCTCGAGATGCTTCGGACGGGCTCCGAAGAACCTCAGGTAGGCGTCGTGTTGGTCCATCCGCTCGTGTAGAGACTGCACGTCGTCTCTGTCGGTGGGTCGAAGGGAGCGCACGACGACGCCCGTGGTGACCGCGTGCGGCGTTCGGGTTTTCATGCACCGTCACCTCCGTCGTCGGCCGTCGGAATTCATTCAAGCGTGGCGGCGGACGCGGCGTCAGAGCCTTTGGTCCTCGACTACGGTCCTTCGCCTCTATTGCCGATGTCGGTGGGTTCGCGATGCTGAAGGAAACCAAGGGCGCCCTACCGGCATCGAAAGATCCTCGAAACGCAATGACCAGCACGAGCAGTGACACGGAGACCACGGCGATGGTGCACACGCAGGCGCCGGTGGTGGAGCGGCTGATTCCCGAGTTCGAGGGGAGTTTCACGCGGGATGCGATTGCTCGGACAGTGGCGGGCAGTATTGCGGATCTCGCGAGGGTGCCGATCGCCGACATGCCGGAATTGGCCGAACGGGTTGCCCGGCAACGGCTCTTCACGGCACTCGAACGGCACCCTGAACGGTCGTCGTCCGGCCGTTGTGAGCCCACACCGGACAACCGAGTGATCGTGTCCCACCGATCCGGAGGACCGGGCCCGTTACCGAGCGTCACCACACGGCAATCGAACAGGAGAGGCCATGACGGACCAGCGGCATGGGCGCGATGTGCAAGGGTCCGGGGCGGCGGTGACCAGACCGGTGCCCGCGACCACGTGGCCCGTGGAGATCGAGATACACGAACCCGACGCGGAGCAGACCTGCTCCCGGGCCACGGCGCGCCTGCGCCCGCACGGCAAGGCCCTCCTCGAAGGGCAGGGAGAGGCCGGCTGCCACTCTCGACACGCCGACACAGTGCAGGTCAGTCGCCAGATGGCCGCCGCTCGTGCTTTGACCGACCTTGCGCACCAATTGTTCGAGCTGGCAGCCACACAGGACGCGGCTGCGTGCGGACACGGACTGTGATCAGCGGCTATGAGCATGATTCCCACATCGTCGTCCACCCCCGGGGCGGCACCGAACTTCACCGACTACGGCGGTGAACGCACACGGTTCTCGTGGTCTGACCTCGAGCGTCGACTCGGACCGGCCCCCGGCGGCTGCAACATCGCCTACTACGCGGTCGACCGGCACGAATGCGGTCCGCAGCGGGACAAGGTCGCGTCGAGCGCGGACCCTGGTGGATGGACAAGACGGGAACGCTGACGACCGGCAGGCCGTCCGGGCTCGACGTCGCGGCCGCCCCCGGCCACGATCCCGACGAGGTACTCCGACTCGCCGCCGCTGTCGACCAGTTGTCGCCCCACGTTCTCGCCGAGTCGATCGTCCACTTCGCGAGGGCGAGGGGCTGCGCGCTGCCACTGCCCACCGATGTCAGCGAGCAGCCGGAACCGGGGTCAGCGGCGTCGTGAACGGTCGTGCCGTCAAGGTCAGTGCGGACTACGGCGTGTTGCCGGACTGGGCGGAGGCCGTCTCGACGCGATCGGCCCTGGACGGCGCGGCGGCGGCCTGGGTTCAGATCGACAGCACTTTGGCCGGGGCGATCCTGCTGCGGGATCCGCTTCGTCGAGACGCGCCTCGCACGTTGCGCCGACTGCGGGCGGCCGGGCTGAACCGACTGATCATACTGACGGGTGACCGCCGCGCACCGGCCCTCGAGATCGGGTCGATCGTCGGACTGGACGCCGTGCTCGCGGAGCAGACGCCCGTGGACAAGGTGGCAGCAGTGCGGGAGGAGAAGCGCCGGGCCGTCACGATCATGGTGGGGGACGGGATCAACGATGCACCGGCATTGGCGGCGTCGGTCGGAGTGGCGATGGGCGCGCGAGGAGCCACAGCCAGTTCCGAGGCCGCCGACATCGTGCTGACGACCGATCACCTCGCCCGGTTGGCGGACGCCATGGAGATCCCACGGCGGTCGAGGCGGATCGCGATCCAGAGTGCCGGCATCGGTATGACGCTGTCGCTGCTGGCAATGACTGCCGCGGCGTTCGGCTGGATCGCTCCCGCGCCGGGCGCCCTGCTGCAGGAGGGGATCGATGTGGCGTTCATCCTCAATGCCCTGCGCGCCCTTCGAGGCGGCCGCTCCTCCGAACTCACGGTGACGCGGGAAACCGGTCTGCTGTTGCAGCGTTTCGACCATCAACACGACGACCTGCGGGGAGCCCTGACACTGATCCGTAACGCGGCAGAGCAGGTGAGTAGCCAACCCGGACCCGAGACGGTAGCGGCGGTGCGGAGAGCACACACCGTGCTGGCAGAGCGGGTCCTGCCCCATGAGCGCGCCGAGGAGACCCAGTTGTATCCCGCGCTGGCGGAGGCGTTCGGGACGGCGGAAGCCACCGCTCCGATGAGCCGAGCGCACGCGGAGATCGATCGGCTCAGCCGGCGCTTGGGAACTCACCTCGGCGCCGTCGAGGCGCAGGGTGAGGTCCGCCCGGATCAGCGTGACGACCTTCTCGCGTGCCTGTATGGACTGTATGCGGTGCTGCGTTTTTTTGCCCAGGAGGAAGAGGACTACTTCGCGCTGGCCCCGGGAATCGAGGACGAGCGCTGACCGGCGTCGGCGCTACCGAACGACGAGGAGCGGGCACCGGACGGAGTGCATCAGGGCCCGGCTCGTCGATCCCAACAGCATGCTGGTGAATCCGCCGCGTCCGCGACTACCGACCACGAGAAGTCGGGCGTTGTCGGCTTGTTCGCGCAAGTTGCGTACCGGCCGGTCCATGACGACCATCGTCCGCACCTTGACGTCGGGGAAATCCTCGGCACGGCCGGCGAGACTCTCCGACAGCAGGGCCGTCTCCTGGGTGACGATCTGCTTCCACCCGGAAACGCTACCGCCCTCGTAATGCACGGGGAGGTCGACGTCGGACCAGGCGTGCACGGCGACCAGTTCGCACTGGCGCAGGCCGGCCTCGGCGAAGGCCATCGAGATGGCGGGCTCGCTGTGCGCCGAACCGTCCACCCCCACGACGACAGGCCCCTCGAGGCGGGTGACCTCGGAATCGGGAAGATCGTGGATGATCGCCACCGGGCACGGTGCGTGGGTGGCGACCGCGGCGCTGACCGATCCCAGGAAGCCGCGCTCGATGATTCCCTGCCGGTTCGAGCCGACGACGACCATCGCGGCGGATTTCGCTCTTTCGAGGAGTTCCCCGGCCGGCGTTCCGGTGCAGAGGGTCGTGTGGATATCGAGGGACTGCCCGGGCACCGTCCGGGCGGCGATCTCCGCTGCGGCAGCCAGCCGGTTCTTTCCGTTGCGTTCCTCGTCGTCGAAGAAGCTCTCCGGCATGCCGATCGGCACACCGTAGGCGCCGGGCACGAACGTGGTCGCGATCACCGACAGCGGGGAGTTCCGCAACGCCGCCTCCTGCGCGGCCCACGCCACCGCCTGGAGCGAGGACGGTGACCCGTCTGTTCCGACAACGATCGGGTGGCGGGCGGTCATGGTCTTCTCCTCGAGGAAGCGCGCGGCAGCAGGTGCCGCTACCTCTCATCGTGACGGTGCGACCGTCGGCCGCGTAGGGGAGAAGGTCCCCACCTTCGTGGGCGGGGCGAGCCGATCCCGGCTCACGGCAGCGGAGCCGTCCACCGGAGAGTGGTTCCGCCACCGGGGGTTGTGTCGATGGCGAAGTGCCCGTTCACTTCCCGCGCCCGGGCAGCCAGATTTTCCAATCCGCTGGTGACGACGTTCTCCACGAAACCTTTGCCGTCGTCCGCGACCTCGATGGCGAGATCGTCATAGACGGAGATGCTGACCGTGACCGTGTCGGCTCCTGCATGCCGTACCGCGTTGCTCAACGCCTCACGCAGGACAGCCTCGGCATGGTCGGCGAGCGCGGCGTCGATGACCGACAGCGGCCCGGACATGTGCACGGTCGTGCGGAGTCCGGAATCCGCGGTGGTCTCGGCGACGATCTCGTGCAGCCGCCGCCGGAACTGGGTCATCCCCCCCGAACCGCCGTGAAGGTCGAAGATGGCGGTACGGATATCACGCACGATGTCGTGAAGGTCGTCGATCGACTGTTCGAGCCGCTGCTTGACGATCGGAGCCTTCGCCCTCTGCAAGGTGCTCTGCAGCGACAGGCCGACCGCGAAGAGGCGCTGAATGACGTGGTCGTGGAGGTCGCGCGCGATGCGATCCCGATCGGACAGGACGTCGAGCTCACGCATTCGGCGTTGACTGTTGGCCAGCTGCAACGCGACGGCCGCCTGGTCTGCGAACCCCGACATCAGCGCCAGCTGGTCGTCGGTGAACGGCAGAGCGTCGACGTGGCGGAGCGTCACCAGCACCCCCGTCACCGATTGCGCGGCACGCAGCGGCAGCGCCAGCGCCGGACCGAACCGGGTTCCCGTCTCGAACCCGGGGTCGAACGCCAGCGCCGTGACGCGAAGCGGTGTCCGTTCGCGGAAAGCCTCGCCGGACGTGGATTTGTCGACCGGGATCGTCCGGCCGATGATCCGATCCGACACCGTCCCCGCCGATGCCGTCACCACGAGCTCGGTGACCTCGTCCGACGGGATGTCGGGATCGTCCGGTACCGCGAGAAAGGCACTGTCGGCGCCGGTGAGGGCAAGGGCGTCGTCGGCGATCACCTGCAGCACCTCGGCGGTCTCGCTGCCCGCGAGTAGTTCGGTCGCGATCTCCCGCGTCGCTTCGAGCCACGCCTGCCTCGTCCGGGACTCCTCGTACAGGCGGGCGTTCTCGATCGCGATCCCGGCCGCGGCCGCGAGCGCGCGGAGAAGGACCTCGTCGTCCTCGGTGAACTGTGACCCGTTAGCCTTCTCCGTCAGATACAGATTCCCGAACACCTCGTCCCGGATCTGAATGGGAACTCCCAGAAAGGTTTTCATCGGCGGGTGCTCGGCCGGGAATCCCACCGACGCGGAGTGATGAGACAGGTCATCCAGCCGGACCGGCTTCGGATTGGTGATGAGAAAACCGAGGACCCCGCGACCACGGGGCAGGTCGCCGATACGCTCGCGGGTCTCCTCGTCGATGCCCTCGAAGACGAACTCACTCAGGCCCCCACCCGGGCCGAGCACCCCCAGCGCGCCGTAGCGGGCATCCACCAGATTGATCGCAGCATGGACGATGGTGTGGAGCGTGTTGTCGAGGTCGAGTCCCGACGTGACCGCGAGCATCGCCTCGAGCAGCCCGTCGACGTGATCTCGGGCATCGACGATCTGCTCGATGCGCTCCTGCACCTCGGCCAGGAGCTCACGGAGCCGAAGCTCGGACAGACTACCGAGTAACGGACCTCGGTCGCCCGCATCCGGTTGACGGGTCACACGACGCATTGTCCCACGTAGCGCCATGGCGGGGAGCCGGAACAACCACTGGACGCACAACCGACCCGGTCTGATCCGTCAGGTGCCGGACTGTCTCGACTGCATCTTCGTCGCGAGCACCGCGGCCTGAGTCCTGCGCTCCACACCCAGCTTGGTCAGCAGCCGGGACACGTAGTTCTTGACGGTCTTCTCGGCCAGAAACATCCGCGCCGCGATCTGACGGTTCGTCAGCCCCTCACCGAGCAGGGCGAGGAGTGTCCGTTCCTGATTTGTCAGATGCCCGAAGATTCCATCCTTCTCACCAGCGTTCGCGCGGACCTTCACCATCAGAGCAGCGGCGGCGCGACTGTCGAGGAGTGACCTGCCGGCCCCGACGTCGTGGACCGCCCGGGTCAGTTCCATGCCCCGGATGTCTTTCACGACGTATCCACTGGCCCCGGCGAGAATCGCGTCGAGCATCGCCTGGTCGTCCGAGAACGAGGTGAGGATGAGGCAGTGCAATTCCGGCATGAGCGAGTGCAGTTCACGGCACAGCTCGATTCCATTGCCGTCGGGCAGTCGGACGTCGAGGACTGCGACGTCCGGTTTCAGGGCCGGCACTCGTGCCATGGCCTGAGAGTAGGAGGCGGCTTCACCGACGACGGTCAGATCGGGGTCAGCGGTGAGGAGGTCGGCGATTCCGCGCCGGACGACCTCGTGATCATCCACGAGAAAGACGTTGATCATGCCGCAACCTCCAGTCTTTGCTGTGTGATCGCTCCGGGAAATCAGACTACGCCGAGATCAGCTGGCATCCGAAGCCTCCCACTCGAGGCCCTCCGATGGTCATCGAGCAGTGGAACGAACCGGGCGCGTCCCATGCCGGCGTGGTCGATGGGGCATCAACATGGCCGCCGCCAGGCCGACGGTGGCGACAAGTGTCGCGGCAGCGCCGACTCCGACGAGCGGGGTTGCGAGCCAGGCGCCGAGCAGGACGACCAGGCCGGCGGCCGCTGCCCCTGTCACCACGGAGAGTGCGAACCCGGCGGGATGCACGTACAGAAACTCCTCGGGTTCGTCGTCTCGGCGGTGACGATCGTCGCACGGCGATGCGGTGGCGTGGCCTTCGAACATGATGTTCCTCGTTCCCTCGCCGACGGGCTCAGATGTCGTGCGTCGGCCTCTTCCACAACGGTGCGATAACGGCGCGCGCAATTCCAGGGCCGAAAGTCACCACGTCACTGTTGTCGGCTATTCGCGGGAGGGTGACGACAGGTGTGACGCTCGGCCACTCGTCCGGGGCCGGTCACCCCTGCCCATGACCTTGTGCTCTAGGCCGTCCTCCTCGCCCGCGGAAGACTCGGAAACAGGAGGACGGAGGAGGACGGTCCGAGGAGGCTGTGATGACCATCGATCAGGCACTGCGCTGGTGGCGTCTGGCGCCCTGGAGTCGAAATCCCCTCATGCGTGCCACCGACCGTTGCGACTCCGTCGTCGCGGCCGTCCTGATCACCGTCGTCCTGATCGTGGTCCCGTTCGCGGCGGCGTTCGGAACCGTGACGTACACCGGTTTGGCCGAACGGTCTCACACCGAACTTCAGACGAGGCATGCACAGTCCGCCGTTCTCGTCGATGATCCGCGACAGGTGGTGGTCGCCGACGCGCGCAGCCGCTCACCGGAGACGCAGGACCGTGGGACAGCTCAGTGGAAGGCACCGGACGGCACCCTGCGCTCGACCGCCGTGGAAACCAGACCCGGGACGCACCGCGGCGACACGGTGACGGTGTGGGTGGACACGAACGGCAACGTCGTCGCCGAGCCCCGGTCGGGAGTGCAGAACGCGGCGATCGCCGTGAGCGCGGCCCTGTCGGTGTGGGCGGGTGCGGCGGTCGGCGCCCTCCTGCTGTACTCCGGGGTGCGGTGGATCAGCGGCCGAAGCCGGATGCGGCAGTGGGATCGGGAATGGAACGATCTCGGCCGCACACCGGGATGGCCGGTCAGTTGACCGACCGACGCGCCGGTCGTGAACGGCCCGCCTCGACGGTGCCTAACCCAGACTGACCGTGCACCCCGGTTCCAGACGAACGACCTGATCGCGACACGAGATCTCGATCGCGCGTTGATTTCCGGCGCCCGCACTGACCTGAACGCGCCGACCGCTGATCGTCAGCCACAGCTGGTGCCCGCGATAGACGATCGGAAATTCGAGCGCACCGAGCGTATGCGGCCATTCCGGGCTGAACACGAGGCGGTCACCGCGCGTTTCCAGTCCCGTGAAGCAGCGCTGCAGCAGGTCGATGCTTCCCGCCATCGCCGCCAGGTGGATCCCCTCGGAGGTCGTGCCGCCCTGGATGTCGGTGATGTCGGACGCGAGAACCCTGTCAAAGAATTCCATGGCCTTGTCACGGTTGGCGCGGGCCAGCACCCAGGAATGCACCACCGCACTGAGCGTGGAACCGTGTGAGGTCCGCGCGATGTAGTAGTCGATGGTGCGCGGGATCGCCTCCGGTTCGAGCTGATATCCGAGGCGCCCGAACAGATCTCGCAGTTCGTCGGCGGACAGCAGATAGAACAGCATCAACACGTCGGCCTGCTTCGACGCCCGGTACCGGTTGACATCGTCTCCCTCCGCCTCGAGGATTCGGTCGAGCCGCTGAATGTCGGTGTACCGCTGCCGGTAGCCAGCCCAGTCCAGTTCCGCCAGCGCCTCGTACCCCTCGAACTGACTGATGACCCGATCGTGGAAGGGAACGAACATGCGGCGGCTCACGTCTGCCCACCGGGCCATCTCGTGGGCATCCAGGCTCAGGGTGTCCACCAGATCGGCCCGGTCCGGGGCCGGAATCATATCGAGGGCCTCTCGCGCCCGGAGGATCACCCACACGGCCATGACGTTGGTGTACGCGTTGTTGTCGACTCCCTCGTGCGGTGCGTCGGGGTAGCCGGAATGAAACTCGTCCGGCCCCATCACCCCGCGGATGGTGTAGCGACGCCGCGCCGACTCGTAGGAGGCGAGGCCGGCGAAGAATCGGGCGATCTCCACCAGCATCTCGGCGCCGAAATCACTGAGAAACTCGAGATCCCCGGTGACCTGGTAGTAGTTCCAGACGTTGTAGGCGATCGCGATGCCGATGTGGTGCTGGCGCCAACTCGGGTCCGGGAGCCAACGACCGGACCGCGGGTTGAGATGCACTTGCTGGCTTTCCTCCCGGCCGTCGCTGCCCGACTGCCACGGGAACATGGCGCCGCGATGACCGGCCGCCCGCGCGGCCCGGCGGGCCTCCGGCAGACGACGGTACCGGTAGCGCAGCAACGACCGGGTCAAGGTAGGCACCCGCAGGTTCAGGACCGGGAAGACGAACAACTCGTCCCAGAAGACGTGGCCGCGGTACGCCTCACCGTGCAGTCCCCGGGCGGGCACACCGACATCGAGGTCCGCGGTGTTCGGCGACACCGTCTGCAGGAGTTGCATCTGGTGGAGCCGGGCGATGCGCAGCCCGTCCTGGTAGTGGCCGAGGGAGATTCCGATGCGGTCCCACAGGTGCTCCCAGGCCAGGACGTGACCGTCCAGCACTTCCTCGAACCCACCGATCGACGGCACCCAGCGTGCCGCTTCGTCGGCCGGTTCGGACAGTGCGTGATCGCGCCCGGTGAACACGGTCACCATCTTCTCGAACGTGACGGACTCACCCTCGGTGAGATCGACCGTCAGGTCGTGGCCGATGCGCCCGTCGTCATCGTGCAGACGGTAGGTGCATTCGCGGTGTCGATCGCGGGGCGACAGCGTGGTCCGTGCCGCCATGGCCACCGGTATCCGCGACTGGGTGGTCTGCATCGCCAGCAGGACGGTATCCGCCGACAGCGCGCCGGACTGGAGCGGCGCGAGATGCTCGGCGGCGAGATCCCGGTACCGCTCGACGAGGGTGTTGCGGACCGCACCGTCGAGAGCCGAACGCACCTCGAACGAGCCGGACCAGTTCTCGGCGACGATCGTCGTCTGCAGTGCACACACGTGGGGGAGATGCATGGCGACGAATCTCCGCTGGATGACCGACGTCGTTCGCCCGGCGCCGTCGCGGTACCGGAACCGGCGGGTGAGTACGGCGCGACGCAAATTGAGGTACTGGCGGTACTCGAGCAGGTCGGTGGCGTCGACGTCGAACCACGGCCCGCCCTCGATGCGAAAGGTCGTCGTCAGCCAGTTCGGGGCATTCACCATGCTTTCGTTCACGATCTCCGTCCCGGCACGTTCGTCGCGTAAGCGGTTGTACAGACCCGCGATATAGGTGCCCGGGTAGTGGACGGAGCCGGCCGTTGCCTCGGGTGCGCATCCGCGAGTCGCGAAGTAGCCGTTCCCCAGAGTGCAGATGGCCTCCCGTAACTTCTCGGTCGCGGGGTCGTAGCCGTCGTAGAACAGCATCCAGGCATCGGCCGTGGCTGCGGTCTCGGGGTCGCGACCGAGGAGATCCGCGAGCCGCTGCAGCAGTTCGCGGACCTGGGCCGGGTCGTTCACGGCGAATCGTGCCGCCGACCGTCGATCCCCGACCTCCGTGCTGCGGACGACGATCCCCACCCCGTTCGTCGTCACGGCGTCGAAGGCGTCCTCGTCGGTGAGGTCATCGCCGATGTAGATCGGAAGTAGGGACTTCGCGTCGTGGATGTGCTCGAGGACCCAGTTCAATGCGCGTCCCTTGTCCCAGTCGACGTCGGGACGGAGTTCGACGACCTTGCGACCCCCGGTGACCCGCAGGCGGACCTCCCCGGTGGTGGCGACGTCATGGACCGTGGCGACGACCTCGTCGATCCGGTCGGGGGCAACGTTGCGGTAGTGGACGGCGACGGTGTATTTCTTCGGTTCGATCAACACGCCCGGCACGTCTCGGAGGCGGTCGGTGAGGGCGCGGGTGGCGTGATGCAGCAACGGTACCGCGGCGAGAGCGTCGGGATTCTGGTAGTACTGCCCCTGCGGTCCGGCCAGTTCGAATCCGTGGCTGCCCGCATACCAGATGTCCGCCAGACCGACCCGTGTCTGCACGTCCGCGAGGTCGCGTCCGCTGATCACCGCCACCGGGCACTCGTGTGTCAGCCGAACCAGCTCGTCGCCCACACCGTCGACCAGGACGGCCTTCGACGGGTCGGACACGATGTTCGCGAGTGTGCCGTCGAAGTCGAGAAACACTGCGGGCCTGCGGATCCGGAGGAGGGCGGTCAGTTCATGCCGCGACGTCAGAGCGTCCGGAATCTCGGACAGCCGGAGATCGCTCGCACGGAACTGGATCTCGGAGGGGTCGGCGACAACGAAATCTGCTCCGCACCGTGCCAAGTCGTCGGCGCGGCGGTCGTGCCCGACCCCGATGACAAGTGCGAAGCCGCCCCGCCTGGCCGCGGCTGCCGCCTCCGCGGAGGCCGTGACGACCACAGCACCGCCCGGATGTGCGCCCAGTCGGTCGGCGGCGTCGACCGGCGACGCGCCGTCGACCCGAACCGGAAACAGGTCGGCGATCCTTGCGATGTCGAGCACCGGTCGAACGTCGCGATCGGCCGAGAAGACCGCGGTCGCCACCCCGAGACTCTGCAGCTGACGGACGAGTGCTCTCGTGGTGTCGGTCCGCGCGGACTCGGTCATCGCGACGTCGAGGTCGAAGATCACCGCATCGTGCCGTCGCAGATCGATCCCAGCGTGTGACACGGGGCTCAGCTCCCGGGTGGTGGACGCATGACAACTGCTCTCCGAACTGCCGCGACGCCGGTATGCCCAGATTACGTCGGAAGCGCGCGATGATCAGGCGTGACTGGAGGTGACCTGCCGAGCGAGTGTCCGGCCCCACTGCTCGGCGCGTGTCTCCTCGCCATCCTCGAGCCGCGATTCCTTGTCGACGAGGAAACTCTCTGAGTCGGCGACGAGATCGAACCCGTGCAGGCGCAGCTTTCGGCAGATGCCCTTCGATGCCCGGCCGGTCAGTAGGGCGGGGCCGTTCGCACGAGTGTCGAACGCCACCGCCTTCCCGTGAGTCGGGGGGAGCCCGTCGAGCCACTCACGGAGGCCCTCGCTCTCCGCGTCAGGTTCCAGTGTCACCGTGCTGTCCGGTTTCTGGGCCGTCACGGCCGCTCCGCGACGGGTCGACTCCCGGCTCATCCCGTGGACATGCGTCGGACCGCCGACCATCACGAGATCGTAGCCGGACAGGTCTTCGTCACCGGCCCGGGTGACCGGGACCGCTGTGACGGGTCCCGCGGACTCGAGGCCCCGGGCGATCGCCTCTGCCACGTGCCGGGTGTTTCCGAACATCGATTCGTAGACCACGAGTGTTCGCATGTCGACTCCTTCTGAGGTTGGGGGCTCGGCGCCGCGATCTGGGCCCGAGCGTGTTCTGGCCGACGGTTCACGTCGACGGGTGCGCGCCGAACATCACGCGCGCCCACCAGTCGGCCAGCGGGCTCGGATCGGGCCAGTCGATTCGGTCGTCATCCGTCTCCGGCACTGGCGGCTGTGTGTGTCTCGTCGTCGACCGAGATCCCTGTCGACGACGTTGAGGTGGGGGATTCATGGCGAACTCCGAGGGGTCGTGTCACTTCGGATTCAACCAACGATGGCGACCACCGAGTAGGGTCTACCGTCACTTTCCGGGACTGTGCCCCCCGCATAGGCATCGGGTCGCGCCGTGGTGAGCGGGATGACCTATGCCCCTACCGACGCCGTTGTCGCATCTGAGACCGTGACGATGACCGGAGGAGTTGCGGACCATGAGTATTCTCGCGCAACGTCAGGCCATCGTCGTCGGTGTCGACGGAGTCCGGGATATCACTACAGCGAAGCCGCGCTTCTCTTCCAGAACGAGTTCGCCGAAGAAGTCGAGAAGTCTGCCCACGAGATCCTGGATCGCGCCCAACAGCACGTGAAGAGCGCCGTCCCCGACGTCACCGTGTCGTGCAGCACCCATCCCGGCCCCGCGGGACCGGCACTCGCAGGATTGAGCGCGCACGCCGAGATGGTGGTGGTGGGATCCACCGGTGCGGGTGCACTGCAATCGATCCTCACCGGCTCCACCGTCCTGCAGGTGGTCAACCGTGCGCACTGTCCGGTTACCGTGTTCCGATCGGAGGCACCGTCCCCGGTACCCGACCACCGTCCTGTCGTCGTCGGCGTCGACGGCAGTGACCTGAGCTCACTCGCCATCACCACGGCCGTCGAATTCGCCACGTTCTTCGAGGTACCGCTCCTCGCGGTGCACGGCTGGGGCGCCGGCGACCTCCCGGAGCGCCCTGCCGCCCTGCCGATGGTGAACTGGGCCGTCGTCGAAGAAGAACAATCCGTTCTGATGGCGGAGAATCTCGCCGGCTGGCGCGAGAAATGCCCGGATCTACAACTGACGACCGTCATCGAACAAGCTGGTCCGGCCGAGCTGATCCTCGAGTACGCTCGCGACGCACAACTCGTCGTCGTCGGCAGCCACGGCCACAACCGCCTGGCCGGAGCGTTTCTGGGATCGACCAGTCAGAATTTGCTCCATCACGTCGCCTGCCTGATCACGATCTGCCGCCGAGCGAGCTGACCTCACGGGTCACAGTCGCCGGGCGATCGATTCCGCTTGCGCGCCCAGTTTTGCCAGCCGCAGGTCGGCGAGCGGGGTCAGTGCACCACCCATCCTGTTCGTCACGAACGCCACCGACAGCCCCGTCTCCGGGTCCGCGAACGCGCCGGAACCACCGAGTCCGTAGTGGCCGAATGCGTGTGGATACTGATTGCGGCTGGCGACGAACGCCGCATGGTAGCCCAGGCGCCAGTTCATCCGGATACCGAGCACATAGTCGCGTGCCGTCGTCTGCACCTCACCGATCTGCGCGAGCGTGTCCTCCGTCAGGAACCTCCTTCCGCCCACCATGCCCTTGTTCGCGAGCGCCGCATACATTCGGGCGAGGGCACGGGCGCTGAAGACACCGTTCCAGCCGGGCATCACATAGTCGTGAATGGCCGGATTGCGGACCAGTTCGTCGAACCCCTCCGGCATGCCTGCGTGTGCGATGTTCCGCAACACAGGCAGGCACGACAGGGCGAAGGACGCGGTCTCCCACGGCACCCCGAACGGAGTGATGCGGGGGAAGGACTTGGCGATGCGGTGACGTTCCTCCGCGGGAACCTGGAACCAGAATTCGCGGATTCCGAGGGGTTCGGCGATCTCGGTGCGGACGAGGTCGGTGAACGACGAACCGGTCGCCCGAGTGGTGAGTTCCGCGACCAGCGATCCGAACGTGACGGCGTGATAACCCGGCATGACGGCGCGGCGACGATCCGGTGCCGCGGATGCGAGAGCGCCGACGACGCTGTCGTGATCGAACAGCGCCGCCCGCCCCGGTACCAGTCCGCGCACACGATGCAGACCAGCCCGGTGCGTCAACAAATCCCGCACCGTCACCAACTCCTTGCCGGCACTCGCGAACTCGGGCCAATACGTGGCAACGGGTGCGTCGTAGTCGATCAGTCCGCGGTCCACCAGCCGGTGTAGCACCGTGCTCGCAACGCCCTTGCCGGTGGAGAAGGACACCGAGACGGTGTCGGACTGCCAGCGCGTGTCGCGCGCGGCCCATCCCGACCAGATGTCGACCACGGGCTCACCGTGCAGGTAGAGCGCGAGGGCGCCGCCCCCGTCGCTAGGCTGCCCGAACAACCGGAAGAACTGACCGGCCAGCTCACCGAAACGAGGATCGACGAGCATCATGCTGGGCGTGGGAAGCTCCGGACGCGCCACCGTACGCTTGCGGGTCGGCAGGTTGTCTGCGGCAAGTTCGCGGGGATTCGTCATGGCGTGCAGTCTCACTGTCGGCGGTCGCCCGATGCCACCACCATCGCTTGTATACAACACTGGATACGGCGCGCTGATTCCTCCGGGGACACCACCGGAAACGGCCGAAAGACCCTGTAAACGACCCCCGGCACGGTTGGACACTGGTAGCACGGCGGACCAATTCGGACCACACCGCCGAACAGCCCGGAGGAGGCCGCCCCGTGATGTACGACGACGATGTCGGCGGTTGGGGGTATGCACTGATGTTCACCGGTATGGCGCTGATCTGGGGCCTGCTGATCGTGGGAATCATCCTGTTGATCCGCTACGTGAGTCACCCGTTCCCGGCACCGCCCGGCGAGCCACCGCATCGCAGTGCCGAAGCGGTCCTGGCCGAGCGATTCGCACGCGGAGAGATCGACGAGCAGGAATACCGCAATCGCCTGAGCATCCTGCGCGCCGGGACGACGCCCTGACACCCGCGCACACGAAGGAGGTGATCGTGATGGATGCGATGCAGATGTTCCACATGTTCATGATGTGGCTGCACAGCATGGGTGTCCTGCCGCCCATGCACATGATGCCGATGTGACGCCGCGGCGCGGGGTCCCGCAGGGACGGGTCCCCGGCGCCCACACCGAAGCTCAGCGACACAGACCGACCGCAGACCCGATCCACGAGCGAGTTGACCGACGTGATCACCACGAATCAGCGATACATGACCCAGACGGACTTCATGTCGTGGCGGATGGAGGAGGATCCGATCCTCCGATCGACCATCGTGGCTGTCGCGCTGCTCGACCGCAGGCCGGATCAGAGCCGATTCGTAGACATGATGCGCAGAGCGGTCGACCTCGTTCCCCTCTTCCGGCGGACGGCGATCGAGGATCCGCTGGGCCTGGCGCCGCCGCGGTGGGCGGACGATCGAGACTTCGACCTCAGCTGGCACCTGCGCCGCTACACCCTCGCCGAACCACGAACATGGGACGGGGTTCTCGACTTCGCGCGGACCGCCGAGATGACGGCGTTCGACAAGCGCCGCCCGCTCTGGGAGTTCACGATTCTCGACGGACTGAACGACGGCAGATCCGCCCTCGTGATGAAAGTGCATCACTCTCTCACCGACGGTGTCAGTGGAATGCAGATAGCCCGGGAGATCGTGGATTTCACCCGCGAAGGCACACCACGACCCGGCCGGACCGACCGGGCGACGGCCGTGCCGCACGGTGGATCGTCTCGTCCGCCGAGCCGCCTCTCCTGGTACCGGGATACGGCCGCGGACGTGACCCATCGGGCGGCGAACATTCTGGGCCGCAACAGTGTTCGGCTGGTTCGTGCGCCGAGGGCCACCTGGCGCGAAGCAACCGCTCTCGCCGGCTCCACACTGCGCCTCACGCGTCCCGTGGTTTCCACGCTGTCCCCGGTGATGACGAAACGCAGCACGCGGCGTCACTGCGCGGTGATCGACGTGCCGGTGGAAGCGCTCGCTCAGGCAGCCGCGGCGGCCGCCGGTTCGATCAACGACGCGTTCCTGGCTGCTGTCCTGCTGGGAATGGCGAAGTATCACCGACTGCACGGAGCCGAGATCCGCGAACTGCGGATGACGCTGCCGATCAGCCTGCGCACCGAGACGGACCCGCTGGGCGGCAACCGCATCAGTCTGGCACGATTTGCGCTACCCACCGATATCGACGACCCCGCCGAGCTGATGCGCCGGGTACACGCCACCGTCGATGCGTGGCGCCGTGAGCCCGCGATTCCGTTTTCCCCGATGATCGCCGGCGCCGTGAACCTGCTTCCCGCCTCGACACTCGGAAACATGCTCAAACACGTCGACTTCGTCGCCTCGAACGTCGCCGGATCCCCGGTCCCTCTGTTCATTGCCGGCTCGGAGATCCTGCACTACTACGCGTTCAGCCCCACACTCGGATCGGCGTTCAACGTCACCCTGATGTCCTACACCACGCAATGCTGCGTCGGGATCAACGCCGACACCGATGCCGTGCCGGATCTGGCGACCTTGACGGAGTCTCTCGCCGACGGGTTTCGCGCCGTCCTCGGACTGTGCGCGAAGACAACCGACACGAGGGTGGTCGTGGCCTCATGATCGCGGAACCCCCATGTAACCGACAAGCACATCGAGGACGCGACGCCGCGCCCACACCGAACGGAGGCCGATGAACATGAACGAGAAGACGTGGTCCGTGGAGATCGTCATCGACGAGCACGACGCCGACGAAGGCGGGTCCAGGACCCGGGCCCAAGCCCGGCTCCGAACCCGCGACACCCACACCCTGGTCGGGGTCGGGCTCGCCCGCCGGAATCCCGCGGACACCGAGATCCCCGAGATCGGCGACGAACTGGCCACGGCACGTGCGTTGGCCGACCTCGCCCACCAGTTGATCGAGCTCACCGCGGCCGACGTGGAAGCGGCCACGCACAGCCGGGTCCACCTCACCGAGTGATGGACCCGCCACATAGGCAAGGGAGTGAGCACATGGAGGGGCAACCAACCGCGCACGCCGACGCGAGTGTCCTCGATCGCCGCGGCCTCGACCAACTGATCGAGGCGCTCCGCGCCCGCGGATATCGCGTCGTCGGTCCCACCGTCGAGGATTCGGCCATCGTTCTCGCCGAACTCGATTCCGGTGCGCAGCTGCCGTCCGGCTGGGGTGTGACGACCGGGCCCGGGACGTATCGGCTGCGTCGGCGAGACGACGCCGCAGTCTTCGGTCACTCGGCGGGCCCGCAGTCGTGGAAACGATTCCTCCATCCGCCCCGGCAGCAACAGTGGTCCGTCGACCGGGACGGTACCTTCGTCGCACCGGCCCACGACGAGCGCCCCTACGCCTTCGTGGGGATCCGCGGCTGCGATCTCGCGGCCATATCCGTCCTGCGCCGGGTACTGTGCCCGGACCCCGACTCCGACAGCACCACTGCCCTCAGGTTCCGGAAACTGTTCATCGTGGCCGCCCACTGCACCGAACCGGGAGGTGTCTGTTTCTGCGCCTCGATGGGCACCGGACCCGCGGCCGGACCAGGGTACGATCTGGCGCTGACCGAGCGCATCGACGAGCACGGCCACCGTTTCGTCGTCGAGGTCGGCACCGAATCCGGTGCCGACGTCCTCGCCGACGTCGCCCACCGTGCCGCCGCGACCGCGGAGGCCGACGACGCCCGGCAGGCCGTGAGCACCGCAACCGGCCGCATGGGACGGGCGATGCCCGACGTGGATCTTCGCGCACTGCTCCGCGACGCGCGCGGAGCCGACGTTTGGGAGGACGTTGCAAGCCGGTGTTTGACCTGCGGAAACTGCACAATGGTGTGCCCTACCTGTTTCTGCACCACCAGTGAGGACGTCACCGATCTGACGGGGGAGCACGCCGAGCGGTGGCAGCATTGGTCGTCGTGCTTCGAACCCGACTTCAGCTACGTGCACGGCGGGAACGTCCGGACGTCGGGGGAGAGCCGATACCGGCAGTGGATGTCGCACAAGCTCGGAACGTGGTTCGACCAGTTCGGCAGCTCCGGGTGCGTGGGATGCGGACGGTGCATCGACTGGTGCCCCGTCGGGATCGACATCACCGCAGAGGCCGCGCGGCTGGTGCAGGTCATGCCTGCCTACCGGCCGGAGGACGACCGGGAGCAACGGTGAACGCCGACGAATCGACGCTGCCACCAGTCCTCGGCCGACTCGACCATCAACACCGGCTTCGGCTCGCGGAACTCAGCACCCCGGTTCGATTCGCCGCGGGGGAGTTCGTCTTCCGCGAGAACGAACCGGCGACCCGGTGCTGGCTGCTCGGTACCGGAAGTGTCGTCCTCACCACGCTGGTACCCGGCCGCGGCACCGTCGCACTCGAAACCCTGCACGGCGGTGACGTTCTCGGCTGGTCGTGGCTCGGCGCCCGGCAGGTGTGGCAGTTCGATGCCCAGGCCACGACGACCACCGATGCCGCGGAGGTGGACGTCGCCGCGCTCGAGCAGATGGCGCTCAGCCGCCCCGACTTCGGATATGCCGTCACCCGCGCGTTGTCCGGGGTGCTGATCGCCCGGCTGCAGTCCACCCGCGCGCGACTCCTCGATCTCTACGCGAATCGCGGCGACCGGTGACTGCACTGCCGGACGACCGCATGCTTCCGACCGGATACCGGGTCGTGTCCCGTTCGGTGGAGACCCGCGACTCGGTCACCGTGACCCTCGCCCCGGCCGCCCCACCCGCGATGCCGCTCGCGCAGTTCACCCCCGGCCAATTCATGATGTTGTACGCCCACGGGGTCGGCGAGGTCGCGATCTCGGTCTCGGGCGACCCGTCCGCCACGGACGGAACCCTCGTCCACACGATCCGCAACGTCGGAGCGGTGAGCCGGGCACTCCACGACGCCCCGCGCGGCACGATCATCGGTGTGCGCGGCCCCTTCGGGCGGGGCTGGACCATGCCCACCGGCCCGGACCGAGACCTCGTGATCGTTGCCGGGGGAGTGGGATTGGCGCCGCTGCGGCCGGTGGTGCTCGCCGCGCTGGCCGCGCGGGACAAGTTCCGCCGGCTCGTTCTCGTCGTCGGCGCCCGCACCCCAGCGGACATCCTCTACCGTGCCGAACTCGGGACCTGGCAGGCCCGCACGGACCTCACCGTGGAAGTGACGATCGACCAGCCGATCGCGGGATGGACGGGAGGCGTCGGCTTCGTCACCGAATCCCTGCACCGGGTGGACCTCGACCCCGGACGCACCACCGCGCTGCTGTGCGGACCGGAGCCGATGATGCGGTTCTGCGCCCGGGCACTGACCGACCGCCGGGTGCGTCCGGACGACATTCAGGTGTCCGTGGAACGGAACATGCAATGCGGCATCGGGGCCTGCGGACACTGCCAGCTCGGCGAACTGCTGCTGTGCCGAGACGGTCCCGTCGTCGACTACGCCACCGCCGAACCACTTCTACGGGTACCGGAGCTGTGATGAGCGCACCACCGACCACCAAACCCAAACTCGCCGTGTGGAAGTTCGCCTCCTGCGACGGCTGTCAGCTCACCCTGCTCGACTGCGAGGACGAGCTGCTCGCCCTGTCGGAGGCCGTGGAAATCTCCCATTTCCTCGAGCTGTCGGACACGATCACCGCGGGCCCATACGATCTGTCGCTGGTCGAAGGGTCGATCACCACGGCCGCCGACCGGGACCGCATCCGCGCGGTGCGGGAGCAGTCCCGGTTCCTCGTCACGATCGGGGCCTGCGCGACGGCCGGCGGCATCCAAGCGTTACGCAACTTCGCCGACATCGACGAGTTCCTGTCGGTGGTCTACGCGAGGCCCGAGTACATCGACACCCTCGCCACCTCGACCGCGATCTCGGCGCACGTCCCCGTCGACTTCGAGCTGCGCGGTTGCCCGATCGACCGGCGTCAACTCCTCGAGGTCATCACCGCATACCTCGCCGGCCGGCGGCCCAACATCCCCGACACCAGCGTGTGCACCGAATGCAAGCGGCGCGGTCTGACGTGTGTGATGGTCGCCGACGGAACACCCTGCCTCGGCCCGGTGACCCACTCCGGTTGCGGCGCGCTGTGCCCGTCGGTCTCCCGCGGATGCTACGGCTGCTTCGGCCCCACCACCGACCCGAATCTCGCCGCGATGCGGGGGTGGCTGCGCACATGCGGAATGAGCGAGGACGCCATGGGCCGCGTCTTCGCCACATTCAACGTGGCGGCATACGGATCGGAAGGGAAGGTCTATGGCACCCCGCAATAGAGAACTGATGGTGCGCGCCCTCGCCAGGGTCGAGGGTGAGGGCCGCGTCGACGTGACCGTGCGGGAGGGGAGAGCAGAACACGTCACACTCGACATCTACGAGCCGCCCCGCTTCTTCGAATCCTTCCTCCGTGACCGCCACTTTCTCGAACCCCCGGACATCACCTCGCGAATCTGCGGTATCTGCCCGGTGGCCTATCAGGTGAGCGCGTGCAACGCCATCGAGCAGGCATGCGGACTCGAGCTCGACGACGACGTGAGGGATCTGCGGCGACTGCTGTACTGCGGCGAGTGGATTGCCAGTCACGTGCTGCACATCTACTTCCTGCACGCACCCGACTTTCTGGGGCTCCCGGATTCGATTGCCCTCGCCCGGCACGATCGGGAGGCCGTCGAGCGGGGCCTGTCGTTGAAGAAGGCCGGAAACGCGATCCTCGACGCGATCGGTGGCAGGCCGATCCACCCGGTCAACGTCCGTATCGGCGGATTCCACCGGGCGCCGACCGCAGCCGAACTGATACCCCTGTCCGACCAACTGCGCACGGCACTCGATCACGCGGTGGCAACCGTCCGATGGGTGTCGTCGTTCGACTTCCCCGACATCGAACTCGACCACGACCTCCTCGCACTGCACGACGACTCCCGCTACGCCATCGAGGACGGCGAGATCCGGTCGTCGACCGGATTACGTTGCACCGCCGACGAATTCCCGAAGCATGTGGTAGAGCACCAGGTGCCGCACTCGACCGCACTGCACGCCGAGCTCGACGGCCGCCGATACCTCACCGGACCGCTGGCTCGGTACTCGCTCAATTCGTCCCGGCTCGGCGGAGTGGCCGCCCGGACCGCCGCCGACGCCGGGCTGGGCGCGCAGTGCCGGAACCCGTACCGCAGCATCGTCGTCCGCGCCGTCGAGGTGGTCTACGCCGTCGAGGAAGCATTGCGCATCATCGACCGATACGAGCGGCCTCCGCAGCCGTTCACCGCCGGGTCACCGATACGTACGGTCGGACACGGAGTCAGCGAGGCACCCCGCGGACTGCTGTATCACCGTTACGAAGTCGATCCCGCCGGGCTGATCCGCGCCGCCACCATCGTTCCGCCGACGTCGCAGAACCAGGCCGCCATCGAACACGACCTACGGCGCGCGGTGGACGGAAACCTCATGCTGGCCGACGACGAACTGACGACGCTGTGCGAACGAACCATCCGCAACTACGATCCGTGCATCTCGTGCGCCACCCACTTTCTGACGCTCACGGTCGACCGCCGATGACGGTCGTGGTGATCGGGCTGGGAAACGAACTCCGCCGCGACGACGGGATCGGTCCGGCGGTCGCGCGACAGGTCGCGGACCGCGTCGCCCCGGACGTGCGCGTGTCCGTGTCCGACGGGGACCCGGCCGCTCTGCTCGACGCGTGGGCCGGTGCGCAGCTGGCCGTCCTGGTCGACGCCGTCGTCTGCGAACCGTCGCGACCCGGCACCGTGCACCGGTTCACACCGGACGAACTCGCCGGGGTTCGGGCGGGCAGGTTCAGCACCCACGGGATCTCCCTCGGCGACATCATTCAACTCGGCACCGTGCTCGATCGGCTGCCGCACCGAATGGTCGTCCTCGCCGTCGAGGTCGCCGACCTGGCTGCCGGCGGCGGACTGTCACCCGCGGTCGGCCGCGCCGTCGAGACGGCGGTGGCGGCGGTACTGTCGGTGCTCGGTGAGCCGCTCGCGGAAATGTCGTGACCGTGTCTGCGGGTTACCGAAGCGTCAACGAGTGGAGTGGCGGCGGCCGATCGAGAACACCGACTCGACGGGGCGCCGGGGAGTCTGACGTGGCGGAGACTTCTTCTCAGTCGTGCCCACCCGGATCAGGGCCTGCGGGAAGCCGCGGTCGGGAACCAGTTCGCGGATCATCTCCCGGCTCTGCCGTAGTTCGGTCATGTGCGTCAGCGGGCACGTCGCGAGACCGCCGACGGTGGCCTCCAACAGCACCGCGGACAAGGCCTCACCGGCCCGGAGCCACGCTTCACGACCGTCGGTATCGGTGCTCAACACGAGAACCGTCGAGCGGTCGATCCCCGGGCTCGCGTCGTTGTCGCGGCCGGCGGGGAAACGGCGTCCGATGTCGACGCGGTCACGATTCTCCGCGGTCGCGAGGGAATCCGCCGGTATCCCACCCTGCGGAATAGAATGACCCGCCCACCAGTGAAGCTCGGCCTGGTACGCGGAATCGTATTTTCGTGCGGCCGCGGTCAACTCCGTCGCCTTCGCCAGGGTCGGACGAGCGTCCTGTGCCAGCAGGGTCAGGTGGACGTCCACGCGACGCGTCACGTCGGTCAATGCCGGGGGCAGCGGGGTCTTCATGCTGACCGGACCGAAGGGCCTGCGGTCGGAATACCGGTGCCGGATCGCGGCAAGCAAGTCGAAGTCGTGCGACTGAGGCCGGGCGTCGTGGCGGAACCGAATCGTCGCCAGATGCCCCGAGTGAGGCCCCTCCGGGACGCGCCGGATGTCCACCGACCATTTGAGCCCGGTCAATGCCGTTTCGAGATGATTCAGCGCCGCACCACAACTGACGACCAGCTGCCGGCCCGACGGGTCTGTCGAGGCCAGAAGCCGACCGCGTTCGGTGTAAAGGTCGAGCTGACCGTCGGCGTACGTCCACTGCCACGGCTGACTGTTGTGCACCGACGGTGCCCGGCAGGCGAGGTCCACGGCAATGCGCACGACGTTCTCGTCGGGAATGGTGCTGTCCACGATCGCCTCCTCGGTAGATCGCACTCCGCCCTCACCCAGGTCGGGCAGTCGGTGCGTCCACCTCAGTGTTCGCCTTTCCGTGGCCCGAGGTTAGGGCCGATGGTCACTGGCGCGACACTCGGCGACGATTCGGGCCGGAAGACCCTACTGACGGCACTCACCCCGATGCAAACCTGAAAAGATGTCCGACACTATCGCCATGTGCACGGTGGGACTGAGCAAGCGGTTCGGTTCGGTACTCGCTCTGGACGCGGTGGACTTGAATGTCGTCGAAGGCGAAGTCTTCGGCTACCTCGGCCCCAACGGTGCCGGAAAGTCGACCACGCTCCGCTTACTCACGGGCTTGCTGCGTCCCACTGCGGGGTCGGCCCGTGTGCTCGGCCTCGATGCATGGTCGGCGGCACCCGCGGTTCATCGTCGGATCGGCTACGTCCCCGGCGAATTGGCTCTCTACGACCGCCTGACCGGACGGCAGCACATCACGTTCTTCGGACACCTGCGTGGCGACCCTGTCGACAAAGCCGCGACCGTGTTCGCCGATCGACTCGATCTCGATCTCGATCTCGATCGCACCGCCCGGACGATGTCGAAGGGAAACCGCCAGAAGCTCGCGCTGGTTCTCGCCCTGATGTCCGGCCCGCAACTGCTGATTCTCGACGAACCGACCGGCGGACTGGATCCGCTCGTGCAACACGAGTTTCACGCGATCATCCGGGAGCACACCGCATCCGGCGGAACGGTCCTGTTGTCGTCCCACGTACTCGGCGAAGTGCAGCAGGTAGCCGACCGCGTCGGTGTGCTGCGGGAGGGTCGCCTCATCGCCGTCGAGAGTCTTCACGAACTACGCCAGAAGTCGCTGCACCATGTCACCGCCGAATGTTCGACCCCGATCCAGGAATCGGACTTCCGCGACGTGGCCGGTATCCGCGGCCTCACCGTTGCGGGCACATCGCTGACGTGCAGTGCGCCTCAGTCCGCGCTGGACGCCTTGATCCGCCGGATCTCGCACTACGGCATCGTCGACTTCGAGTGCGCCGAGGCCGACCTCGAGGAGACCTTTATGGCGTTCTACGAGATTCGAGACCGACATGCTGCGTAGCGTTCTGACCAAGACGTTGTACGACCAACGCCGGGCGTTCCCCGCATGGGTCGTCGGGATCGCGCTGCTGGTGGCTATGTACGTGGTGATCTGGCCGAGTGTTCGCGACCAGCCGGCGATGAATCAATTCCTCGACCAGATGCCGGAGGCATTCCGTGCCCTGTTCGCAATGTCCGGTGCCGACATGTCCACCCCGGTCGGATACATCCAGATCGAACTGCTGTCGTTCATGGGACCACTGCTGCTTCTGATCTATGCCGTCGGAACGGGTGCGGCGGCGGTCGCCGGAGAGGAGGATCGGGGAACGCTCGATCAGCTGCTCGCCACGCCCCTGAGCCGCGGACGGATCCTTGCGGAGAAGTTCGGTGCGCTCACCGCGGGCACTGTGGCGCTGTCGGCGGTCATGGGTCTCGCTCTGCTCGGGGAGGGGATACTCGCCGACATGGATCTGCCGGTGGGAAACGTTGCCGCGGCAATGGTGCATCTGGCACTTCTGGCGCTGGTCTTCGGTGCACTCGCCTTCGCGATCGGAGCCGCCACCGGCCACCCCGCACCCAGTCGTTCGGTTCCGGCCGTGATCGCGATACTGGCGTATGTGCTCAACGGTCTCGGACCGGTGGTGTCGTGGTTGGCTCCCTGGCAACGATATTCACCGTTCTATCAGTACGCCGGCCATGATCCGTTGCGCCACGGGTTCTCGCTCGCAGCAGCATCCGTATCCGCACTCACGATTGCAGTGTTGCTCGGAGTCGCGCTCGTCGGTTTCGCTCATCGCGACGTGGTGAGATAGCCGTGACCGATGCCAGGACACGGTCTCTCGCCCCGGTCGTCGTCGGAGTCGACGGCTCGGTGGCAGCGAGAGGCGCGGCGCGCTGGGCCGCCGCGGTCGCGGACAAGCAGGGAGCAACCGTGCACCTGATTCACGTGCTGCCCTCACCCCCGGTCTTCTACACGGAACCCCGGCCACTTCCGTCGGAAGACGAGGACCGCATCGCCGGGGAACGGTTCCTGGCCGATGCGGTACGCAACATCAGGAGCGACCGGCACACCGTCGCCGTGGAGTGTTCGCTACCTACCGGGTCGACGGCGGCGGACGTCCTGTTGCCGTTGGCGGATTCGGCGTCGATGGTGGTGATCGGGTCGACGGCACGGGGCCCCGTGGAGGGGTATCTGAACGCTACGGCGCTGCGACTCGCCCATCACTCACCGTGCCCGGTCGTGGTGTGGCGGGGAGCCGAAGAGCACGCGATTCCCGACCGTCGCGCGGTTGTCGTCGGTGTGGACGGCAGCCGGTGCAGTGTCGCCGCGGTGGCCGACGCCGCCGACTTCGCCGGGCGATTCGCCGCGCCGCTGGTGGCCGTGCACTCGTGGAAGTCGCGTGTGCCGCCCGACGCCGAGAACGCACCGGATGGGGCCGCGGCCCGCCCACGGGAGCGGGCAGTTCTGGCGGAGAGCCTCGCGGGACTGGCCGATCGATACCCCGACCTCGCCGTGCGAGAGATCGTCGAGTCCGGTGGAGCTGGCGAAGTCTTGCTCCGCTGGTGTGTGGACGCTCAGCTTCTCGTCGTCGGAAACCATGGGCACGGCGCACTCGGCCGTGCGGTCCTCGGGTCGACGAGTCAGGACGTGCTGCACCGGGCTCGGTGCCCGGTCATGATCAGCAAAGTTCAGCGTGACACCGGCACAGTCCCTGATCAGGCCGTGGAGTTCGGCGACCGTGGACATCGCTGACTTCCACGCCCACGGCTACACCCCGATGTGCCGGCCAGATGGTGCAACCCTGCTCCGGGCGGTGTCGATGACCTACGGCCCTAGAGTCGTCGAGCCGTGAGCACAACACTCGAATCCAGGACAACGCAGGAGACCCGATGACCGGCGGAGCACCCACCACACCCATGGACACGCCGTGAACACGCGCGCGGTCCCCACGGTCCCCGACCGACGTACCGTCGAATCAGCTGTCGCGCTGGCGTGCCGCGCGCCGTCACTGCACAACAGCCAACCGTGGCGTTGGGTGATGGGCACTGCCCTGCGGCTGTACAGCGACCCCGACCGGCTGCTGCCCGCCACCGATGGCTTCGGACGCCAAATGGTGATCTCCTGTGGTGCGGCCTTGAATCACCTCGAGTACGCCTTCACGGCCAATCATTGGCGTCTTGTGATCGAACGGCTGCCGCATTCTTCCGACCGGCAACTTCTGTCGACGATAAACTTCATCCCGGCTCCGGCACCGACAGATTTCGTCGCCCGAATGGCGGTGGCGATCGGACGGAGGCGAACCGAACGACTGCCCATGGACCCGCCGCCCGCGTGGGCGGACACACTCGAGCAGTTGGTGCGAATCACCGCAGGTACAGGCGTCGAACTCGAAGACCTGGGGCAGCGAAGCCGCCCCGCACTCGAGGAAGCATCACGCCGAATGACCGGTCTACGGCACGACGACCCCACCTACCAAGCCGAACTCCGGTGGTGGTCGGGGCGCGGGCTGTTCCCCGACGGTGTGCCGGAGCAGGCTCGCCCGTCCGACCGGCAACAGCACTCGGTGCACCTCTCCCGCGAGTTTCCACCCGGCCGCGCGAGCACACCCGACGGCGGCCCATCGGAAGATCGAGCCGCGATCCTCCTGCTCTCCACGTCCGCGGATTCGCGACTCGATTGGTTACGGAGCGGCGAAGTGCTCTCCGCCGTCCTGCTCGCATGCACCGACCGCGGACTCGGTACCTGCCCCGTCACCCATCTGACCGAACGCGCCGTGACGCGGACACTGCTTCGAGAGCTGTCTTCCGGGGAGGGAATGCCGCAGGTTCTGATCAGGGTGGGAGCGGGCACCGGCGTGGGGGAACCCTCGACCACACCCAGACGCCCGTTGTCGGAAGTTCTGGTGCGAGAGCGGCCGGCTCCGGGCCACCTGCCGGGGGAGTAGGGCATGCCGACTCACCCGCTCGTCAACGGGAAGTGATGAGGAGGTCACCATGGTCGATCCGGCGATCGTTGTGGGAGTGGACGGATCCGGGCCGGCGCTGGATGCGGTGCGGTGGGCCGCACGTGAGGCGACAGTGCGCAGGGCGCCGCTACTGTTGTTGTCCTGCATCACGTACCGCGGTACGGAAGATGGGCCTCGACTCGCCGAAACGCTCCACGCCCGAGCCGAGCGGAACGTTGCCGAGGCACGCGAGACCGCCCGAGCTGGGTCCGCAGACGCGGACCTCGACATTCGGGCGGAGGTGTCACATCAGAACGCCCCGGGATCACTCGTCGACCGATCCGCCGGCGCAGAAATGGTCGTCCTCGGCAGGCGCGGACTCGGGGAGTTCACCGACGGGCTGATCGGCTCCGTGACTTCGGCCGTGGTGCGTCATGCCCAGTGCCCGGTCGCAGTGATCGACGGTTGGTCGAGAGTCGCGGACGGCACGGGACCCGTCGTCGTCGGCATCGACGGATCTCCGAGCAGTGCACGGGCCGTCGGACTGGCGTTCGAGGAGTGTTCCCTCCACAACGCGGAACTGATCGCGCTGCACGCGTGGTCCGACCAGGACCTGTCGATACTTCCGGTCGGCGTGGAGCAGACCGCGGAGCGGTCGGTGCTGGACGCCGCGGTCGCCGAATGGTGTGAACGGTTCCCCGACGTCTCGGTGCGCCGAACTCTCGTTCGCGACCGTCCCGTCCGCCATCTCCTCGAGATGGCCGACGAGGCCCAGATGATCGTCGTCGGCAGCCGCGGGCGGGGCGGCTTCCCCGGGATGACTCTCGGCTCGACCAGCGCAGCGCTGGTACACATCACTCCGTGTCCCCTTCTGATAGCCGGACCGATCCGACCAGGGCGATGACCTTGGGCCCTACATCGGCACCTGCTCCGGCGCGACACTCGAAGGAGCAATCGCAGGAGGTCGTCATGATCGGGGAACAGACACTGGTAGCGCGGATGTGGCGATTGGGGCCGTGGAGCGGGAACCGACTGATGCGGGGAAGTTGTCGCCTCGAATCCTCGGTCTTCCTCCTCGTCGTCGCAGTGGTGCTGAGCTTGGTCCCCCTCGCCGCCGCCTTCGGAACCGCGACCCGCACCCGCCTCGACGACCAATCCCGCGCCGACCGCGCAACTCGGCAGCAGATCGCGGCAGTGCTCCTCGAGGACGCAAATGTCAACCTGGCGGATACCACCCCGGCGACGGGTGCCACCGGCCAGGCGCCGGCCCGGTGGGCGGTTGCCGGTACCACACACACCGGTCTGGTACAGACCGCGCCGGAAGCGAAAACGGGACAAACGATCAGCATCTGGATCGACCCGGCCGGAAAGATCGTGTCCGCGCCGAAGACAGGCACCGAGAACGCGTTCGAGGCCGTGGGCGCCGCACTCGCGTTGTGGACCATGGGTACGACGATCTGCCTCACGATGATGATCGGAATTCGCTGGGCAGGAACGAGATACCGGATGTCACAGTGGGACCGCGAGTGGCGAAACCTCGGAAAGGCACCAGGGTGGCCGGTCAGCTGACGCCCGCTCACGGTGAACACAGGCAAACGACGACGATTTCCGAATGGTGAGGCCGGAGCCAGTGGACGACAACTTGAGCTTCCTCGACGCGGGTTTCCTCGAGACGGAGGACTCCGACCCACACGCCAGCCTGACGATCGGCGCTCTCGCCATCATGGAGGGTCCGGTTCCCGGGCAAGACGAATTTCGGGACACGGTCGCCGCACGTTTCGCGACACTCCCGCACACCCGAGACAGGGTTCACACGGTCCCACTCGACTTCAGCGCACCCTCGTGGTCACCGGATCCGCATTTCGACCTCGGTCATCACCTGCGGAGGGTCGCCCTCCCGGAACCGGGGGAGGAGGAGGCCCTGTTCGGTTTCGTCGCCCGGGTCATGGCGCACCGACTCGACCGAGACCGCCCCTTGTGGGAATGCTGGGTCGTCGAAAGCCTCACCGGCGACCGCTGGGCCATACTGACCAAGATTCACCACTGCATGGCGGACGGGATCACCGGAACGAAACTGTTCGAGGCAATGTGCGACGAAGTCGTGGCCGAAGCGTCGGGAACCACAGAGGCCGACACCGACACCGACGCCGTGCCGGCACGAACCGCCGGCACACGCCTCGCGAGCGTCGAGGGCCTGATCCGCTCGACGATCGAGTTCCTGTCCCCGATGCGGCAACTGCGGCTCGTCTCGGCGGCTCTGGCTGTTCCGCGCAGGCTGACAGCCGCCGGTATCGGCGTCGCAACCGGCCTCACCCACCTGCTGTCCGAGATGCTGACCTCCTCTACGGACACATCACTGATCGGACCGATCGGGCGCCAGCGCCGCTACTGCGCCGCACGAGTCCGGATGCATGACGTCCGCGAAATCTGCGCCACGTACCGGGTCACCGTCAACGACGTCGCACTCGCCGCGATCACCACAGGACTGCGGCAGCTGCTCCTGAAACGGGGCGAGCACCCCGACCCGCACACGGTCCGCACACTCGTTCCCGTGTCCGTCCGCTCCGCAACCGAGGAACATTCGATCCACAATCAGGTCTCGCTCATGCTGCCTTTCCTGCCGGTCGACATCGACGACCCGGTCGCGCAGTTGGTCGCCGTCCACGACCGGCTCACGACGCACAAGGCGAGCAAGGAAGCAGAAGGCGGCAAGGCGTTCACCGCGGTCGCCCAGTACGGGCCGTTCATGCCGATGGCCTGGGCAGTTCGGCTCGCCACCCGGTTCCCTCAGCACAGTGTTGTCGCCGTCGCAACCAACGTCCCCGGACCGAAGGCCACACGACACGTGATGGGCCGCACGATCCTGGAGATCTTCCCGTACGTGCCGATCGCGCTGCGACTACGGATCGGGATCGCGATCCTCAGCTACAGCGACCATCTCGCCTTCGGTCTCACCGGGGACTACGACACCACACCCGACCTCGCCGACCTCACCGACGCGATCGAACGCGGTGTCCTGACACTCCTCGCCGCCTCGCGCGCGGCTGCCGCAGCCTCCGAATGATGTCCGACGACCGTCACGAGCAACTCGGCTCGGGCGACCTGATCACGCTCGTCTCGGACGTCGGACCGGTACCCATGAACGTCGGCGCGATACTTTTCGTTGCCGGTGAAGGTGACGTGGATGCGGCGACCGTCGAGGCCACGTTCACACGACGGCTCACCAGCATTCGGCGCCTGCAACAGCGCCTGGCCACGCCACGGCGGGGCCTGGGGCGGCCGTACTGGGTCGACGACTCCGATTTCGACGTCCACGCCCATGTGTCCCGAGTACGGTGCCCGTGCCCGGGCGAGCGTGACGCTGCGCTGGCAATCGCGGTGGACGCGGTGACCCGGCCGCTGCCCCGGTCACGACCATTGTGGCGGGCGGTTGTCGTCACCGGTCTCACGGGCGGTCACATCGGTCTGGTGCTGGTGCTGCATCACGTCGTGGCCGACGGGATCGGTGGCCTCGCAGTGCTCGCGCGTGTCGTGGACGGCGCGGACGCGGCTGGGCCGGCCGACAATACCGCGGCACCGCCTCGGGGCCGGTTCGTCGACTGCGTTGCCGACCGTACCCGGACGCTGCGCCGACTTCCGCGCACGGTGTCTCGTATACGAGATGGTTGGGCCGAACTCGGTCGTGGTCGCCTCGGATGGGCGCCGCGGTGTTCCCTCAACGTTCCCACCGGTTCCCGTCGCACGGTAACGACGGTCGACGTCGGCCTCGACCGTGTCCGGGCAGCGGGGCGGAGGTCGGGGGCCACCGTCAACGATGTTCTGTTGGTCGCCGTCACCGGCGCTTTGGCCACACTCCTGCATGAGCGGAAGGAGTTTCCCCAGGAATTGGTGGTGTCGGTCCCCGTCTCGGCCCGGAGTACGACAACCAGCGGGTATCTGGGGAACCAGGTCGGCGTGATGCCCGTCCGCGTACCGCTGGAAGGAAGCGTCGAGGAAAGGCTCGCCGCTGTTTCGCGCATCACCCGCGCCCGGAAGATGCGGACCCGAGGCACATCCTCGGCACTGATCGGACCACTCTTCCGGATTCTGGCCGCGGTGCGGTTGTTTCGCCGGCTCGTCGATCGTCAGCGACTCGTCAACTCGTTCCTGACCAACCTCCCGGGCCCCGCTGGACAACTCGTCATCGCCGGTGCACCGATCACGGACATCACCCCGATTACCGTCACCGCGGGGAACGTCGGCGTCGCGTTCGCGGCACTGTCCTATGCGGGCACCCTGACCGTGACGATCGTCGTCGATCCCGATGTGGTCCCCGAGATCCGCGAGCTCGCGGCGTATCTGCGCGAACAATTCCGGGCCGCGATCGAGTGACAGCAGGGCCGCAACTCAGCGAGACTCTGCCTCGTCACGGATCAGGCGCAGGATCGGCCCGCCCATCGCCGTGACGAACGGACCCACAACCGTCCAATACCTGCGGAACATCCGCCGCGCCGTGTCGTCGGTGCCGTGTACGCGGACCTCGGTGAGCAGGACAGACGTGTGAGCGCCGTACGGGAGAACTGTGAAACCCCACGCGCCGACGCCGTATCCGGGAAGGGCGAAGCGGCCGAACTCGGCCGGGGACCACTCGACGCGGCCGTAGCCCCGCTCCCACCAGCGCCCGATGAACCCGAGAACCATTGCGTGACCAGGCTTCTCCGCGAGGAGGTGGAACCCGCCGTCGGGTTCGAGCAACCGGTCGAATCGGAATTCGGACCGACTCCGCTGGATAGGTGCGCCGCCCCGACGCGGGCGGACGGTGTCGATCGCAATTCGGGCCCGGTTCGGCAACGCGACCACCGGCGACCGGAAGAAGTCGACGCGGCGAATGGCGGCGAAGGTTGCGGGCGCCGACGCACGTACGGCCTGCGTACGCAGGATGCGTTGTTCGTACCTCGGCAGCTGCGCTTCGATCAGGGTCGATCCGGGGCCGGGGCTGTGCACGACACATCTCTCCTGAGCACCGTCTAGCGAACGATCAGGAGTGGGCAGACGACCGAATGCATCAACGCCCTGCTGGTCGACCCCAGAAGCATGCTGGAAAACCCGCCCCGTCCCCGGCTCCCCACCACGAGAAGCTGCGCGTTCTCGGCCTGCTCACGCAGGTGCCGGGTGGGGCGATCCCTGACAACGAGGGTGCGTACCTTCACATCCGGATAGTTCTCCGCACGACCGGCGAGATTCTCGGACAACAGGGCCGTTTCGTTGGCCGCATCCCGCAGCCACTCTGCTTCGCTGCCTCCGTCCGGGGAGAGCTGCAGAACGATGTCGGACCATGCGTGAACGGCAACGAGCTCCGATTGCCGCAGACCTGCTTCCTCGAAGGCCGTCGAGATGGCCGGTTCACTGTGCTGTGATCCGTCGACACCGACGACAATCGGTCCGGGGATGTCGTTGATATCGCGATCAGGTTCACCGCGAATCACGGCGACCGGGCATGAGGCGTGGGTGGCAACCGCCGAACTGACCGATCCCAGGACGGCACGGTCGACGATTCCCCGTCTATTCGCACCGACGACGAGCATCGAGGCATCCGCCGAGCGGTCGAGAAGTTCACCTGCCGGCGTGCCGGTGCAGACGGTGGTGTCGATCTCGATGTCGTGTCCGGGCACTGCGGCACGGGCGGTCTGCGCCGCCCGTTCCAACCTCTCCTTACCGTCGCGCTCCTCGTCCTGGAAGAAGCTGGCGGGCACACCGATCGGGACGCCGTATCTCCCGGGAACGAACATCGTCGTGATCAGCGAGAGGGGCGAGCTGCGGAGCGCGGCTTCTCGGGCCGCCCACGAAACCGCCTGCAACGACGATGGTGAGCCGTCGATCCCCACAACGATCGGGCGATGGCCGGACATGGTGCACTCCTGCCGGGTTGCTGGTGCCGAATTTCTGCCTCGACCTTCATCGTTGCCGCCCCCGAATGACACCCGTAGGGGAGAAGGTCACCAACCCGAGGTCGGCACCCGGCCCGATTGACTCCGTGACCGCGGCATCCCGCCCGGGTGACCAACGGCTCTGTCGCCGCGGACCTGCAGTGACGACACTGAGACGAGGCGCCCGATCGAAAGTTGCCCGAGTTCCGATATCACCGACGCCGGCTGCGGAAGGAATGCGACCATGAGCGACAGCAACACCGGCGCCGCGGGCGGCGGAGCGATCTACGCCCTGGGCATCTTCGGTGCCTGGGTGTGGTTCTGGCAGCAGGCGGACGCGTTCTGGGAATATGTTCTCGCAATCATTCAGGGGTTGTTCTGGCCGGCCTGGATGGTCTACGACGTTTTCGAGACCCTTGCAGGGTAATCGCTACGACGTGCAGCACCATGGCGACGACGGTGGCGATCGCACTCGCGGCGAGAACCGCCACGGCGACCGCGAACGCAAGCATCGTGTCACCGGTCATGAGGCTGACGACCGGGAGCATCACGGCTCCGAGGAGAGCACCCACCGACAGCCCGGTGAGCGCCTCGCGCCGCACGTTACGTCGAATTCCCACCCCGACAGACAAGCCACGGATCGCCAGGGTCTCGGTCTGCGTCCGCGAGATACACGATTCCAGGAACGAAATAGGCAACGGCCACATTCGCTTCGAGCGTGACTTCGAACGCCGCCATGAACACGGCCGAGACCATGGCACCCAGCAATCCGACGAGGAGCCAGGGAACACGGTGCCACAGCCTCCGCCGCACGCTCTCCACGCTCGTCGCGCGGGTGGTCTCGACCGAATGGAGGAAGCCTCCGAGGCGTGAGAGGTCCTCCTCGTGTTCCTGGAGCAGTACCGCGAGAAGTTGTTGTGGCGCGATGAGACGACGGAACCGACCGGTCGTCATCGACCACCGCCAGCTCCGGCTCCCCGTGCTGGACCGCCTGCCACGCGGCCCGTTCCTGGTGAGTATCGGGTCGGACCGCCGGCGGATTCGGATCCATGACGTCGCGCAGAACCTCACGGTCCGCGGTGCCGAACATACGTTCGATCGTCGTGACGCCCGCGAGCCGTCCTCCGTCCAATACGGCGACGACCGAAGCGCAGTCGTACCGTGTGGTGGCCATGTCGCTCAGTACGGCCGTCACGGAGTCGCCCGGGGCGCCGGTCGGAACCCGTGTGCAGGCATGCCAGAGCGCAGTCCGGGTTCGGGCTCATCGTCGAAGATCAGTAATTCGGACACCGGCGCTCCCCTTCGAACGTGTGGTGAGGTGACCTTCGATCATCCACCCGCCGAGGGCGGTTCTCCGGCGTACCGACGGTCGGGACCTGTGCCGCACTGCCCAGTCCGATGGCACCCGGCCTGGATACGCCCCGGCGTCGCTCCGGGAGTCGTGTCACGGCTCCGAGCCCGACGTGACGACATCCCCCCACGTGGCGCGCGACCCGGACTCTCCGATGCGGTAGACCTGAACAATGGTCCCTACCGCAACCACCACCGCGAGAACAGCAACGATCACGGTGAGCGACCGCGGAGGATCCGACTTTCGTTCGCGAAGCTGGACGGCGGTGACCGCCAACGCGCTGAGAAGAAGCGCGACGGAGAAGTAGATCATGCTGTCGCCCAGTTCGGCGTGGGTGTGCACGGCAGACGACCGGGCGACGTGCTTCTCCAGCCATTCACCGGCGTCGGTGGTCAGTGGAGTCACTATCACCGTCACGGCCGCGAGCACGAGCGTGAGCCACACCAGCCGACGGCGGGCCGCCGGCCATACGCTGCACACGACGATCAGAACTGCGGTCAGCGGTGCCAGGACGACGATGAAATGGACGAGCAGGACATGGGCGGGCAACCCGCTGACAGTCGACATGATTCGAGTATTCGTCGGCGTCGCTGAGAAACCACTGAGTGGTCCGCCCGACCCGTCGCCGAGGGCACGCGACCTCAGTGCCGACCCGGCAAGTCGACTTCACTCGGCGCCTTGTCCTCGCGCAGGCCCTTCCAGCTGGGATGGCGCAGCCTGCCACTGATGTGCTCGCGGTACTCGACGTCGCCGACCAACTGCGGCTCGACCCAGTGTGCGCCCTTGGTGTCCCGCGCAGGTGGGGGCGAGGACAGAGGAGTCGTGGGTCGTTCCAGCGCCGCGAGCTGCTCTCGTAGTGACTTCCGTGTCGCGGTGGTGAAACCGGTGCCGACATGTCCGATGTACACCAGCCGGTGGTCGTCGTCATACGCGGCGAGGAGAAGTGATCCGATACCGTCGCGGGCGGCTCCGGTGCCATCGACCCAGCCGACGATGATCCCTTCGGTATTGGCGCGTAGCGGTTGCTTGATCCAGGCAGGGGAGCGGCGACCCGGTTGATACGTCGAGTCGACGCGTTTTGCGACTGCTCCCTCGAGGTGGTGCCTACGGGCGCGATCGAGCATCTCCTCGCCGTCGACGTCGGTCCAGTACGGCGGCACCTGCAGGCGGGGGCCGGACAGCGCAAGGTCGGCGAGTTCGGCCCGCCGCCGCAGATAGGGAAGCCCAGTCGTGGACTTGCCATCGAGGGATAGGACGTCGAACACGTAATACGTGACGGGCACCTCGTTGCGGAGTTCTGTGGTGGGGGACAGCACGTGCATGCGCCGTTGGAGGCGGCTGAACGACGGCCGGCCGCTCGCGTCGAGCGCGACGATCTCGCCGTCGAGGATCGCCTCACGTCCGCCCAGCGCGTCGGATACCGGCCCGGCCAGCTCCGGAAAGGTCGCAGTGATGTCATTTCCGTTGCGGCTGAACAGCCGGGATCCACCATCGTCGACGGTGGCGATGGCACGTTGACCATCCCACTTCATTTCGAACGCCCACCCCGCACCGCGCGGAAGTTGGCCCAACGTGGCCAGCATCGGAGACGGGACCGTCGGCAACGAGGGCATTCACCGAGTGTGCGGGAAATGATCCGGCGGTGGGTGGGAACGCGGCGACCCGACGATGCTGGGAGCAGTCGAACGATCGAAATCGCCGGACCGGTCTGCCGTTCACAGCAAGTACGCAGCGAGCCGCCAGGACGACATCGGGTTGGACGATCACGATGACGCGTATGCCCACTTCTCGAGTGACCGGTCGGGAACGATCGAGCTGTCCGACACATCCGATCACCGCGGCCGAGCCGCCGACCCGACCTCTGGATCGACCTCCGCTTGCACGCGCCAACTGCCGCGCCGAGCGCAGCGATGCCCTCGTCCGCATCGGCGCCGGGGTGGCGCTTTGGCTGAGCCTGCTGATGGTGTCCTACTGGTGGGCCGCCGACGGCGGGATTCAGGATCTCGGCACCATCGCCACCGCTCTTCTGTCCGGGGGGCGCCTCGCCGGCCTGGCGTCCGCGGACCTCCTCCTCGTGCAGGTCGTGCTGATCGTCACGGATCTCCGTGCTCGAGCGTGCCTTCGGTCAGGACCGGCTGATCGGGCTGCATCGGGTGGTAGGCCTGACGTCGTTCACGCTGATGTTCGCTCATATCGCGGCAATCACGTTCGGCTATGCCGGCGGTGACGTGCTCGCCGCATCCGCGACGGCGTGGGAGTTGGCGACGGACTACCCTGGGATGTTGCTGGCCGTCGTCGGCACGGCGCTACTTCTGATGGTGGTGATCACCAGCGTGCGGCCGATACGCGACCGGCTCCGTTACGAATCGTGGCATCTGCTGCACCTCTACGGGTATCTCGGGGTGGGATTGGTGTTGCCGCACCAACTGTGGACCGGCCAGGAATTCCTGGGTTCGACCGCCGCGACCCTCTACTGGTGGACCTTGTGGATCCTCGTGGCCGCAGCGGTTCTCGTGTGGCGGATCGGTCTTCCGTTGTGGCGCAGTGTCCGACATGCGCTGCGGGTCGCTGCCGTAGTGCCGGAGGCGGACGGGGTCCTGTCGGTGTACATCTCCGGCAGGCACCTGGATCGACTTCCGATCGTCGCCGGCCAGTTCTGCAACTGGAGGTTCCTCGGTCGTCACGGTTGGAGCCGGGCAAATCCCTACTCGCTGTCCGCCGCACCGCACGGGCGCCACCTGCGGATATCGATCAAGTCTCTCGGCGACAACAGCGCACGAACCCGGACTCTGCAGCCCGGTACCCGGATTCTCTTCGAAGGTCCCTACGGGTGCGGGAACCGAGAACGGGTGCGCCCGTCCCTGAACGCTGCGGAATCCGGTACGAAGGGGTGGAAGCCGCCCTGGCCACGGCGGCCCGGAACGGCACAGCGCCCGACTCGCCGGGCCGGACGTTCGGGTCGCATCCCGACACTTCTCCCCGTGCCGATTCTCCGAAATTGGCCGACAAGCATTGCGCGACAACGGCTTTTGTGATTGTCACAGCGTTGACGGCGCCAGTGACGGAGTCTTCCCTACACCGTCACTGGTGCCGAAAGGTCACCATAACAGATAATCGAATGTATGTGGCGCTCCTGAGGTTTGTGTGGGCGTCATTTCTGCTGTTCAGGGTGGGTTGTGTTGTTGGACGCAGTGGTCGGCGAGTTGCCGGTGAAATGAGGGACGCGCACGTGTTGGGTCTCTAGATTTCGGGGTTCCTACACCAACCTCAACCCGGAGGACCGCTACACGTGCGCGTCAGTACTGCATTTAACCGTCTGCTTCAAATCCCCGGTGCATCGGTGTCGGATGTGTCGATCACAGACGACTCCGTCGAGGTCACCCTCAGGCTCGCAGCACGCCGTGTGAAGTGCCCATGCGGCTACACGAGCGCCGCAGCCTACGACCACGCGCCGCGGCGCTGGCGCCATCTCGACTTCGGCCGCCACAAGGTGTGGTTGAAGTATCCGATCCGACGGATCGAGTGCCCGACCTGCGGCGTCCGGACCGAGGACATTCCGTGGGCGCGTCCGACAGCACGGCATACACGCGACTTCGAGGACATGGTGCTGTGGTTGGTCACCCGCACCGATCGGACCTCGGTGTCGACCTTGATGCGCTGTGCATGGCGAACGGTCACCTCCATCGTCACGCGGGCGGTCGATGCGTTGATCGACTCGCGCAGGCTCGAGAATTTGTATCGAATCGGAGTCGACGAAATCTGCTACCGACATCCGCACAAGTACCTCACCATCGTCGGCGATCACGACACCGGCAAGGTCGTCTACATCACCGAGGGCCGAGGCCGAGACTCGTTTTCGGAGTTCTTCGAGCAACAGTCGGCGAAGGAGCGCGACAAGGTGCAGGTGGTGTCGATGGACGGCTCTCCCGCCTTCCGAGCCGCCGCAGAGGATCACGTCCCGCGGGCTCGTCAGTGTATGGACCCCTTTCACGTGATGCAGTGGGTGAACCGAGCATTGGATCGTGTGTTCTCCGACGCGGCGTCTGTTCGCCGGACCTTGTCGATGCAAGCCCCGGAATGGCGTCAAGCTCGCACAGTGTTGCGGCTCGGTAAGAATCGGCTCACCAAGAAACACAAGTCGTTGCTGCGGACGGTGACCGCAGCCGATACCGAGGTCGGGACAGCGTGGCGTCTGAAGGAGCAGTTCCGCGATCTCTACCGCAAGATCGCGCCCCGGAACGCTGCACGGTATCTACGGCGGTGGATCGAAGAAGCGCGGTCCTGCGGGATCGATGCGTTCGTACAACTGGCGCGCATGATCGACAAGAAATCCGAGCAAATCTGTGCAGCAATCGAGTTGGGGATATCCAATGCCCTTATCGAGGGGATCAACTCGAAGATCAGACTGATCAATGCCCGCGGTTACGGTCATCATTCAGCAAAATCACTCACGGCGATGATCTATCTCAATCTCGGCGGAATCGAGGTAAAACTGCCCACACAAACGTAAGGAGGGGCATGTATGTTCGATGAGTTCGCGGGACTCGGCGCCTCCGCGCTGTCAGCGCGCGAACCCGGGCCGGAGAGCATATACTTCCGGTCCCCCGCCGGCACACATCACGGAGCGGAGTGCACCATGACCATCACGATCTACAGCAAGCCGGCCTGCGTGCAATGCACCGCCACCTACCGCGCCCTGGACAACGAGGGGCTCGACTACACGATCGTCGACATCACCCGAGACCCTGACGCCCATGACTACGTGCTGGGTCTCGGCTACCTGCAGGCCCCTGTCATCGTGGTGGGTGACGACCATTGGGCGGGTTTCCGGCCCGATCGCATCAGGGCCCTCGCGGCAGCCTGACGGGTACCGGTCTCGGCCCCTGGATGACGGCAGCGTCGACCGTTGAGGGGGAGCGGAACTGCTTGGCGATGGATGTGATCGGGTGCGTCGGTCGGATGTTGTCTTTGTCGGTGGTTGGCGTGTCGTTGTCGTGGCGCTGTTCGCGCGTCCTGTTGTGGGGGGCGGGCGGGGTGTTGTCGGCGTCGGAGGAGGTCGGTGGCCGGCACGAGTTTTCGGACTCGATGTCGGGTATCAGTTGCTAAGATTTGGTGCGCCAATGGTATTCGGGCGATCGGCAATGGGGAGATGGCAGATCGCCGCACCGCCATCGTGCACCCGGCGAAGTCGATCAGGGATGGGTGGGATGGTCGGCTTCGCCGATGCGTATGCCATGTCAACGCCTGCGCTGTCTGCTCGCTGATCGGTGAGCATGTCCACGCCGCTCCTTTGTTGTGTAAGCGGGTGCACGGGCTTGCCGCTGATTGGTCTCCTCCTCGGAAGGAAGATCTCGGTACGGGGGCCTGTGTGACGCGGATAGTGCGTCGGTGGTCGCGGGGACGAGCATGTGGTGCTGGGAGAGTTCGTCGGGGTTGTTGATCTTCGTGGAGAACCAGGGCGGCAGTGTGGCCAGGACCTCGGTGAGGGTGAGGTGGTTGGTTCGGGCGAGCCGAGGTAGGTAGGAGCTCAGCGTTTGCCCTGTGATCGGTGCGACCGGCCGTGGCAGCACGACCGTGTGCTCGTCTGGACTGCCCGAGCGGGCGCGGGGGAGCCGGCTGTGCGGCGGGTGGCCGGAGCTGTTGCATCTCGCGGTTGGAGGTCGCTTTGCTGGCTTGGAATCGGAGTTCTTTCAACTCTTTGAACAGGGCGTGGGGTCGTAGCTGTGGGTCGTAGCTGTGGGTCGTCGGTGAGGTGCTGGCGGCTGTAGTCGGCCAGGGCGCCGGTGAGCAGGCGGGTGCGTGCGGTTCGGACTCCGGGTCTCGTGTGTCCGGTCAGGGAGGAGCGGTTCGTCGTCGGGCTGTAGCCGAGCTGCCCCGGCGATGGCGTTCACCGACCATCCGGCCTTGCCCAGGGCCGGTATCAGCTCGGCTCGATCGCGGGGCAGCATGTGGGACCTCGCCGCTTATCCGACGGGAGGGGCCGAGGATTCGGAGGTGATGTCGGCGTCGACGGCGTCCAGGGACTTCGTGGTGATTTTCTCGGTGCCGTCGAGGACGGTGTTGATGGCCGCGCTGCGGATCAGCCAGAGCAGGCTGCCGATCATTTGCGTGGGTGCGCCTGTGCAGGTAGCGGTCGAGCTCGGGCAGTGATTCAGGCCGGTGCCGGTGTAGTCGCAGACTGTCTTCCAAGGCGGCGATGAGCGCGGTCCATTGTTGGTCCTGGCTGAACGGACCGGTGCGGACCATGTTCGAATCGGCCGGCGATCTGCTCGCCGCGGGTGCCGGACAGCAGCCCGGTGCGTTCCAGGCTGGTCCCGGCATATGTACAGGTGGCTGGGGTCCTCTCGCTGAAGTATTTCAAGGTGTCGGATGCGTCGGCGCCCGCGCGGGTGCGGGTGCGGGTGTTGAGGTTATGGAGTTCGTCGACTGCGACGAGGGTGACGCGGGCGTCGCGGCTCACGCCGCAGACCGCGTCGGCGATGTCGGTGATGTTGGCGCGCCGCGAGATCGGCAGGTCGAAGAACCGCGCGAACTCCATCGCGATCATCTTCGGGGTGGCGGCGGGCGCGATGGTGATGTAGACGAGGGGAATGTCGTCCGCCGCGTGCGGGTGACGTCGCCGGTGGATCACCTCGACGGTCTTGCCGAGCTGGGTCAGTGCGGTGGTCTTACCGGTTCCGGCGGGCCCGGACACCATCAAGCCGCATCGCCCGGAGTGGGCGTTGCGGTTGAGCTGGACCAGGCGGCGACCGGAGGCGATGACCTGGCGGATCGTGGGTGTCTGGACCACCAGCAACCGGGAATGGTGATCGATGCGATCGTCGTCGTAGTAGTCGCGTTTGTCCTCGGCCAGGCCCGTCCACACCGCTGTGGGCAGCAGGTTCGGCGCGGTGTGCATCTCGGCGACGAAGCCGCGCCACCCGTCCGGCGTGGTCAGCTGCAGGTGTCCGTAGTCGGCATCACCGGATTCGTCATCGGATCCGTGACGGGCTGTGCGGGTCACCATCGCTTGTCCGCCTCGGCGCAGGGGTCGAAGATCGGCAGCGCTATCACCTTGGCGCCCGGACGAGTTGTTGCGGACCGGGTCCGGTTCCTCGTCGATGCTGTCCCGCGGTGCGGGCCGCGGTGGGATCGGGGCAGCCGGTGAGCTGGCCTTGGTGCGCGCGGCGACCCGCCGGTCCCGGCGGCTGAGTTTCGCCGAGGCCTTTCCCTCACTGTCGGAAGGTCCTTGGTGGGCCCGTTTGAGCAGGTCGGCGACAGCGTCGGCGACTTCTTCTTCGGTCGCGCCCGGTAGGGCGCGGTGGGTGTGGTCCCAGGCCAGTTCCCCGAACGGTGCTGCGACGCGGTGCAGGTGCCTCCAGAACAGGGTGAGCCAGCCGCCCTTCCAGTGGTTGCGGCCCCAGACGCGTGAGACGTCGTAGGGGTCGTAATGGATCTCCCAGAGATCCCGATGGTCGGTCACGCCGGATCGCTGGTGCCGCAGCGGGTTCAGGGCTTTGTCGTGGTAGGTGCGATGGCTGATCTTCACGCCGTAGGCGTTGATCGCCCGCCGGGTCGCGGGCAGCAGTTCGACGTAGTCGTCCGCCGACAGTGCGACCGGGACATAGCCTGCGGTTTCGATGAGCGCGGCGTATTTCTCGTTCGGGCTGAACATCCGTCCCGGATGGACGGGGTCGCCGAGCCCGTCGTGGGGCCGGTTCTGCCAGGCTGCCACGAGCCACTCGTCCAGCAGCTCCTGCAACTCCGTCACCGACCACACCGCTTGCTGCTCGACGTGGCGGCCCCGGCGTTCGGCGTTGAATCCGGTGTAGCCCGCGACGAACTGGGCGAACAGCGTGCCGACCGAGCCGAGCATCCGCTCGATATGCCCCTTTTCCCAGCCGGATGCGTCGTGGACGGGCTGGAAGTTGATGCCCAGGAAGTTGCAGGAGGCCCGGAAGTTGCGGGAGATGAACACCTTTCCCTGGTCGACCACGATCGTCTCGGGAATGACGACCGGCCGGGCTGCGGCGTGCTGCATACGGGCATCGATGTCCAGCAGCCGCTCGAACGGCAGCGCCGACCGCGACATCGCCAGTGCCTGCGAACAGCCCGGCCGCATCGGTTCAGGCGTGACGGTGCGGGCCAGCAACACGCTCGCGTCCACCGACTTGGTCGTCGGAGGCAACACCGCCGCGGTCACGGTCCTGGTCGCGACATCGATCATGCCGGTCAAATCGATCCGGCCCGTAACGCCGTCGTCCAGGCGGACCAGCACGTCCAGCGGGGTGCAGTCGATCTGCATCACCTCACCCGGCGCCCACGCGTCCGCCTCGCCGAACGGCCCGTCCGGGCGGTCGGCCAGCGACCGGCGGGTGCGAGCAGATCCCGTGGTGTGCTTGCCCACCGCCAGCTTCTCCAGCAACCGGTAAAGACTGCGCTGCGACGGCAACCGAACGGCCCCCCGGACCGTGGGCGGCCTCCAGGATCTGGCCGGTCCGCCAGAACAGGTAGGTGGCCGTGCGGGAGGACTCCTGCGTCGCCTCGGCGATCGCTTGTTGCAGCGCCGCCACCACCAGCGGATCGGCCCGACCGTGCGCGGTGACGGGCTTGTCGATCCGATGATCGACCATCCCGGCCAGCCCGCGCGCTTCGTAGCGGCGTCGGCGTTTGGTGATCGCGCTCGCGGTCACCGGACGACCGGCCCCGGTCAGCTCCGCGGCCTTGGCCTGCTCGCGGCGGGTCAGCGACACCCGCTCCGGGTCGTACTCCCGTTTCGGCCTGGTCCCCGCCGGGCCTGCGGCGGCACCCCGCGCAACACCTCGACGATGTGCTGTTCCCACCACAACGCCTCCGCCGCCACAGCTTCCGGCACACCGTCCAACAGCGTGGACGGGGGAACCGGAGCCTGCGCCGGCGCACTCACCGCCTCGAAGTCTCCGGCCGCCAATAGGTCGGTCAGACCAACCTCGGCGACTTGACCGCCGGTGTCCGCCAGCTGTATTCGTGTTCCCGACACCGCGATCACCGTGTGCAACGTTCCCGCCAGCCGCACGCGATCACCGATCGACAACCGCGCAGGCCGCCGAGGCGCAGATCCCCCGCTCACCGAGCACCACCGACCGAACCCACAGTCGCCACCAGAGTGGTCGGGCCCAGCCTGGCGGCCGCCAGATCGGCCACCAGCTCCTGCTGCCACATCAGAACAGTGCTGGCAGCACCGCGATCCGGTCTCCGGCACGCTCGGCGGTCGCCAGCAGCGGCGCCGGTGACGCGAACACCTCCCGCAGCCGCTGCCCGATCTCGGCCCGGCCGGCGCACCGCGGATGCCGGTAGCGTGCCAGCCACCGCACGTTCCCCGCCAGCATCGGATCCAGCACCCCACTCGCCGATATCGCCAGCCGACCACCTGCTCACACGCCTGCGCCGTGACCGTGAACGCTTCGGCGTCCCTCGGCTCGATCGCGTCATCGGCGCGGACATCGATCACCACACCCGACCCGTCGACCACGCGAGCGAAATAGTCCGGGGCATGGCGGCGCTGGCGTCTGCCATCGCTCCAGTGCAGCCAGAACGGCTGCGACGCGATACCGACGACGTCCCGATCGAAATCGAGCGCGCGGACACGATCGCGCTCCAGCCAGGACTCGTAACCCACATGGTGGCCGGTTGTCACCGACCACCACCACCCGGGGAAATGACCGAGCCCACGCGACCAGCGGAACGTCCGCACCGGCGCGGCCTGCACCAGCGTCAAGTGACCGCACTGCCCCAGCCGCACGAATCGATCCCCGCCCACTGCATCGCGCAGCCCCAGCGTGAACCCGAAATCGTCGGCCGGAACACGATCCAGCGCCAGCACAGCGTCGCCCACCTGATCAGCGCTCGCTCAGCCGTTCCTCCGCAGGGACTGTCAGAACATCGGTGGATCCAGTTCTGGCGCATGAATCTAGATCACGGTTGGGGTGATTCGGCCTTCGAATGTGATAGCAAACGCGTTGAGGGCCGGCTTCCACCTCGTCACCCATCGTGCTCTTCCCTTACCGGACGGGTCCAGCGACCGGGTGGCGAGGTAGAGGCACTTGAGCGCGGCCTGCTCGCTGGGGAAGTGGCCCCTCGCCCGCACCGCCCGCCGGTAGCGCGCGTTGAGGGACTCGATCGCGTTCGTCGAGCAAATGACCCGGCGGATCTCGGGGTCGTAGTCGAGGAAGGGCACGAACTCGCTCCAGGCGCTTTCCCACAGCCGGACGATCGCCGGATACCTCGGCCCCCATTTGTCGGCGAACTCGGTGAACTGCTCCTTGGCCGCGGCCTCGTTGACAGCGGTGTATATCGGCCGCAGGTCCCGTGACATCTCGTCCCAGTACTGACGCGATGCGTAACGAAAGGTGTTACGCAAGAGGTGAATCAGGCAGGTCTGCACCACCGTGAGTGGCCACACGGTAGTGATCGCGTCGGGCAGTCCCTTGAGTCCGTCGCAGACGGCGATGCACACGTCTGCGACCCCGCGGTTGCGGATTTCCGTCAGGACGGCGAGCCAGAACTTGGCCCCCTCCCCGCCGTCACCTGCCCACAGCCCGAGGATCTCGCGTTCCCCGGCGGTGGTGACGCCGATGGCGACGTAGACGGGCCGGTTGGCGACCTGACCGTCGCGGATCTTGACGTGGATGGCATCGATGAACAGCACCGGATACACCGGGTCGAGGGGACGGACGGACCATTCGGCCATCTCCGTGAGGACCTTGTCGGTGATCTTGCTGATGGTCTCCTTCGAGACCGATGCGCCGTAGACGTCGTCGAAGTGTGCCGCGATTTCGCCTGTGGTCAGGCCTTTCGCCGAGAGGGACAAAATGATTTCGTCGACCCCGGTCAGGCGTCGCTGCCGTTTCTTGACGATCTGCGGATCGAACGAGGCATCGGTGTCTCGTGGCACCTGGATCTGTACCGGTCCGATTTCGGTGAGCACGGTCTTCGTCCGCCTCCCGTTCCGGGAGTTTTCTCCGTTTCATCCCGTGACGTGGTGTTTCTCGTAGCCGAGGTGCTCGTCCATTTCGGCTTCGAGTGCGGTTTCGAGGACGTTCGCGGTGAGCTGGTTGAGTAGTCCGTTCGGTCCGACCAGCTCGACGCCCTCGGCTTTGGCCTGGGCCAACAGTTGTTGGGCCAGCTTCTGGTGGTCAATCTTCGACTGATCCATGTGATCAAGTGTTTCGGTCATCGTCTTGCCTTCTCGCCAAGAGAACTCGGCGTGTCGGCCAGATCCAGTTCAACCGTTATCCCGACAGTCCCCCTCCGCAGCCCGGGCGATCGTGTCGCCGAGTGCCTTCCCTGGGGCGCTCGCGGAGTCGGGAATCATGATGTCGACCGCGCGCCCGTCGGGGTGATCCGGGGTGACGTCGCCGGTGGGGCGCCATCCGCCGAGGGTGGTGATCTCGGGGAAGGCCGCCGCGATTGTGCGCATGATGCGGATCGAGTCGATCTGCATGTGCGCTTGGCTGCCTTTGTCGGCGGGCAGCGGCGGTAGCTCTTCGTCGGTGGAACGAACTCGGCTTCGGAGGTCGTGCGGTGTTTGCGGCGTCGCTGCGGGCCGGCGGGTTCGTCGACGACGGGTGGTTCGGTGGGAGGGGGGGTGCCGCGGGTGTCCTGGGCGGTTCGACGGGCGGCGGGCTGGCCCCGGGCCCCGGGCCCCGGGGATCGGGGATCGGGGGCCGGGCTGGGTGTTGTGGTGCCGGTTCGGCCGGCGGGGTCGTGGGGGGCGTTGCGCATCGCCGCGGCGCGGGAGGGAGGCGGGGCTTCCGGCGGCAGGACCGGCGGCTGCGGCTCGTCGAAGTTCGGGTCGAGCACCGGCGGCGATGTCCTTGTTCGGGCTGATCGGATTTCACCGTCGATCTTCGGTAGTGGACAGGTCGAGCACCGGCGGGCCGGGGCCGGGGCGCTCTGTCCGGGTCTGAGGCGGTCGTGGTGCCACCACGTCGTTCCATGCCGCGATGAACACGGAAAGTGCGGGGGTCGGTCGGCGTTGATGTATCGGGTGATCGTGGTGGTGAGAGAGACGGTGAGCGTGAGCATCACGGCCAGTGGTGTGAAGCCCGGAGGGACGTCGATGATCATGCGGGCGACGACGAAGGCCGTGACCGCGATCGTTGCATTCACCCCGACGGCGGAGTACCGGATGCGAGTCGGGGGAGGGTTCTGCCCGCGGGGGCCGAGGTAGTGCGCGTCTACGCGGGTAGAGCGGGTCGGTCGGCGTTTACGTGCTCACTCCCTTCGAGGATGTGTTCGCAAGGGACGAGCACGCGTGAGACGTCGACGCCGAAGAGGCTGAGGGAAAAGGTTCCGAGCCCGTTCATTGCGTTCTGGCTACCGGCGAGCACGAAGAAGGTGATCGCGGCGACAGATCGGTCCGCCGACGGTCGGCACCTTCGAGAAGTTGCTTGTGGCGGGCTCCGAGTGTGATCGCGCAGGCAACCAGCGGGGAAGATCACCGGCGAAGACGTTGTCGCCGATCCAGTCCTCGAGGTTGTTGGTGTTCACCTCGGTTTCCGGAGCAAGAAAGTGATCACCGATGTGGGGGTGTGTGGGTGAAGCGAGTGCGGCGTCGACGACGGTGGACGCAACACAGATGGGGTTCTTCTCGGGTCGGATCTGGCGAGAGCACTTGAAATGTGGTGCGGGCGACGTGAAGAAAGATCGCGTGCCGACGTCAACGGGGTATGTGGATAGCTTCCTTGTGCGAAGGCGCAGCGGTGGTCGTCGGCGCAGCGGGGGTGCGTGCTTTTCGGCCATCTGGTGACCCACGCATGGGCTGGGCGCGGGCATCGGTTGCGTGGGCGGTGAGGGTGTCGCGCGTGGACCTCTGACGGGTCGTGGGTGGTTCGGTGTGCGCTTGACCCCCTCTCGGTCAGAGATCGGGGCCCGCCGAGCACCGCAACGGGCCGCCCGGTGGGGTGGTGCCCGGAGAACCCGGCGGAGCAACGGTGGCGGCAGGGCCGTGGAAGCGCGAAATTCAGCGCTGCAATGTGGTGCCGGACCGCCCGTGTTCAGGCGCACACGAGTGCGCGTCTTATTGCCCTCGAAATGGGGATCGAACAGGTGGTGCTGCGGCACCGATCGGAGGGTGCTCTGTCGTGGCATGAGAACGGGCGTCCGAATCGAGCGTCCGGAAAAGCGGGGGAACCCCACCCCCTTCGGGGGTCACTCCCCCCGGCCCTTCGGGCCTAGGGGGGAGTGTACTACTAGAAATTGCGCCGCGCCAACCTATTTCGGGACGCCCCATGTCACACGCCTGCGGCGGTGCTGTGTCGACCGCGCAGCGGGGCGCCGGTTCGGCGCGCCCTTCGTGGACTCGCCGCGCCGGCATCGGGACCGCGTCGACCGCCGCACCGACCCTGCCGGTATCGCTCGCGGAGAGGCGTCTCACACGCGTGCTCGGACGTGCTCGCCGCAGCGGTCGAATCACCGTCGAAACGCCCGGAACTCGACCGCTCATTCGACCGCTGATTCGAGCGCTCTGCGACGGGGGTCCGTGACCGCTGATTCGAGCGCTCTGCGACGGGGGTCCGCGACTGCTGTTCGGAGCGCTGCGGCGGGCGGGTCCGCGGCCGCACCCGCACCGCTCCGGCACCGTGCGGCGAACACCGCCGACACAGCGAACGAGTCCCCTGGATGCCTGCCTCGCCACGGCGTGCGATGCGGCACACACCGGGTCTCGGTGAGCGGCGCGCGGACCGCTGGGATCCGGGGGTCGCCGGGATGCTCTACGTGGGGCACCGACAGGCTCGGGACGATTCGTCGAACGCGCCGCTCGGAAGTTATCCACATACCCCGTTGAACCCGGCGCGCGTTTGTTGCCACAGTGCTCCCGCATCACTCCCGCAGTGGTGTCGGGCCGAGCGAAAGGAGCCCGCGGTGAACGCACGTCGTGACCCGGTCGAGGACTGGGTGGTTCAGCAGTACCGCGAGATCTTCGGCGACTGCGACACCGCACGCGCAGGCACGCAGGTCGATTCGGCCGCCCGACCGGGCGCGCATCGGCCGCTTCACCCCCACCTCACCGATCGCTGTGGCCGGCGCCGCCGCGGCGGTGTACGCGCCACGGCTGCTGCCGGCCGTCGACGGCAACGAGACCGCGACCGACGTCCCTCACCCAGCTGCACGGCTACCAGTGGCCCGTTGCTCGCTGGCGCTGCCGCACTGTGCGCGCTCGATGTGTCCCGCTACCGCGCGCACAAGTCGACTCGGATGCTCGAATCCGTGGTGCGTCAGACCACCGGTCACCGTCGCCGGAAGGTCATCGTGTCACTGGCTCCCCGGCGACGGACCGTCTGCCGGGCGGCGATCACACTGCACCCCGGCACCGTGATCCGGCCGAAGGCGTTTTCACGAGCTGACCCGGGCAATCGAGGAGGCATTCGCTGGCCGCGGCAAGTGGGAGGTCCGCGTCGAGCATGAGGGGCACAGGAATCGAATCCTCATCACCCGCGCCGAAGTCATCCCCGACACTCGCTCCGCGCGGCACAAGGCGCTGCAGGCGGCGCTCGATGCCGGCGCAATCCTCAAGGACGCGAGGGTCACCGTCGACTCGGTCGACGAGTACGGCGTCGAGTACGGCGTCGAGTACGGCGTCGAGTACGGCGTCGAGTACGGCGTCGAGAACGGCTCGAGAACGGCGTCGAGAGCACGTTCGAGCCGTCGATGAACTCCGGTGCCGGCGGCTTCCAAGCGGAGGTCGACGAAGCCCTGGCATCTCTTGCGGGCGTGCACGAGTCCGGCCGGACCTGGACCACGGAGTGGACCCCTTCGCAGGGCCCCCCTGGTGATGCGGCTCGTGGCTGCGGTGCCGACCGGGGTGGAGTACCCGTTCGCCCTGGTCGGCGCGGACCTGCGGCACCTGCCGTATGCGACCGGCGCGGCGGACCTGACGATGTTCTGGGATGTGTCGACGCGTTCGAACCGGCCGCATTGCGTGATCGTGGGGCCGACCGGCGGTGGCAAGGGGTTCGTGATCCGCACGGTTGCTGACCGAGGCGGTGCGCCGTGGCATCCCGTTCGTCGGTGTCGATCCGAAGATGATCGAACTCGACGGCACTCGAGGGTTACCCCGGTTGTGGCGCGATGGTGTAGGACGCGCTCCGCGCGGCAATGTTCGTGCGTGCGCTGCACACCGAGATGATGGCCCGCAACGCCTACATTCACCACAAGAAGATCGAGGGCTCGCAGCTACCGCTGATGATCGCGGTCCTCGACGAGTTCTTCATTCTCTCCGGCAAGTGGCAGCGGCTGGCGAAGACGGGTGACGACGCGACCCGAGAGCAACCCGAGAGCGACTCGAGGAACTCGACCCGAGAGCGGAGAGCGACCCGAGAGTGACTCGAGAGCGACTCGAGGAACTCGACCCGCTCGGGGCGTGGGCCGCGTGCTCGGTGTCCAGGCGTTCCGGACGCTTCTCTGTTCGGCGGCGCCAGCGGTAACCCTCGTGACAACCCCCGGGCGCCCGCACCGCGGGTGCGGTGCCGGGGGCCGGCCAAGCGACTACCGACTAAAAGCCCGGGGAATGCGTGGCCCTTCGGGTGGCCGCCCATACGTGAAGACCGCAGCCGCGTTGGGCATCACCGCCGCCTGCGTTGCCGCCGTGGGGGTGGCGAACGACCCGATGGGCGAGGGCAATCCCGATCCGGCTCAGGCTGCGATGACGGCCGCCGCTGCGACCGGCGAGAACGGACTGCCCCCGCTCAACCTGCCCGAACCTGAAAGGGTCGAGGAACCGGAGGCCCGCTGCGGTCGGCGACCTTCGCTGCTCCGGGAGGGCAGTTCGTCATCGCGACCGGTGACAATCGGTGTTTCGCCGCTTCGGAGAGCACCGTGCTCGCTTTCGGGGCCGGGAGCATCGCGTCGTTGACGCGTTCGGGCGTCTCGATCGGCGATGCTCCACCGGACTCTGGTTGGTCCAAAACCGTTGATCTGGTTCGTATTCTGGTGCTGGAGCTGGGGTTCTCCGTGGGGTGGTGGGGTCGTCGGGATGCCGCGTTGGACGCGCTCGTTACCGGGCGGAGCTCAGGTGCAGGGCGTCGGCGGTGGCCGGTGTCGCGTGCCGGGGCGCGAGGGGTCGGTGCTCGCGGCGGCGAGCTCGGTTGGTGTGTCGTTTGCGGTCGTTTTCGGTCATGCCGCCCCAGATTCCGTACGGTTCGCCCGTCGTCAGGGCGTGCTCGCGGCACTGGGTGAGTACGGGGCAGTCCTGGCAGATCTGCCGGGCCCGTGATTCGCGGTGACTTCGGGCGATGCCGCGTTCATTGTCGGGGGAGAAGAACATCGACGGTTCGATACCGCGGCACGCGGCGCTGTCCCGCCACCCTTCGGGTCCGCTCAGGACCTGGTGGGTCGGCGTGGATGGGGTTCGGGCGGGGAGCAAGTGCGGTTCCTTTCGTTCCCGAACGGGAGGATCTGTGGGCAGATCCGGACTCCGGAAACTGAATTTCTGTGTTGTCGATGTGTCGTGGGGTCTCGGTTGCGGCTCGTTCCGGACAACAAACCGGGCACCTTGGTTTGACGGGTAGTGCGGATGGCCTGGTGTCTGCGCTAGGCGGTCCAGTGTCCAATCCTCGGCGGTGGCGGTGGCGGTGGCGGTGGCGGTGGCGGTGGCGGTGTGGGCCCCATCGGGGTGATGCCGTGTCATGGCTCCCGCCTCGGGAGGCTTGTGGCTCTTGTGCTGTACGTATGCGACTTTCCCCTGCCGGCCACCCGGGGTGGGATGGAAGATGACGCTCGATCAGTTCGAGGACAGCTTTCGGGTGGTGGCCGCTCGCGGCGTCGGCAGGGGCGACTGTCGCCGGTTCGGCGAGGTTGGCGCCAGGAGAATATGCGATCTGCTCTTCGTCGCCGCGGCGGTTGCCGCGGCCCTTCGCCACAACATCATCGATTGTACGGACATACCGATCACATGGGTTTACAGGAGAACAGCGATTGTTCCGCGAGGCTCAGGTCACCGTTTGTCAGTCGAGCCGATCCTCGGGTGGCTGGCCGGCTATCCGTCGCTCGACCGGATGCTCGCGACCGAAACCCCGGTCGTGGCTGCCCGCGACACCACCGGCGGGCTGCGCGTGAGGTTCGCGCGGACCTTCCGCACCGTATCCCGAGGTGAAGACGGTGCGCCCCCACGGTCGGACACCGCTCGATGATCGGTGTCCCTCTCGACCTCTACCTCTGAGACCGAAGGGTTGTCCCGTCCCGGGTCGCCGAAGTGCCGATGCCGACCGAGGCTGCGGGTGAAACGCAGTGCCCGGGCCGGCTGAGGTGAATACCCGATCGGGTGCGGCGGCAGGATGCGCCGGATGGTCCGACGCGTCGACGACAGCATCGGCATCGTGTCGTTCGCCGCCTGTCCGGTCAATCTGGCTATGGCACAGCACATTCCATGTTCAGTGATGGGATAGTTCCGTCCGGAGGCGCCCCGTGATGTTCATGTCGACGTTGCGGTGACCGTCGAACGTCCGCAGGCTGCTCGTGGGAAAAGGTGCACGGCGAGCCGCCGTGCACCCATCCCCGTGCCCCTGGCATTGGTCACCGATGCGATCGGCAGGCGCCCTCGGTGCGCTGGACCGATGCGCCTGTCGGCTCGAGGAGTGAACCGGTCGGATAGGGGTATCCGATGCGCGTGCTGCCGCGTGGCCTCGGACGGCAAACCCGCGCGAGAGCCCGGATCCTCCGGCCGCCTGACCCCTTCGGTCGGAGGGTTCCCATCTGGACCTGATCCGCATGCTGATGGAAGCCTTGGGGCAGTATCGGATTCGACCGTGCATTTCGCCAACGGCCGCATCCGGCACCTTTGCGCGGACGAACTCATACTTGCCGCCGCCGCCCCACCACCGGCGTATCGCGAGATCACCGATTCGCTCAGTGGCGACGATCCGTTCCCCTCGAGGAACTGCCGACGCGGCGTTCCGGTAGCCGGCCCCGGCTGAAGCCGGTCGGCCTCGTAGACGGAAATCGAGCGCCGCGCCAACCTCGAAAATCCTTCCTGCCCAAGGATCGTCTCGACAGGACGGCCTCCACGCAAAATCGCCTCCGGGTAGAGCCGGGACTATTTGCGTTTTCGGGTCGGTAGATGGTGGTGCCGATGACGAGAGCGCGGTTACCTCGACATCGGTCGGTGCGGGGGACGGGCGGGGCGCAGGTATCGGACGTTGCGGGTGCACGCGGTCAGTTCGGAGAGGGCCTGGTGTAGTTGGCCGGTGACGTCCCACACATCGGGGACGAGGTTTCGGCAGGTGATGATGCCGACGTCGAGGTGCCGGCCGTAGGACATGGCGGCGATGGTGATGCCGCCGGTCATGTCGCTGACGGCGGAGACGGGGAAGTTCCCGGTTACCTCGATGCCCGCGGTGTACAGCGGCCGAGCAGGGCCGGCGGCGTGGGAGATGATCAGGTTGACCGGTGGCGTGGGCATGGTCAGTGCCCGCAGCGGTGTGCGTGAGATCGGGCCGCGCAGTGCTCGCGGCAGCGCGGCGCCGACGTCGCGGACGAGGGTGGCGGGTGCGGCGCGGAAACGTTGGGGTGCCGCCGTGAGTGAGGTGTGCACCTTGTGCAGGCGGCGGGCCGGGTCGGCTTCGTTGATCGGAAGGGCGATGGGCAGGAGGGAGAGTCGATGGTCGGCGGCCGCGAACTGTGCGTCGGTGCGCCGTGCGATCGGCATGGCCGCGGCCAGCGTCGTGTTTGGCGGGGCATCGTGGTCGATGAGCCAGCGCCGCAGCACGGTGGTGCACAGCGCCGTCACCACGTCGTCGACGGTGCATCCCAGCGCGGTCCTGACCGCATCGACCTCGCCGAGTGGCAGCGAGGTGAACGCGAATCGTCGGCGCGCGGTGTCGGGGCCGGGGAATGGGGTGTCGGGCGGTGCCGGTGCCGGTGCCGGTGCCCCGGCCGTCGCCTCGTCGGCCGGCCGCCGCCATGTGCGCGGGGTCAGCCCCCGGGCGAGTGTGCCCAGCAGGTCCGCGCCCGGGACGGTGAGAGCGTCGGCGAGCTCGGGCAGGTGCGGTGCCAGCCGGAGCGAGGACCACATCAGCCGCGCGGGCAACAGGGCCAGATGCCAGGCACTGTTGCCGAGCATCCCCAGGGCGCCGGCCGCCTGGTACTGCTCGTCGCTGAACCGGTGCGGCACCGTGCGGGGTTGCGGGGTGGTGTCCATCAGCACCGCGAGAGCCTGCGCCGCGGTCAGGCCGTCGATCACCGCGGGGTGCACCTTGGTGTAGATCGCCTGCCGGCCACCGGTGAGCCCGTTCACCAGGTAGCACTGCCACAGGGGCCGGTCGCGGCTCAGTGGACGTGCCGCGAGACCGGAAATCTGCTCGGCGAGCTGTTCGTCGGTGCCGGGACCGGTCAGGGTGACCTCCCGGATGTGATAGCCGAGGTCGAGGAACTCGGAGTCCACCCAGTAGGGCCGGTCGAGCCCGAGAGGTACCTGCTGTAGCCGCCACCGCAGTGGCCCCACCAGGTGTAATCGGCCATCGGCGAGCGCCCGGAGGGCCTGCACCGTGAGCCCGCCACCCGGTGTGGTGGGGCCGAGGACGCTCAGGATCCCGACATGGGTGCAGGTGGTCGATGTCTCGGCGTCGAGGAACTGCGCATCGAGTGAACTGAGCTGGTGCATAAGGTTTTACCTGGATTGGGTGAGCCAACGTGCTGGGCGAGCCCACAAGGCGTCACCCCAACGCTACGCCGCGGCGCGCCCCCCGTGGTGTCCGAGCAGGTCGTTGACCGAATCCGCGCTGAGCTTCGCTCGACAATTTCGAATTGGCGCACACCGATTTTCGAATTGCGCCGCCGGTGCGTCCGCACGCGGGCAACAGCGAGGGTTCGTGCGGACCTCCCGGTGTGTCCGGACACCAGAGAACTCGGCGATCGCACCGAGTACGGAAAGAACCTCCGCCGGGGGAGCGTGAGAGAAGTGGGATTGACCCATCGGCTCTTCGACAGCGTCGAGCGCGAACTGGGAAACGTCGCCGCGCTGGTGTTCTGCCATTGCGAGTCGGTCGATTCCGGCCGGTTGGACACCACGGTGGAGAGCTTCGATCGGCACTTCGCGGTCAGTACGCGGGCGTCGTGGCTGCTGATCCGGGGGTACGGGCTGCGATTTCGCGGTCAGCACGGTACCGGGCGGGTGGTCAGCCTGACCAGCGATCACACCGTCGGCAACCTGGCCTGTGGGGCGAGCAAGGGGGCGATGGACCGGATCACGCTGGCCGCCGCCCGTGAGCTTGCCGATCTGGGAGTGACCTGTAACGCGATCAATCCCGGACCGACCGACACCGGGTGGATGAACCGAACAGCAGAAGGCGCACATGATCACCTGCACATCTCTGGGACGCCTCGGTATACCGCAGGACTTGCGCGAATCTGGTGACGTTCCTCTGCCCCGCGGAGGGCGGAGGGATCAACGCCCAACTTCTCCAGAGCGACGGCGGTCTCGAGTAGTCAAAGGCTGTATCTGATCAACGACGCGAATCGTACGGTCGAGGTCACCGCGCTCTCTCACCGCGCGGACGCCTGTCGGTCCTCGTCCTGACGTGAGACGGCGAGTGTCGCAGGATGGACAGGATAGAGCCGTGGCCCGGGCGAATGCTCTGATCTGGGAATATGTCGGGTCCCGGATGTGATCGGGAGGCGTGTTGCGGATGATGGGTGGAAAGGACCGCGGATTTCACTGGGCGTCATCGCGGGGCCGCTGCTGGCGGTCTTTTCCAGCTGCCGGTGATGATTGTGTGGCAGCACTTCAGTCGACCGAAACCGCGTTGCCGGCGCCGCCGTGGTAGGCCGTCTCGATCCACCCGACGGTCGCCAACCGTCGTTCCTCACGGCTGCTCCAGCGGCCACGGTCGAGGACATTGCGTTGCAGCAACGCGAAAAACGATTCCATCGCCGCATTGTCACCCATGCCCCAACCTTCTCATAGAAACTCGTAAGCCATTGCAGGCCAACAATTCTACGAACATTCCGGAACGGAACCGACCAGGTTCAACCGGTCGACGCAACACCTCGACAATGAAAGGCGCGGAATGGGTGACGTCCATCGGCACGGGCGGCAGCGTTGACTTCGACGGGCGGCGGTGTGGTCACCGGGACCACACCGACCGACGAGTACGGGCTGCCCACGCTCAACCTGTCCGTGAGCAAACCGGCCGAGGACACCGAAGCCACTACCCAGAAGATCTCGTTTCTCCTGCGTTTCTGCGTCACGAAGGCATTCGGGGCAGCAGTCGCGGTGTTCACCGGGGATCGTCGGGAACCGCCCACAGGCCCGGGCCGGTCCGTCGGCCGGTGTGGGGGGTCAGTGCCCGTAGCCGGGCGGCGTCGTCGCTCAGTGCCTTCCGCAGGTGGGGGCGTACGTCCTCGGCGACGCCTGGTGGGAGTGTGCAGCCGTGGTGCACGAGGTCGGCGGTGTTCTCGATGAGCCGCACCGCTCGCACGAGGAGTGGCTCCGGCACCCAGACAGTGGGAAGGTGACCGTCGTGTTCTCTGGTCAGGACGCCGAGGGTGGAGATCATCGACATCGCTGTCGCCGGCTCGTCGGGACCGGTGTCGGCGCCGGCGAGGGCGGCGACCTCGACGAGGGCGGCGATTGTCGCACCGAGGGTGGGCAGGGGCATGGCGATGGTGCGGGGCAGTGTCAGCAGGTCGGCGCCGGGTGCCTCATCGTTGATGCGCAGGGCCAGTTCACGGGCGAGGGTGCGCAGTGCGTGAGGATCGAAGTACCGGCGGGCGGTGCGTTCGGTGATGTGCATCCGCTCTGCCACGGCGGCGACTCGGTCGGTGAGCAGGTCCTCGAGTCGGTCGGCGGGGACGGTCAGACCGATCCGTGCCAGCTCCTCACCGAGGGCGGAGGCCGTCGTCCTCACCCATGATGATGGTCGTGGCATCGGGGCCTCCTGATCAGAGCGTTCCACCACATCTGGTCTGTCTACCAGTTCGCCCATGGTGCGGCGGCGGCAGGCGACGGGAATGAACGCCGCGCCGGACCGGATTGCGGGTTCGGCGACGGGTGCTGGATCGGACGCTGACAGTTTCCGGGGTGCGCTCGCTGTCGGATCGGGACTTCCACAGTGGTGTGCAAATTTGGTGCAACAACGAAGGGTGGGCATGTCTGTCCTCGACACCAGAAGCGCTCTTGCCGCCAACTCTGCCCGTGCACACCTCGGCTTCGGAGGGGGGAGCTGTGGAGCGATTCCGGTGGCGGGCAGGGCATGCAGTCGGCGGCGTAGTGCTCGGTGAGCGCCTCTGGTCGACGATCTCCGCCAGATCCATCCGCACGCGCATGCGTCGACGGCGAGGACACGGTGATCGAGTCGATGCGCGGCGACGTTCCCCGGGGCAGTTCCCCTGCCATGCCCGCCTGGAGCGGTGGGTCCCGGTCGAGTCCTGACCCGGACGAGTAGTGCCATCTGGACAGCGGAGCTAGACGTCCCCTATCGCTCGCTCGTCGCGGCGATCGCGTCGGTGATCTGCCCGCGCTGTTCGGCGGTCGGGTCGCGGGCCCGGGCGTCGTCGGCGATGCCGAGCATGACCATGACCCCGGCCGGCCCGATCCCGTGACCGCGCATGTATGTGGTGAGGACGTCGGAGACGAGTAGGTCGGCGGCGATTCGGTCGCGTCGGCGGTACAGCAGCGACGTCAGTGGTACGTGCCCGGACAGTAGGTCGTCGGTTGTCCTCTGACGCACCGCGTTCAGACTGACGATCGTCTGGTCGTCTGGTCGTCTGGTCGTCAGGTTTGGGTGTCGGCACTGGGGTTCCTCTCGGTCGGCAGGCGGCAACGGCGGATCACAGGCAGCGCGGCGGTGCGGTCGCTCCGGCCCAACTCGTTCGGTCCGTGCTGCGGAGCGGGGATCGCCACCGGAGCCAGACGCCGCCGGCGGCGAGGACGACACCGGCGAGGGCCAGTCCGGTCGCGTGCCAATCGACCACGAAGACGGTGGGGGTGGTTCGGGGCCGGAGACGAGGTGGAGGGTGCAGTGCGCGGCCACGGTGGGCATCTTTGCTCGGCTGGAGTGCTGTTCGGCGATGACGAGTCCGTACTGGTTGAGCACGTCCTCGGGGAAGCGGTGGTGTCCGCGGCAAATCTCCTGTGGGGGGGTGAGAGATGAACGCGGCCAGATAGACCGCGATCCCGGTGACTACCGCGGCCAGCGGTCCCGCGCGGCGCATCAGCTGCCGGGACGTCGCGGGCGGCGGGCGGCGAACACAGCGACGGTGATCTCGACCTCCTTGAACGCGGCGGCCAGAGCCGTATGCAATCCGTCGAGGTCGTCCCCGCGGTTGTGGAAACGGTGTGATCGGCCCGCTGTAGAGGTTGTTCAGGGTGCGGCTGAGAAGAGTGTGCTGCACACCGTGTCGAGGATGGTCGAGCCGAAGAACACCCCGTCGTCGGCCATGAAGTAGCCCAGGTTGCGGAGCCGAATCTGCCATTCGCGCTGAACGCGGCGCGCCTGCGCGACAAGCTCTTCAGGTTGTGCGGGTGTCAGCGCATCGGGAGCGGCCAACAACGACTCGACCACCGCGACCGGGACGCGACGGGTTGAGTTGTCGTCGGCGTTGTCGTCAGACCTGTCGTCGCCTGACCGCTTGCCTGTTAAGTTCCGCAGAAGGTTTGGAAGGATGTGCCGAATCATTGTGGGCGGACATGGTGTGGTCAGACCATTCGTCGCGGCGGCCGAACGCCATCAGCTTCTCGAACGAGCGGCAAATCCGGGCAGGTTGTTTCGGTCGCGGCGAAGTCAGGTTCCGGCATGGCTCGGGGCACGGTGCGGGGTCGGGTTCGACGAGTGACGGTGTCACCCGACCGGGCGGTGATCTGCCGGGCGTGGACGACATCAGGCGCCGACCTGCGGGGGTGGGTGTCCTGCCGCCGTGCGTATACCAATCAATGTCGTTGACTACGTTTAAGGTAGTAAAAGTACGCTAAGATGTCTGTTGTCTACGTTTGCACCGAACCAGGGGGAGAAGGTCTGTGATCTGGCCGGAGCATCGTATCGAGACTCGGCCCTGGAACCCGCGTCATCGGCAGGGTTCGCGCGCGGACCGCACCCTGGAGACCGTCGACGTGATGATCCCGCCGATGATCGGCGCCCTCGACTGCGATCTGGTCGGTGTTGTTGCCCGCGCGCACGAGGAGGCGGTCATCGCGGTGGCCCGCCTCGAAGCAGGGTTCGGCGAGCACCTGGCGCCGCTGTCGGACTTCCTGCTGCGCAGCGAGTCGGTGGCGTCGTCGAAGATCGAGCACATCGACGCGGGCTGGCGCGCGTTCGGCAAGGCGCTGGCCGGTGGCAAGTCCAGCGCGGAGGCCAAGTCCCAGCTCGCCGCGGTCAAGGCCCTGATCGCGATGGTCGACGCGGCCGGGGACGGCCCGATCACCGGTGACACCCTGCTCGGTGCGCACCGGTTGCTGATGGCACCGGACTACTACACCGCCCGCGACTCCGGCCGATTCCGCGACGTGCAGAACTGGATCGGCGGCAGCGACTACACCCCGATCGACGCGCTGTTCGTGCCCCCGCCACCGGAACTGGTCGACGAGCTGCTGGCGGACCTGCTGGAGTTCGCGAACCGCACCGACCTGCCGATCCTCGCGCAGGCCGCGATCGCACACGCCCAGCTCGAGTCCATCCACCCGTTCACCGACGGCAACGGACGCATCGGCCGCGCCCTGATCAGCGCGATCCTGCGCCGCCGCCGCCTGACCCACCGGGTCACCGTCCCGTTGGCGTCGGTGATGCTCGCCGACACCCGCCGCTACTTCGACCACCTGACCCGCTACCGGGCGGGTGATGCCGACGGGTTCGTCGAGTACGTCGCCCGCGCGGCGATCGTCTCCAGCGAGGCCGCGCAGGACTCTGCCCGCGCCCTGGCCGAACTCCCCAGCTATTGGCGCGATATCGCGCGGCCGCGCAGCAACTCCGCCGACGAGAAGATCATCGACGCCCTCCTCGGCACGCCGATCTTCGGCGCCGACACCGCCCAGCAGATCACCGGCACCACCGACGCCAGCGCGTACCGCGCGCTGGGCCGGCTCACCGCGGCCGGGGTGCTCGAGGTGCTCTCCGAGAGCAAGCGCAACCAGATCTGGGCCGCCACCGGTGTGCTCGCCGAACTCGACGCCCTGAGCACCACCATCGGCAGGCGCACCACCGAGCACCTGTAGCCTTCCGCAGGGCCCGCCGCTCTGCGCCCTCGGCACCCGTCGCGGCGACGGGTGCTGCTCGGTTAGGGCCCCGGCGGCGAGAGCTCCGCAGCAGCAACGAAATACACGGTAGCGCAGAACCTGCCACTGTCGGCTGGCGCTCTGCCGGGTCACGGACGTGGCGGCGATGGCAAGCCCCACCGAGGGCGGCGCGGGTGATCCTGGACACGAAAGATTTAGGCAGGACACGAAAGGCGGAGGCGCTGAACGCCCGTCGTTGGTGCCACTGCAGCATGAACGCGTTCGGTGATGTCGAGGTTGCGCGCGGCGTCCGCTGGGTTCGGGTGAGGAACAATAGAATTCGTGAGCGCCGGTGGAGGTGGGGTCGTCGAGCAGGGCCAGGAGGAGGTGGTCGGTGCCGATTTCCTCGTGCCCGAGCAGGGCGGTCTGGCGGAGGCTGCCCTCGGGGACCTTCTTCGTTTTTGCCGGTGTTCGGGATGTGCCCGGCGACGGGGGTGGAGCCCGCCGGTGCCCTGGAGCTTGCTGTCGAGTGCCGGGGCGGTGACGCCCCATGAGGTCAGTGCTGCCGTTCCGGGGCCGCCGGCGTCGAGGATCCCGACCAGTAGGTGTTCGGTGCCGACGCCAGTTCTGGTGGTGGGTGCGGGCGGCGCCGGCGGCGAGGACGACCACGTGGCGGGCTTGATCGGAGAATCTCTCGAACACGATGACGCGCTCCCGCCCCAAGGCGTCGCCGCGAGCGACGCGATCCGCTGCTGAATCTCTGCTGCCCATTCTGGGTGGGATCGATGCGACCTCGGCACCCGCGGGCGTAATGGTGCTGTGACCTGGTGTGATGACATGTCTCCGGTTTGTGATGTGGGGTGTCGGCGACCTGTCGGGTGAGTGCCGGCGCCGGGGTGTCGGCGGGCGTGGGGGTGTCTGCTTCGTCCGTTTTCGAGCCGTTTCTGAAAGGTATTGATTGACAACATGTTTGGGTAATTACTTGGTGAGTAAGTTTTTACGTGGGTTGTGCACGTTTTTCAGATTGTAAGGTTCGAAAAAGGTTGATTATCAACAGATATGGGTGTTTTAAGTTTTTCGTCTGTTTTGGGATTCGAGGGTGCCGGGTGGTATGCTGTGGGTATGACATGGAGCGGTGCGGGAAGGCGAGTGGGCGGCGGGTCGGGCACACCCTCCCGCTTCTCCAGCCCCGTTGGGGTGCGGGGGACCGGATCGAACGGGACGATGAAAAGTGCAGGCGAGAACCTAATCTCGGAAACTCAGAGGAGCGAAGCGACTCGATCGACGGCAACGGGAATCGACCCACTGCGAGCCGCGCAGCGGCTCCCTGGCGGGGAGCGCAGCGACTCGCCCCGTCTCCCGGCGCGGAGCGCCGGGAGCAGCGCCGCGG